>NZ_CP117709.1:3000000-3300000 GCF_028622875.1 Streptomyces sp. MMBL 11-1 | reverse complement strand
CAGCGGCACAACACGAGCACGCAGGTGCGCGAGGACCATGGTTCCGAATGCGCAGGGCAGATGCAAGGGCAGATGCACGTGCACGTGCCGGACCTGCCCGATACCGTGGTGGTTCCGGGGTATTTCTTCCCGAGGCCAGTTTCGGGAGCTTCCTAAACGTCTTCCCATTTCCGTAATCGAATGAGTACGGGCTGAAGCGTTTGGTGGCAGAATCCGGCAGTCGGGGTTGGGGGGCTCCGGATGCCAGGGGAAGCGATGGGGAGGATCGGACCAGTGTCGGCAGGCGAGTCGAGTGGATCGGTGGTGCGGCGCATCCTTCTGGGCTCTCAGCTCAGGAGGCTGCGGGAGTCGCGCGGAATCACCCGTGAGGCGGCCGGCTACTCGATCCGGGCCTCCGAATCGAAGATCAGCCGCATGGAGTTGGGACGGGTGAGCTTCAAGGCCAGGGACGTCGAAGACCTGCTCACGCTCTACGGAGTCGCGGACGAGGCGGAGCGCGACTCCCTCCTCGGTCTGGCCCGTGAGGCCAACGTGGCCGGCTGGTGGCACAGTTACGGAGACGTCCTGCCCGGCTGGTTCCAGACGTACATCGGTCTGGAGGGTGCGGCCTCCCTCATTCGTATCTATGAAGTGCAGTTCGTGCACGGGCTGTTGCAGACCGAGGCGTATGCCCACGCCGTCGTCTCGCGCGGGATGCGCGGAGCCTCGCCCGCCGAGGTCGACCGCCGGGTGGCCCTCCGGCTGGAGCGCCAGAAGGCCCTCGTCTCGGAGCGCGCCCCGACGTTCCACGCCGTTCTCGACGAGGCGGCGCTGCGCCGCCCGTACGGCGATCGCGACGTCATGCGTGCCCAATTGCGGCATCTGATCGATATGTCGGAGCAACCGAACATCACGCTCCAGGTCATGCCCTTCAGTCATGGCGGTCATGCCGGCGAGAGCGGATCGTTCACGATGCTGCGCTTCCCGGAATCCGATCTGTCGGACATTGTCTATTTGGAGCAGTTGACGAGCGCGCTCTATCTGGACAAGCCCGAGGAAGTCGCCCAGTACGAAAAGGCCATGACGGGTCTCACCCAGGACAGCCCCACCCCGGAAGACAGTCGGGATCTTCTGCGCGGCCTACTCCAACTGGCGTAATTTCTCAGTACGATGACGTCACATCAGGAGTCTGCGAACGCCTGCAGTAAGGGATTGCATGTCCTTCTTCCATGAACTGGCCCACCAGTACATCGACGGCGAGTGGCTGACCGGCAGCGGCTCGTGGGACATCATCGATTTCAATCCCTACAACGGTGAGAAACTCGCCGCCGTCACCGTGGCCACCGCGCTGGAGGTCGACCGGGCCTACCGGGCCGCCGAGCGCGCGCAGCAGGAATGGGCCGCCGTCAATCCGTACGAGCGTCGCGCCGTCCTCGAACGCGCGCTCCGTGTCACCGGTGAGCGTACGGAGGAGATCGTCGAGGCGATCATCGACGAGCTGGGCGGCACCCGGCTGCGGGCCCAGTACGAGATCCGGGGCGCGACGGAGTTCCTGCGCGAGGCGATCCGCCAGGCCCTGCGGCCCACGGGGCGGCTGCTGCCCGCCGTGGGGGACGGCCGCGAGAACCGGCTCTACCGGCTCCCCGTCGGCGTCGTGGGCGTCATCAGCGCCTTCAACTTCCCCTTCCTGGTGACGATGAAGTCCGTCGCGCCCGCCCTGGCGCTCGGCAACGCGGTCGTCGTGAAGCCCCATCAGAACGCGCCCGTCGTGGGCGGCGGCCTGATCGCGAAGATATTCGAGGACGCGGGGCTGCCGGCCGGGCTGCTCAACGTGGTGATCACCGACAGCGCCGAGATCGGTGACGCGTTCATCGAGCACCCCGTGCCCAAGGTGATCTCGTTCACCGGCTCCGACCGGGTCGGCCGGCACATCGCCGCCACCGCGGCGGGCGCCTTCAAGCGGACCATCCTCGAACTGAGCGGGAACAGCGCCCTGGTGGTGCTGGAGGACGCCGACGTCGACTACGCGGTCAGGGCGGCCGTCTTCAGCCGCTTCCTGCACCAGGGGCAGGTCAGCATGGCGGCCAACCGGATCCTGGTGGACCGGTCGGTGGCGGCGGAGTTCACCGAGCGGTTCACCGCCGAGGTGGCGGCCCTGAGGACCGGGGACCCGAGAGACCCGGAGACCCGGATCGGACCGGTCATCAACGCCTTCCAGGCCGACGCGCTGGACACCCTCGTCGAACGGGCGCTCGCGGACGGCGCGACGGCGCTCGTGCGCGGCCGGACCGTCGGCAACGTCGTCGGCCCGACCGTCCTCACCGGCCTCGCGGAGGACTCCCCGCTGCTTCACCAGGAGATCCTCGGCCCGGTGGCCCTGCTGATGACGTTCGACGGCGAGGAGGAGGCCGCGCGGATCGTCAACGAGGGCCCGTACGGTCTCAGCGGCGCGGTGCACACCCGGGACGCGGAGCGCGGGGTGAAGTTCGCGCAGCGCATCGTCAGCGGGATGTTCCACGTCAACGACTCCACTGTGCAGGACGATCCGCCGGCCGCGTTCGGCGGCGAGAAGACGTCCGGGGTGGGGCGGCTGAACGGCGAGGCCGTGGTCGAGGCGTTCACCACGCAGAGGTGGATGTCGATCCAGCACGGCCGCTCGGTCTTCCCGTTCTGACCCGACCCGACCCGACCCGACCCGACCCGACCCGACCCGACCCGACTCGACCTGACTCGACCTGGCCTGACCCTCCGTCCTCGGGGCGGGATACCCTAGTCAAAGTTGAATAGGAAAGGGTGTCATGTCCGCGATCCGGCTGCTGGTCCTCGGCGCCGTGCGCATGCACGGCCGCGCACACGGCTATCAGGTCCGCAACGACCTGGAGTACTGGGGCGCCCACGAGTGGTCCAACGCCAAGCCCGGGTCGATCTACCACGCCCTGAAGCAGATGGCGAAGCAGGGACTGCTCCTCGCGCACGAGACGGCCCCCTCCACGGTCGGCGGACCGCCGCGCACCGAGTACGAGGTCACGGACGAGGGGCTGGCGGAGTACCGCGCCCTGCTGCGTGACGCCATCCGCTCCTACGACCAGCAGATGGACGTCCTCTCGGCGGCGGTCGGGTTCATCGTCGACCTGCCCCGGGAGGAGGCCGTCGCGCTGCTCAAGGAGCGCGTGGAGGCCATGAAGGAGTGGCGGACCTCGGTCACCGAGTACTACACGCCCGAGGACGGCCCCGAATCCCTCGGCCACATCGGCGAGATCATGAACCTGTGGGTGCACTCGGCCGACGCCGGCGTGGAGTGGACCCGGGGGCTGATCGCCCGCGTCGAGGGCGGCGCGTACACCTTCGCGGGCGAGGGCGACCCGTTCGTCGGGGTGCTCGCCGATGGCGAGGAGAACCCCTACGCCACCGGGGTGCCCGATCCCGGGGACCGCGACTAATCAAGTTTGACGAATGACCGAGCGGGGTTTATCTTCGACCTTCTAGTCAAGTTTGACTACAGGAGGGTGCGGGAATCGTGACCGACGCGATCGTCATGGACGGCGTGCACAAGCGGTACGGGGAGAAGCGCGCCCTGGACGGACTGGACCTGGCCGTCGGCAGCGGCACCGTGCACGGCGTGCTCGGCCCCAACGGCGCGGGCAAGACCACCGCCGTACGGATCCTGTCGACGCTGCTGCGCCACGACACGGGCCGGGTGACCGTGGCCGGCCTCGACGTCACCGAGCGGGCGGGCGAGGTGCGGCGCAGGATCGGGCTGCTCGGCCAGCACGCGGCGGTGGACGAGCAGCTCGGCGGCCGGCAGAACCTGGAGATGTTCGGGCGGCTGTACCACCTGGGCGCACGCCGGGCGGGCAGCCGGGCGGACGAGCTGCTGGAACGGTTCGGCCTCGCGGACACCGGGCGCAAGGCCGTCAAGCAGTACAGCGGCGGCATGCGCAGGCGCCTCGACCTGGCAGCCTCGCTGATCACCGATCCGGACGTGCTGTTCCTCGACGAGCCGACGACCGGCCTCGACCCGCGAGGCCGGACCGAGGTGTGGGAGGCGGTGCGGTCCCTGGTGGGCGGCGGCACCACGGTGCTGCTGACCACGCAGTATCTGGAGGAGGCGGACCAGCTGGCCGACCGGATCTCCCTGATCGACGGCGGCCGGGCGGTCGCCGAGGGCACCCCCGACGAGCTGAAGGCCCTCGTCGGCGGCGACCGGATCGACATCGTCCTGCGCGACGCGTCCCGCCTGGTGGAGACGGGCGCCCTGCTCGGCGGCGCGGACCTGGTGCTGGACGCCGACCGGCGGCGGATCGGCGCGCCCGCCCCGGACCGGATGGCGGCCCTGGCGCGGACGGTGCGGGTGCTGGAGGAGGCGGGCATCGAGGCGGAGGACATCGCGGTGCGCCGCCCCACCCTGGACGAGGTGTTCCTGTCGCTGACCGGGCGGCCCGACGACGTACGGCGTCCGGAGAAGACGGCGAATGCCGAGAAGGCGGAGGTGGCGGGATGAGCGCGACGACGACGGCGCCCGGACCGGGCGGGGCGTCCGGGCTGCTCGGCTGGGCCCTGGCCGACTCCTGGACGATGACCCGCCGCGAACTGGCGCACTGGGCCCGGCAGCCCGTCGCGGTCCTGGTCAACCTGGTCTTCCCGGTGATGCTGCTGCTGATGTTCACGTATCTGGTCGGCGGCGGCCGGGGCGTGGACGGCGACCCCACCGAGTACCTGGTCCCCGGGATGCTCGCGCTGACCATGGCCTTCGGCCTGGAGAGCACGATGCTCGCGGTCACCCAGGACCTCGGCAAGGGCGTCATCGACCGCTTCCGCTCGATGCCGATGGTCCCCGGCGCCGTCCTGGTCGGCCGCAGCGCCGCGGACATGCTCCAGTCGACGGCCGCGCTCGCGGTGATGACCGGGGTCGGGTACGCGGTCGGCTGGCGCTGGCACCACGGGGCCGCCGCCGCGCTGGGGGCGTTCGGGCTGCTGCTCCTGCTGCGGTTCGCGATGCTCTGGGTCGGCATCCTGCTGGCCATGGTGGCGGGGCGGCCCGAGATGGTCTCGGCGGTCCAGATCCTGGTCTGGCCGGTCGGCTTCCTCTCCAACGTCTTCGCCGCCCCCGAGTCGATGCCGGGCTGGCTGGGCGCGGTGGTCGAGTGGAACCCGATGTCCGCCACGGCCACCGCCGTACGGGAGTTGTTCGGCAATCCGGGCGGCGCGACCGGCTCCTGGGCGGCCGAGCACGCCGGGCTCCTGGCCGTGCTCTGGCCGGTGGCCATCATCGCGGTGTTCTTCCCGCTGGCGGTGGTCAGGTTCGCGCGCCTCAGCCGGTAGCCGTGCTCCGGGTGGCGCCGGAAGCCGCGCTCAGTGGTGGAAGGCCGCCGGGGCCGCCCGGTCATGGCTCAACGGGTGCTTCTGGGAGCGGAGTTCGGGAAGCAGCAGCTTCAGGTCCTCGACCAGCAGTTCGGCCAGGTCCGAGGAGAACCCGTTGCGGCACACCACGCGCAGCACCGACAGGTCCTGCCGGTTGGCCGGGAAGGTGTACGCGGGCACCAGCCAGCCGTGCTCCCGCAGCCGGCGGGACACGTCGAACACGTCGTACGCGTGGACGTCCGCGTTCGTCGTGAACGCGAACACCGGCAGCTCGTCGCCCCGGGTGAGCAGCCGGAAGTCGCCCAGCTCCTCCACCGCGCGGGCCAGGCCGCGGGCCACGTCCCGGGAGGCCTGCTGGACCGCGCGGTAACCCTCGTGCCCGAGGCGCAGGAACGTGTAGTACTGCGCGACCACCTGCGCCCCGGGCCGGGAGAAGTTCAGCGCGAACGTCGGCATCTCCCCGCCCAGGTAGTTGACCCGGAAGACCAGCTCCTCCGGCAGCGCGTCCGCCGTACGCCACAGCGCCCAGCCGACCCCCGGGTAGACGAGGCCGTACTTGTGGCCCGAGGTGTTGATCGACGCCACCCTCGGCAGCCGGAAGTCCCACACCAGGTCCGGGTCGAGGAAGGGCGCCACCATCGCGCCGGACGCCCCGTCCACATGGACCGGGATATCGAGGCCGGTCCGCTCCTGGAGGGCGTCCAGGGCCGCGCACAGCTCCGCGACCGGCTCGTAGGACCCGTCGAAGGTGGAGCCGAGGACGCCGACGACCCCGATGGTGTTCTCGTCGCACAGCTCGGCGGCGGCCGCCGGGTCGAGGTGGAACCGCTCGCCCTCCATCGGGACGAGCCGGGCCTCCACCTCCCAGAAGGCGCAGAACTTCTCCCAGCAGACCTGCACGTTGACGCCCATCACCAGATTGGGCCGCGCCGTGGCCGGATAGCGGTCCGCGTTCCGCTTCGCCCAGCGCCGCTTCAGGGCGAGCCCCGCGAGCATGCACGCCTCGCTCGACCCGGTGGTCGAACACCCCACGGCCGCCCTCGGATCGGGCGCGTTCCACAGGTCGGCGAGCATCGCCACACAGCGCCGCTCCAGCTCGGCGGTGCGCGGGTACTCGTCCTTGTCGATCATGTTCTTGTCCCGGCACTCACCCATCAGGACGTCGGCCTGCGGTTCCATCCAGGTGGTGACGAACGTGGCCAGGTTGAGCCGGGAGTTGCCGTCGAGCATCAGCTCGTCGTGGACCAGCCGGTACGCGGTGCGCGGAGGCAGCGGCCCGTCGGGCAGCCGGTGCCGGGGCGGCGCGGTGTTCATCGCGGCCGTCGGGTCCGTCTCGCCGAAGAACGGGTTCAGGGCGAGTCTGCGCCGCTCCTCGGAGGGTTCGTCCTGTTCCGGGTGGGCACCGCGGTGCAGCGGCATGGTGGAGCCCTTCTCTCGGCCGAAGCGGTCGGGGGCCGGGGTGCGGGGTCGGCTCTCGGCGCGGCGTCAGCTCTCCGCGGCCAGGCCCGCCTTGATCGCCCGGGTGAACTTCACGACCCGCTCGGCCTGCACCCGGGCGGCCGTCAGGGTCTGCTCGCCGACCGGGAGGTCGCCCTGCCCGGAGACGTGCGAGGTGCCGTACGGGTTGCCGTCCACGAACTTCGAGGGATCGGTGTACCCGGGGGCGACGAGAATGCCGCCGAAGTGGTGGATCGTGTTGTAGAGCGCGAGCAGCGTGGACTCCTGGCCGCCGTGGGTGGTGGAGCTGGAGGTGAAGCCGCTGTAGACCTTGTCGGCGAGCTGCCCCGCCTGCCACATCCCGCCGAGCGTGTCGATGAACTGCTTCAGCTGGGCGGTGACGTTCCCGTACCGGGTCGGCGAACCGAAGATCACCGCGTCCGCCCACGCCATGTCGTCCTGCGAGACCTCGGGGATGTCCGCGGTCGCGGTCACGTTCTCGGCCCACGCCGGGTTGGAGTCGATGGCCGCCTGCGGGGCGAGCTCCGCCGCCCGGCGCAGCCGCACCCGCGCCCCGGCCCGCTCCGCGTCCCCGGCGATGGCCTTCGCGATCGTGGCGACGGTGCCGGTGGAGGAGTAGTAGATGACGGCGACGTTGACGGGCGTGAGCATGCGGGGGCTCCTTCTGTCGTGCCTGATGCCACGCGCCTCACCGTAGGGGGATATATCGGACCCGGCAGCCCGGGTGGCGCACCCGGGGGTCCCGGGTACCCGGGTGGCGGACGCGGCAGGCGGGCGCCGCACGGGAGGGCACAGGGGTGAGGGCGCCTCGCGGGGCCGTGTCGGCCCGGCGGAACGCCCTCACCCGTACTGCTGTCGCCCGTCCCCGTACGCGGGGCTCAGTCGCGCCCGGAGCCCGAGCCCACGCGCGCGTGCCGGCCGCGCCTGGGCGCGGCGGCGGGCTCCTTGGGCTGCTTGTCGCGCGCCCGGTGCTCGACCACCAGGACGGCGATCACCACGAGCGCGCCGAGCACGATCAGAGCGCAGGTCAGGCCCACCGAACCGCTGGGGGCGAGCAGACCGCGGTCGTCGTCCTGCCAGGGCCACAGCGCGCGCAGCGACCCCGCCATCAGACCGGTCATCACGACCAGCGTCACGTGGTGGTAGTTCTCCAGCAGCCACTTCAGCAGCTTCACGAAGAGCGCCAGCCCCACCACGCAGCCCAGCGCGAAGGCGGCGAGGTAGCCGAAGTCGCGCTCGTTGACGGCGTCGATCGTCGGCTCGTACAGGCCCAGCGTCAGCAGCAGGAACGAACCGGAGACCCCCGGCAGCACCAGGGCGCAGATCGCGACCGAGCCCGCCAGCGCGACCACCACCGGATGGGTCGGCATCTCGCCCGGCGGCAGCCCGGTCAGGGCGAAGGCGGCCACGGCGACGACCAGGCAGAGTACGTAGTTCCCGCCGGTCCAGCGCTGTCCGGAGCCCGAGTAGGGCACCCACAGCGAGGCCAGCACCAGCCCGAAGAACAGGGCGTACGCGAACTGGGGGTGCTCCTCGACCACCGGCGCGATCAGCTTGGCCGAGAGCACCAGCGCCGCCGCCATGCCGATCAGCAGCGGAACCACGACCATCCAGTCGACGTTCCTCAGCTCGGCCCTGGCGCGCGCGGCGCCCCGGCCGCGCGGCAGGTCGGACACGGCCATCCGCAGCGCGCTGGTGACGTGACCGGCGCCGCCGATCAGCTTCTCGTACACGCCGGTGATCAGTGCGACGGTGCCACCGCTGACGCCGGGTACGGCCTCCGCGGTGCCGATGAGCGCGCCACGGAAGGCGTTGAAGAGGTGGTGACCGGACGGCTTCGCCATGATCT
Organism: Streptomyces sp. MMBL 11-1; assembly: GCF_028622875.1. NCBI lineage: Bacteria > Bacillati > Actinomycetota > Actinomycetes > Kitasatosporales > Streptomycetaceae > Streptomyces > Streptomyces sp. MMBL 11-1. The sequence goes on along the minus strand of NZ_CP117709.1, from coordinate 3,291,353 downwards.
CCTGTTTCGGCTGGCGGCTCTCGGCCGCGGTTCGGCTCTCGGCCGTTGAAGGGGAGTAGGCGCCATCCTAGGCGGCGTGCCGCGGGGCTCGGGATACGGAGGGGTCGGTAACGGGAACGGGCAGGTCGCCGCGGGCTCAGAACCCGCGGGTCCGCTTCGCCGCCCGCCGGTTCGCCCCGCCGACCGCGCCCGGCACCCCCATGAACAGCCGCGAGATCTCGCTCCCCAGGTTCACCCCGATCGCGATGGCCAGGGCCGTCGCGACGGCCGTCGACAGCGAGGTCAGCCCCCGGTTCACCTCGTTCTGCGCCACGCCCAGCAGACCGAAGTACGTCGCCGAACCGGGCAGCAGCGGCCCGATCGCCGCCGTGATGTACGGCAGCGAGGACGTGAAGCGGTAGCGCGAGAACAACTGGCCGAACAGCCCCACCAGACCGGCGGCCACCGCCGTCGCCGCGACCGGCGAGATGTCTCCGGTCCGGGCCATCGCCCCGAAGATGATCCAGGCCACACCCCCGTTGAGGGTGACCGCCAGCACGGTGGACCGCTCCTGCTGGAGCAGGATCGCGAAGGCCAGGCTCAGCGTCATCGACACCAGGATCTGCAGCGCCGGGCGGTCGTTGGGGATGAACTCGGCCTCGGGATTGAGCTGGGCCCCCAGCTGCACCCCCAGGTACAGGATGATCAGCACGCCCGCGACGATCCCGATGAAGAAGTACATGACCTCCAGCAGCCGGGCCGAGGCGGTGATGTAGTAACCGGTCAGCCCGTCCTGCACCCCCGCCACCAGCGCCCGCCCGGGCAGCAGCGCGAACAGCCCACCGGTGATCACCGCGGACGGCCGGACGTCCGTCGAATGGGTCAGCGTCAGCGCCACCCCCATCGCGGCGGGCGGCATCGCGGCCACCGTGAACTGGTAGAACTCCGGCAGCCCGCGCCCGGCGCACAGCCACGCGAGACGGTCGCCGAGCATCGCGCCCGCCGCCGCCACGACGAACACCAGGAAGCCGCCGCCGACCAGCACGGAGGCCGAACCGGCCAGCAGCCCCGCGGCCGCCGTCAGCACCCAGCCCGGATAGGGGTGGCGATTACGGCGGATCTCCGCGAGCCGCCGGTAGGCCTCCTCCAGCGAGATCTCGGTGTCCGTGCTGGTGATGTCGTCGACCAGCCGGAACACGGCTGCCAGCCGGGTGTAGTCGGTGCCCCGGCGGCGTACGGTACGGCTCGCGGTCACCGGGTCGTCGACCAGCGACGGCTGGTGCGAGATCGACAGCAGGGTGAACGTGACCGTCGGTTCGCTGCGGTCGAGACCGTAGGACCGGGTCACCGCGAACATCGCCGCCTCGACGTCCTCGGCGCCCTCGCCGCCCGCCAGCAGCAGCTCCCCGATACGCAGCGTCAGGTCGAGCACGCGCGGCACCGCGGGGCCCGTGTCGTCGTCCGTGCGCTGGATGGACTCCGCGGCCGGGCGCTCGGTCACCGGCATCCGCAGCATCGTGCGCATCCGGTCCTGCCAGGGCGCCTCCTTGGTCAGCCTGACCATCGGAATGCCCTGCGCCGGGGTGAACGCGGGCGGCGACTGCTGGGCTCTGTACGTGCTCGGCGGGGTGAAAGCGGAACTCAGCGTGTCGTGGTTCGAACCGCCCCCGGAGCCCCCGCCGGAAGCGGCCGGACCGCCCTGGTCCTGGTGCACACCGGTCGGCAGCGCGAACTCCGACGTCGGATGGTCCTCCTCGGGCGGCGACGCCGGCTGACTCGTCCCCGCGGGCGGGGCGAAAGCGCTCCGCGCCTCGTCGGACTGGGGCTTCTGGTCCTCAGGACCGCCCGATTCCGCCACCACTCGACCTCGTTCCTCCTCGACCGCACACCCCTGGGCGGGTGTCCCGCCGCACGTGTGCCCAGTATGGCCACCGGCATGGGCACCGCACGCGCGGAAGTGCGGACAACGAAACGGGCGGCACACCCGTGAGGGTGCACCGCCCGTTCCGAGACGGCCGTCCGGCTCACAAACGGAACCGGAAGAGGGACGTCAGTGCGCGCCGCCCTGCGCCTCAAGACGCTTGTACGAGGCCTCGATCTCGGCCTCCGCCTCGGTACGGCCGACCCAGTCGGCGCCCTCGACGGACTTGCCCGGCTCCAGGTCCTTGTAGACCTCGAAGAAGTGCTGGATCTCCAGACGGTCGAACTCCGACACGTGGTGGATGTCGCGCAGGTGCTCCACCCGCGGGTCGGACGCCGGGACGCAGAGCAGCTTGTCGTCGCCGCCCGCCTCGTCGGTCATCCGGAACATGCCGATGGCGCGGCACTTGATGAGGCAACCGGGGAAGGTCGGCTCGTCCAGAATGACCAGCGCGTCCAGCGGGTCGCCGTCCTCGCCGAGGGTGTTCTCGACGAAGCCGTAGTCGGCCGGGTAGCTGGTCGAGGTGAAGAGTCGACGGTCCAGGCGGATCCGACCGGTCTCGTGGTCCACCTCGTACTTGTTCCGCGAACCCTTCGGGATCTCGATGGTGACGTCGAACTCCACGGGTGGCTCCTCCATGATCAACACATACGACTGGTGATTAAGTGTCCCCCACGCAGAAGAGTGCTCGCGAAAGGGGCTGGTCAACGGTGGCCGAGCCGGTGGAAAGACCGTCGATGCGCCCGTCGGACCGGTGGGGCGGGCTGAAGGTCCTGAAGAACAGACACAACGGGGCGTACACCTGGCAGGTCGTCGCGGGCTCCGCGGCGCTCGGCCTGGTCGTCGCCGCCGGCGCCGTCCTCGCCGCCGGCCCCTGGGACAACGGTCAGCGTAAGGCCGAGCGGGCACTGGCAGTCGCCGCGGACCGCACAGGTGGCGCACATCACGGCCGCCCGACGCCCGAAGGCCCCCGCCCGGCCCCCAGCGCCCCGGCCGTCCTCCCGGCTCTCGGCACCGCCACCCACCACGCCCCGAGGGACGCCGCCGCGCTCCGCGACACCCTCGCCCCGCTCATCGGCGTGCCCGGACTCGGCGACACGGTCGCCGCGTCCGTCATCGACACCGCCACCGGCGAGCAGCTGTACGGAACCGGCGCCACCGCCCCGATGACCCCGGCCTCCACCATCAAGATCGCCACCACCGCCGCCGCGCTCTCCGTCCTGGGCCCCGACCACCGCATCGCCACCACCGCCGCGCTGTCCCCCGACTCCCGCACCCTCACCCTCGTCGGCGGCGGCGACCCCACGCTGAGCGAGGCGGCCCTGCGCTCGATGGCCGCCGAGGCCGCCGACGCCCTGCGCGAGGACGGCGAGGAACCCGCGGGCCCGGTACGGCTCACCTACGACACCTCCCGCTACACCGGCCCCGTGCTCCACCCGATCAGCCCCAACGAGAACATCGCCCCCGTCACCGCCCTGATGGTCGACGAGGGCCGCCTGAACGACACGGACCGCGGCCCCGCCAAACGCAGCGAGGACCCCGCCGGCGACGCGGCCCGCTCCTTCGCCGCACAGCTGAGAAAGGCCGGCGTCAAGGTCACCGGCGCCCCCCGCGAGGCCCGCCCCGCGCGTGAGTCCCGCACCGTCGCCACCCACCACTCGGCCCCGCTCGCCGCCCTCGTCGAGCGCACCCTCACCAACAGCGACAACGACATCGCCGAGGCCCTCGCCCGGCAGACCGCCATCGCCAAGGGCGAGAGCGCCTCGTTCGCCGGAGCCCGCCGCGCCGTCACCAACGAACTGAAGAAGCTGGGGGTCCCGGTGGCCGGCGCCCACCTCGCCGACGGCAGCGGCCTGGACCGCGAGGACCGGGTCACCCCCGCCCTCCTCACCGCCCTCCTCGCCCGCGCCGCCGACCCCGACCGCCCCGGACTGCGCCCGGTCCTCACGGGCCTCCCGATCGCCGGGTTCAGCGGCACCCTCGGCGGCCGCTACCAGGAAGCCTCCGAGGGCACCGGCCTGATCCGCGCCAAGACCGGCACCCTCAGCGGCGTCAACTCCCTCGCCGGAACGGTCGTCGACCCCCGGGGCCGCCTGCTCGCCTTCGCCTTCCTCGCCTCCGGCAGCCTCTCCGCGGCCGAAGCCGAACCCGCCCTCGACGCCCTGGCCACCGCACTCGCCCTCCCGGCCCGCTGAGCGGCCCCCAGCACCCGAAGAGCCGCGCAAGGGGGCGCCAAGACCCCACCACCGGGCGACGGGCTCACGTACGGTTGACGCATGACGAGCATCGGTAATGCCCAGATGGTCGACTGGAATCTCGCGGTCGCGACCGCGACCCGACTGGTCCGGCCCGGCCCCGACATCAGCCGCGAGGAGGCCCGCGCCGTCGTCGCGGAGCTGCGGCGGCATGCCCGGGCGTCGGAGGAACACGTCCGGCTCTTCACCCGGATGATCCCCGAGGGGACCGAACCCGAGGACACCCCCGTCCTCGTCGTCGACCGGGCCGGCTGGATCAAGGCCAACGTCGCCGGCTTCCGCGAACTGCTGCACCCCCTGCTCGCCAAGATGGAGAAGCGCCGCTCCGGCGGACCCGGCGGCGCCGTCCTCGGCGCGGTCGGCGGCAAGGTCACCGGCGTCGAGCTCGGGATGCTGCTCTCCTTCCTCGCCTCCCGCGTGCTCGGCCAGTACGAGACGTTCGCCCCGGCCACCAGGGACCTGCCCGCCTCCGCCGACGGCGGCGGACGCCTGCTCCTCGTCGCCCCCAACATCGTCCACGTCGAGCGCGAGCTGGACGTCGACCCGCACGACTTCCGGCTCTGGGTCGCCCTCCACGAGGAGACCCACCGCACCCAGTTCACCGGCGTGCCCTGGCTCCGCGACCACCTCCGGGGCGAGATCCAGACGTTCCTCGACGAGACCGACGTCGACCCGATGACCTTCCTGGAGCGCCTCCGCGAAGCCGCCCAGTCCCTCTCCGGCGCCGGACGGCCCGAGGGCGAACAGGGCGAGGAAGGCGGCCGGAGCCTCGTCGACATCGTCCAGACCCCCGCCCAGCGCGAAGTGCTCGGCCGCCTCACCGCCGTCATGTCCCTCCTCGAAGGACACGCGGACTACGTGATGGACGGCGTGGGCCCCGAGGTCGTCGGCTCCGTCTCCGAGATCCGGGAGAAGTTCCAGCGGCGCCGGGCCCAGGGCGCCGGCCGTCTCGACCAGGCGCTGCGCAAGCTCCTCGGCCTGGACGCCAAGCTCCGGCAGTACAAGGACGGCGAGAAGTTCGTACGATCGGTCGTCGAAGAGGTCGGCATGGACGGCTTCAACCGCGTCTGGACCTCACCGAACACCCTTCCGACCAAAGCCGAGATCGCCCGGCCCGCCGACTGGGTCGCGCGGGTGCACCGTAAGGCCGAATCCTGACCATCGGACGGCCCGGGGGCCGATATTGGCCCGCCAATCACCCATCCGAGGGACCGTAGGGGCACGGGAGGGCGTGCAATGCTCGATGAACAGCTTGCCTCTGTCACCATCGACGCACTCTGAGTGACGGGACTCACGCGTTCCGGCGCTCGACGCTCCTCCCGAACTCCACGAAGGGCACCGGACATGGGTCCCCATCCTGCGGTCGCGGCGATACGCCTGGCGGTCCGCCGCGTACTCCACGACGTCACCACCGAATTCCACCGGCACGCCGGCCCCGACCGGCCCGCCGACGCGGCGAGGCGCCCCGCGCACGCCGCCGGCCCCCGCTTCGCCGAGGCCGGAGCCGCGGGCAGGTCCGCACTCGCCGACCGGCCCGCTCTCGCCGACCGGCCCGACACCCCACTCGTCCTCGTCGCCTGCTCCGGTGGCGCCGACTCCATGGCGCTCGCCTCCGCGCTCGCGTTCGAGGCCCGCAAGCTCGGCGTCCGGGCCGGCGGCATCACCGTCGACCACAACCTCCAGCCGGGATCCGCTCTCCGCGCCGCAGAGGTCGTCACCCGGCTCACCGCCATGGACCTCGACCCCGTCGAGGCCGTCGCCGTGCACGTCGGACGCGAGGGCGGCCCCGAGGCCGCCGCCCGCGACGCCCGCTACGCCGCACTGGACGCCGCCGCCGAACGCCACGGCGCCGCCGCCGTCCTGCTCGGCCACACCCGCGACGACCAGGCCGAGACGGTCCTCCTCGGCCTGGCCCGCGGCTCCGGCATCCGCTCGCTCTCCGGCATGGCCGCCGCCTCCGGGCCGTCCGGCCGCTACCGCCGGCCCTTCCTCCACCTCGACCGGCAGACCGCCCGCAAGGCCTGCCTGGTCCAGTCCCTGCCCGTCTGGGACGACCCGCACAACATCGACCCCGCCTACACCCGCTCCCGGCTCCGCCACGAAGGCCTGCCCGCCCTGGAGAAAGCGCTCGGCAAGGGCGTCGTCGAAGCCCTCGCCCGCACCGCCCAGCTCTCCCGCGACGACGCCGACGCCCTGGACACCTGGGCCGCCGAGGCCGAGCTGTCCGTACGCGACGAGACCGGCCGGCTGGAGTGCGCCAAGCTCTACGTCCTGCCGCCCGCGGTACGCCGCCGGGTGCTGCGCCGCGCGCTGATCGAGGCCGGGGCGCCCGCCGGCTCCCTCTTCGCCCGGCACCTCGAAGAAGTCGACCGCCTGATCACCGGCTGGCGCGGCCAGCGGGCCATCAACCTGCCCGGCCGCGTCGAGGCGACGCGGCAGGGTGGCAGACTGGTCATTCGGCAGAGCTGACGCGCGAGCGGCTGAAGTGCAGGCGAACAGCCGGCCCGGCCCGGGGCGCTTTTCCCGGGCCGGCAGGCAGAGAAAGAGACGTGGGTGAACGAGAAGGACATGGGTACCGACCTTCAGTCGGTGCTCCTCACCAAGGAAGAGATCGACGCGAAGCTCGTCGAGCTGGCCGCGAAGATCGACGCGGAGTACGCGGGCAAGGACCTGCTCATCGTCGGCGTCCTCAAGGGCGCGGTGATGGTCATGGCGGACCTGGCGCGCGCGCTGTCCACCCCCGTCACGATGGACTGGATGGCCGTCTCCTCGTACGGGGCCGGCACCCAGTCGTCCGGCGTCGTCCGGATCCTCAAGGACCTCGACACCGACATCAAGGGCAAGCACGTCCTGATCGTCGAGGACATCATCGACTCCGGCCTGACGCTGTCCTGGCTGCTGTCCAACCTGGGCTCCCGGGAGCCGGCCTCGCTGGAGGTCTGCACCCTGCTGCGCAAGCCGGATGCCGCAAAGGTCGCGATCGATGTGAAGTGGATCGGTTTCGACATCCCCAACGAGTTCGTCGTCGGCTATGGGCTGGACTACGCGGAGAAGTACCGCAACCTGCCCTTCGTCGGCACGCTCGCCCCGCACGTCTACGGCGGCTGACCTCGGCCGACCCGCCGGGGAACCCTCACCGCCCTCGGGCCGTTGAAGCTTCGAAAGCAGGTTTCTCCGTCGTACCCGGCAGTCGCGGGTGACGATGCTGGGGTACCGTCCGAAGAACAGTCTTTTCAAACAGCAGCATTTACCTACGGGCAGGAGGGACGGGGCGTCTTCGCTCCGTATGGATGGACGTGAAGCGATACTTCCGTGGGCCGGTCATGTGGATCGTGCTGGCCGTCCTCGCCGTGGTCGTGTTGATGCAGGTCGTCGGCTCGTCCGGCGGCCACAAGACGGTGGACACCGGCAAGGTGATCCAGGCGATCAGCAAGAACCAGGTGGACGAGGCCAAGCTCACCACCGGTGACGAACAAATCCTCAAGATCGAACTGAAGGACGGCCAGAAGCTCGAAGGCGAGTCCGGCAGCAAGTTCCAGGCGAGCTACATCGGCAACCAGGGCGTCGAGCTCGCCGACACGCTGCAGCAGAAGTTCGAGGCGGGTGACATCGAGAAGGGTTACACCGTCTCGCCGTCCAAGCAGTCCCCGTTCATCTCGATCCTCCTCTCGCTGCTGCCCTTCGTCCTCATCGTGGTCGTCTTCCTGTTTCTGATGAATCAGATGCAGGGCGGCGGTTCCAAGGTCATGCAGTTCGGCAAGTCCAAGGCCAAGCTGATCACCAAGGACACCCCCAAGACGACCTTCTCCGATGTGGCGGGGTCCGACGAGGCGGTAGAGGAGCTCCACGAGATCAAGGAGTTCCTCCAGGAGCCGGCGAAGTTCCAGGCCGTCGGCGCCAAGATCCCCAAGGGCGTCCTGCTCTACGGGCCGCCCGGTACGGGCAAGACGCTGCTCGCACGCGCCGTCGCCGGCGAAGCGGGCGTGCCGTTCTACTCGATCTCCGGTTCCGACTTCGTCGAGATGTTCGTCGGCGTCGGCGCCTCCCGTGTGCGCGACCTCTTCGAGCAGGCGAAGGCGAACGCTCCGGCGATCGTCTTCGTCGACGAGATCGACGCCGTCGGCCGCCACCGCGGCGCCGGCATGGGCGGCGGTCACGACGAGCGCGAGCAGACGCTCAACCAGCTGCTCGTCGAGATGGACGGGTTCGACGTGAAGGGCGGCGTCATCCTGATCGCCGCCACGAACCGCCCGGACATCCTCGACCCGGCGCTGCTGCGCCCGGGACGCTTCGACCGGCAGATCGCGGTCGACCGCCCGGACATGCAGGGCCGCCTGGAGATCCTCAAGGTGCACCAGAAGGGCAAGCCCGTGGCGGAGGGTGTCGATCTCGGCGCCGTCGCCCGGCGCACGCCCGGCTTCACCGGCGCCGACCTGTCGAACGTGCTCAACGAGGCCGCGCTCCTGACGGCGCGCAGCGACAAGAAGCTCATCGACAACGAGAGCCTCGACGAGGCCATCGACCGCGTCGTGGCGGGCCCGCAGAAGCGGACCCGGATCATGTCCGAGAAGGAGAAGAAGATCACCGCGTACCACGAGGGCGGACACGCCCTGGTCGCGGCGGCCTCTCCCCAGTCGGACCCGGTCCACAAGATCACGATCCTCTCCCGCGGCCGCGCCCTCGGTTACACGATGGTGCTCCCGGAAGAGGACAAGTACTCCACGACCCGCAACGAGATGCTCGACCAGCTGGCGTACATGCTGGGCGGGCGTGCGGCCGAGGAGCTGGTCTTCCACGACCCGACCACCGGCGCCGCGAACGACATCGAGAAGGCCACGGCGACGGCCCGCGCGATGGTCACGCAGTACGGCATGACGGAGCGCCTCGGCGCGATCAAGTTCGGCGGCGACAACTCGGAGCCCTTCCTGGGCCGCGAGATGGGCCACCAGCGCGACTACTCGGAAGAGGTCGCGGCACTGGTCGACGAGGAGGTCAAGAAGCTCATCGAGACCGCCCACAACGACGCGTGGGAGATCCTCGTCGAGAACCGCGACATCCTCGACGCCCTGGTGCTCGAACTGCTGGAGAAGGAGACGCTGGGCAAGGACGAGATCGCGGAGATCTTCGCCCCGCTCGTCAGGCGTCCCGCTCGCCCGGCATGGACCGGATCCGCCCGGCGCACCCCGTCGACGCGGCCCCCGGTGCTCTCTCCCAAGGAGCTGGCCCTCACCAACGGCGCCTCGGTCGCCAACGGTTCGGCCACCCCGCCGGAGATCGCCCCGACGGACCTGACGAAGGACATCGCCCCGTCCACCGAGGCGATCCCCGAGGAGCGTCCCGAGAGTTGACCGGCGGCCGGTGAGACCTCCGTCACGGAGGCCGGACCGGACCCGGAATGGATGCCGCGCCCCCCAGGTTTTAGCCTGTGGGGGCGCGGCTTTTCCGTATGCCTGCGAGGTCTGAGCGCGAACCCGCGCACGGGACAGCACAGAGGAACGAGGCACAGATGACCGACCCGGTGACGCTGGACGGCCAGGGTTCGATCGGCGAATTCGACGAGAAGCGTGCCGAGGCGGCCGTACGCGAACTGCTGATCGCCGTCGGGGAGAACCCCGACCGCGAGGGCCTGCGGGAGACGCCGGGGCGGGTGGCGCGGGCGTACAAGGAGATATTCGCGGGCCTCTACCAGGAGCCCGAGGACGTCCTGACGACCACGTTCGACCTGGGCCACGACGAGATGGTCCTGGTCAAGGACATCGAGGTGTTCAGCACGTGTGAACACCACCTGGTGCCGTTCAGGGGTGTCGCGCACGTCGGCTACATCCCCGCTTCCACCGGCAAGATCACCGGCCTGTCGAAGCTGGCGCGGCTGGTGGATGTCTACGCCCGACGCCCGCAGGTCCAGGAGCGGCTGACGACCCAGATCGCCGAGTCCCTCATGTCGATCCTGGAGCCGCGCGGAGTCATCGTCGTCGTCGAGTGCGAGCACATGTGCATGTCCATGCGGGGCATCCGCAAGCCCGGGGCGAAGACTCTCACCTCTGCGGTGCGCGGCCAGCTCCGGGACCCCGCGACCCGTGCCGAGGCGATGAGCCTCATCATGGCGCGCTGACGCTCTCCCGAACGCGCGAAACGGGCGCGGCAGCAGCGGGGAGCGGCTGCCGCGCCCGTGTTCGCCTACGCCGCTGCCGCGCCCGTGCCGTCGTGGTCGTTGCCGTCCTCCGGGAGGCGGCAGACGCGTTCCAGGAAGAGGGCGGCCGCGATGACCGCGATGCCGGCCACCACCGCCGCGCCGGCGTAGATGGCCTGGTCGCGGCGGGGCGGGATGTCGAGGTGGCCCAGGAGGAAGACGCCGGTGCCGCCGTACACTCCGGCGACCAGGGCGGTCACCAGGGCGCTCGCCTGGCCGAAGACGACCGCGCGCGCCGCGAACAGGGGCTCGACGCCCTTGGCGCCGGGGCGGCGCTCGCGCTGGGCGCGGAGGCGGGCGCGGGTGGAGAGGGCGGTCGCGAGGAGGATCGCCGCGATCACGGCGAGCACGATCGACGCGGCCAGCGGGACGCTCGGCAGGGTGCCGAAGGAGTCCCACAGGCGGGCCCCGCCCCAGGAGAGGACACCGGCGGCGGCGAAGAGGCCCGCCAGTACCCCGAGCCGTAGTTGCTTCACCGAGTGAGCCGCCCTTCGCGCCGCCTGTGCCCGGTCCGGCCGTGCGCCGGACCACCGTCGTCGAGCCTAACGATTACTCCGGCAGGCGCAGTTCCAGGTCGGCGCGGGGCAGGACGCTTTCCCGCCCGACCTCGGTGAGGAGCTGGGCCACCGGGCCGGCGCCGGGCAGCTGGGCCTCGGGGTCGATGTCGTGCCAGGGGGCGAGGACGAAGGCCCGCTCGTGGGCGCGCGGGTGGGGGAGCGTGAGCACCGGGTCGTCGGAGAGGACGTCGGCGTACGCCACGATGTCGACGTCGATGGTGCGCGGGCCCCAGCGCTCCTCGCGGACCCGGTCGAAGGCCTCCTCGACGGCCTGGCCGCGCTCCAGCAGGGAGGCGGGGGGCAGCGTCGTCTTCACGAGGATGACGGCGTTGAAGTACGAGGGCTGGGAGTTCGCCTCGACGCCCCACGGCTCCGTCTCGTACACCGGGGAGACGGCCTTGACCCTCAGGCCCGGGGTGTCCTCCAGGGCGTCGACGGCCCCCTGGAGGGTCTCCAGCCGGTTGCCCAGGTTGGAGCCGAGGGAGATCACGGCCATCTTGGGGTTGGAGAGCGTGACGTCGGCGGCGTCCACCTGCCGGACGACGGCGGTCGGGACCGGCTGTACGGTCGGGTCGCTCTGCCCTTCGGTGGAAAATGCGGTCATGATCGGCTCCGGGTGATGGTGATGGTCACGTCGTCGAAGGGGACGGTGATCGGAGCGTCCGGCTTGTGCACCACGACCTCGACCTCCTGGACGCCTTCGTGCTTGAGGCACTGCTGGGCGATGCGCTCGGCGAGCGTCTCGATCAGATCGACCGGTTCGCCGGTCACCACGTCGACGACCTCTTCGGCCACCACGCCGTAGTGCACGGTGCGGGACAGGTCGTCGGTGGCTGCCGCGGGGCGGGTGTCGAGGCCGAGCACCAGGTCGACGATGAAGGTCTGGCCCTCTTCCCGTTCCCGGGGGAAGACACCGTGGTGCCCACGGGCCTTGAGGCCGCGCAGCGCGACACGATCCACGCGAATCACTCCTGCTGTCGTTGGTCGAGAGGCACCCGGCCGCGTGCGGGCGACGAGGTGCCTTCTTCCGAATCTACCTGCGAGCACCGGCGGTGCTCGCCCGCGGGGGCCGGGGACCGCGCCTCACCGGGCTGGTAGCCGCCCATACCCGGTGGTCACCGGTTCCAACCCCTCCCGGTCCCGTACCCACTCAGGAGGGTGCTTCCTTGTCGTCGTCCTCATCGGATTCGGTCAGGACGGGCGATCCGTGGTGGGACCAGAGTCTCCAGCCGTCGGCGGTGCGCCGGAACACGTTCGTGGCGACGACCAGCTGGCCCACGAGCGGGCCCAGCGCGTCGCCCTCCTCGGCCGGTCCGCCGCTGAGGATGTTCTCGGTGCAGGTGACCAGGGCGGTGTCGCCGCTCATCGAGACGTTGACGTCGGTGAGGAAGAACTGGATGTACTCGGTGTTCGCCATGATCAGGGCGTAGCTGCGCAGCACGTCGCCGCGGCCCGTGAGCACCGGCCAGCCGGGGTGGACGCAGGAGACGGTGAGGTCCTCGCCCGGCAGCCAGCGCTCGGCGAGCGCGTCGTGGTCGCCGCGCTCCAGCGCCTCGTAGAAGGCGGTGTTGGCCGCCTCGACCTCCGCGATGTCGGCGGCGGCCTGTGCGTGTTCCTCGTTCACGCGGCTCCCTCGACCGCGCGGGCGACGCGGACGGCGTCGGCGGTGGCCCGTACCTCGTGGACCCGGACCGCCCAGGCTCCCGCCGACGCGGCCAGCGCGGAGACGGCGGCGGTCGCCGCGTCGCGTTCGCGGGCGGGCGGCGGGGCCGAGCCCGGCCCGGCCAGGACGTGCCCGAGGAAACGTTTGCGGGAGGCGGCCACCAGCAGCGGACGGCCCAGCGTGTGCAGGCCGGCCAGGTGCGCGACGAGCGACAGGTCGTGGGAGGCGTCCTTCGCGAAGCCGAGGCCGGGGTCGATCACGACGCGCTCGGGGTCGACGCCGCCGGCGACCACCGCGTCCATCCGCTGCCGCAGCTCGTCGAGGACCTCGGCGACCACGTCCTCGTACACCGCGCGGCTGTTCATCGACTCGCTGAAGCCGCGCCAGTGCATCACGACGAACGGGACCCGCGCGGCGGCGACCGCCGGGATCATGTCCGGGTCGGCGAGGCCGCCGCTGACGTCGTTGACCAGGGCGGCCCCGGCGGCGACGGCCTGCTCGGCGACGCGGGCGCGCATGGTGTCCACGGAGACGGTGACGCCCTCGGAGGCCAGTCCCCGCACGACGGGGACGACCCGGCGCAGCTCCTCGGCCTCGTCCACCCGGCTGGCGCCGGGGCGGGTCGACTCACCGCCCACGTCCACCAGGTCCGCGCCCTCGGACACCAGGTGCAGGCCGTGCTTGACCGCGGCCGTGGTGTCGAACCAGCGGCCGCCGTCGGAGAAGGAGTCGGGCGTCACGTTGACGACCCCCATGACCGCGCAGCGGTCCCACTCCGGCAGTCCTCGGACCGTGCCCCGCGTGCGTGACGTACTCATACCACCAGCCTAGGCGGTGTCCGTCAGGCCGCGCGTACGTCGTGCTCCTGGGCGCCCTGGAGCGTGTGGCCGCACGGGCGCGGGCGGCGGGGGCGGAACGGGCGGGGCAGCGAGAGGTTCACGAAGCCCTCCGCCCGCATCGCCGCGATCCCGATGCGGGGCAGGTCGCGGCTGGTGCGGAAGACCACGAAGCGGGGCTCCCAGCGGGGCTCGAACTTGGCGTTGAACTTGTACAGCGACTCGATCTGGAACCAGCGCGACAGGAAGATCAGCAGCCCGCGCCAGCGTCGCAGCACCGGTCCCGCGCCGAGCCGCTCGCCGCGGGCCAGCGCGGAGCGGAACATGGCGAAGTTCAGCGACACCCGGGCGACGCCGAGCTTCTCCGCGGCCTGGAGGGAGGCGACGATCAGCAGCTCGTTCATGCCGGGGTCGGCCGAACGGTCACGGCGCATCAGCTCCAGGGACAGGCCGTCGCGCCCCCAGGGGACGAAGTGGAGGACCGCCTTCAGGTCGCCGTGAGGGGAGTCCTCCGTACCGGAGCCGGGCAGGTGGGCGGTGGCGATCACGCAGTCGCCGTCGGCCGGGTCGCCGATCCGGCCCAGCGCCATGGAGAAGCCGCGCTCGGTGTCGGTGCCGCGCCAGTCGGCGGCGGCGCGGCGGATCCGGTCCAGTTCGGTCTCGCCGATGTCACGCGCCCGCCGGACCCGGGTCTCGTATCCGCCGCGCTCGATGCGCTTGACCATCTGGCGTACGTTCCGCATGGCCCGTCCGGCGAGGGAGAAGCCCGCCGCGTCCACCACCGCCTCGTCGCCCAGCTCCAGGGCGGTGAGTCCGGTCTCCCGGGTCCAGACCTGACCGCCGGTCTCGCTGCAGCCCATCACGGCGGGGGCCCAGGAGTGCGCCTGTGCCTCGTCCATGAACCGCTCGATCGCGCCCGGCCAGGCCTCCACGTCGCCGATGGGGTCGCCGCCGGCCAGCATCACCCCGGAGACGACCCGGTAGCAGACGGCGGCCTTGCCGCTGGGGGAGAAGACGACGCCCTTGTCGCGGCGGAGCGCGAAGTGGCCGAGGGAGTCCCGGCCGCCGTGCCGCTCCAGCAGGGCCCGCAGCCGGCTCTCGTCGTCCTCGGTGAGGCGGGCGGCCGGGTGTTCGGGGCGGAGGGCGAGGTAGATGGTGGTGACGGCGGTGAGCAGACCGAGCGCGCCCAGCGAGTAGGCCACGGTCCAGCCGGTCCGCCCGGCGTAGCCGACGGGCCCCTCGACGCCGAACAGGCCGTACAGCACGTGCTGGAGGCGGTCGGCGATGGACGGGTCGCCGAGGATCCGGCCGGGGTGGACGCTCACGATGATCAGCCCGAGTCCCAGCGAACCGGCTCCGAGCAGGACGAAGTTGGCGAGCGCGCGCCAGCGGCTGCGGGGGTCGGGCAGCGCCCGGAACTGGTCCCGGTGGCGTACCAGCAGCCAGCAGAGGGCCAGGGAGACGAGCACCCCGACGATCGAGTGGCGGTACGTGAACTGGGCCACGGCCCCCGCGGGCAGCAGGATCACCGCCGCGCGCCAGGCCCGCCGCTTGTGCCGCTTCAGCCCGTGCGCGAGCAGGAGCAGCAGCATGCCCGCGCTGAGCGACAGTGCGGCGGCGAACGGGCCGAGCGCCCCGGGGAGCACCTCGGCGAGGGTGTGCATCCGGCTGTGCCGGAAGCGGGGGAAGACCCCGGCGGCGATGTCGATCAGGCCGACGGCGGTGCAGGCGGTACCGACGAGCGCCGGTACCGATTCGGGGCGCGGTCCGCGGAGCAACCGGCGGACGCGCCGCGGAACCGACACCGGACCATCCCCATCTGGCGTGACAGACATCGCTTCCCGTGGCTTCGCGAGAGATTCCCTGAGTCCGCCGGCCGGAGCCCCGCGGACGATGTGCGCCCTCTAGGACGTGGGTTGCGGAGCGCGGGTTCACCCACATTCCGGAAATTTCCCGCATCGGGCCCGGTACGGGACCTGCGGAATCTCCCGGGCCGGGCCGGACGCGCCACCCGCACAGGGGTCTGGTCAGGTGGTCCGGGTGACCGTCGCGACCGTCTCCACGGCGACCTCGGCGCGCGGTACGTCCTGGGCGTCGGCGTCGATGGAGCGGCGCAGCGCCTCGTGCAGCCGGGCGGGGGTCAGCACGCCGAGGAAGCGGCCCTCGCTCTCCTTGTCGATGACGGCGATCCAGCCCGCGTCGTGCTGGAGCATGGTGGCGAAGGCCTGCTTGAGGGGGGCTCCGAGCGGGAGCCAGGCCTCCATCCGGCGGGCGTGTGCGCGGACGGCGCCCTTGGCGGTGCCCGGCGCGCCGCCGGCTGCCGCGTCGGCGGGGATCCAGCCGTGGAGGTTGTCCCGGCTGTCCAGGACGACCGCCCAGCGCGCCCCCTGGGACCTGAGCCGTTCGGTGGCCGTGGCCAGCGGGTCGTCGAGGTGGACGACCGGCGGCTGGTCGAGGTCGCTCTCCTCGATGGGCGTCACCGAGAGCCGCTTGAGCCCGCGGTCCGCGCCGACGAAATCGGCCACGTACGGGGTCGCGGGGGCTCCGAGCACGGTGGCGGGGGAGTCGAACTGCTCGATGCGGCCCTGCCCGTAGACGGCGATCCGGTCGCCGAGACGGACGGCCTCCTCGATGTCGTGCGTGACGAACAGCACGGTCTTGCGCACCTGGGCCTGGAGTTTCAGGAATTCGTTCTGCAGGTGTTCGCGGACGACCGGATCGACCGCGCCGAATGGCTCGTCCATCAGGAGAACGGGGGGATCGGCGGCCAAGGCGCGAGCCACGCCCACGCGTTGACGCTGACCGCCGGAAAGCTGTTCCGGATAGCGGTCGCCGTGAACGGAAGGGTCGAGTCCGACGAGGTCGAGGAGTTCGGCGGCGCGTTCGCGTCCCTTTCCGCGCTTCCAGCCCAGCAGATGGGGAACGGTCGCGGTGTTCTCCAGCACCGTCTTGTGCGGGAAGAGCCCCACCTGCTGGATCACATAGCCGATGCGGCGGCGCAGCCGGACGGGATCGATGGTGGATATGTCGTCCCCGTCGAGGAATATCCCGCCCTCGGTCGGTTCGATCAGCCGGTTCACCATCTTCATCGTGGTCGTCTTGCCGCAACCGGAAGGTCCGACGAGCGTGACCAGTTCACCCTCGGCGACCTCGAAGGAAAGGTCGTCGACGGCGGTGGTGCCGTCGGCGTACCGCTTGGTGACATGCTCGAAACGGATCATGGTTCCCCATTGTGGAGGGCGTTCTGTGAAGGGCATGTTGCCGGAATACGACAGCCTCCGCGATTGTCAGTGGTCGAGGATAGGCTCGCCAGTCGTCAGTTCGATCCGGCGGTGATCCGGGCCGCCGCGGTCCGGAACGACGAGGTCCGGAACGACGGAATCCGGGACTACGGGCGAAAGCAGGAGGTGGGGGGCGGATGGCCGAGCAGAACTGCCTGGTGACGAACGACTGGATCTGCGGGGAGTATCTGCGCTCCCGCAGCCAGGAGTTGACCGATGCGACCGTGCAGCACATCGGGATCACGGTGGTCTCGGTGCTGATCGGGCTCGCGGTGGCCTTTCCGCTGGCGTTGCTCGCCCGTCGGGGCCGGCGGTTCGCCGGACCCGTGCTCGGGCTGACGACCGTGCTCTACACCGTGCCCTCGCTGGCGATGTTCTCGTTGCTGCTGCCCCTGTTCGGACTGTCGGCCGCGCTCGTCGTCACGGGCCTGGTGCTCTATTCGCTGACCATCCTCGTACGCAACATCCTGGCCGGGCTCGAAGCGGTGCCGCAGGAGGCCCGGGACGCGGCCCGGGGCATGGGGTACGGGCCGGCGCGGCTGCTGTGGGAGGTGGAGCTCCCGCTGGCGCTGCCCGCGGTGATGGCGGGGCTGCGGATAGCCACCGTGTCGACGGTCGCGCTGACCACGGTCGGCTCGCTCGTCGGCAAGGGGGGCCTCGGCAATCTCATCGAGGACGCGCTGCCCAGCTTCTTCAAGGCCCAGGTGCTCGCCGCCTCGGTCCTGTGCGTCCTGCTCGCGGTGGCGGCGGACCTGCTGCTGCTCGGCCTCCAGCGGGTGCTGACGCCGTGGACCCGGATATCCCGGCCGTCCCGGACACCCAAGGCGGCCGGGGGCAGGCGGGCGGGCCCGGGCGGACCGGCGGGCCTGCCCGCCCCGGCGAAGGTGGAGGCGGGCTGACCCGTGGGAGTCATCGGCGATGCCTGGACCTGGCTGACCACAGGGGCCAACTGGTCGGGCGACGGCGGGGCCGCGCACCGGCTCGGCGAGCATCTGTACGTGAGCGGGGTCGCCCTCGCGGTGGCCTGCGCGATAGCCCTGCCGCTGGCCCTGTATCTGGGGCACA
This sequence comes from Streptomyces sp. MMBL 11-1, assembly GCF_028622875.1. Taxonomy (NCBI): domain Bacteria; kingdom Bacillati; phylum Actinomycetota; class Actinomycetes; order Kitasatosporales; family Streptomycetaceae; genus Streptomyces; species Streptomyces sp. MMBL 11-1. Next base: position 3,273,606 of record NZ_CP117709.1, on the reverse strand, counting down.
TCGGCAGGGGCGGTGCGCTCGCGGTGAACATCTCCAACGTGGGGCGGGCCGTCCCGGTCTTCGCGGTGCTGGCCCTGTTCATGGTCACGCCCCTGCGCAACTCGGGTTACTGGCCCACCATCATCGCGTTGGTGCTGTTCGCGGTGCCGCCGTTGCTGACCAACGCCTACGTCGGGATGCGGGAGGTGGACCGGGCCGTGGTGGAGGCCGCGCGCGGCATGGGGATGTCGGGCGGGCAGCTCTTCGTCCGGGTCGAGCTGCCGCTCGCCTATCCGATGATCATGACCGGGCTGCGGTCCGCCGCCGTCCAGGTCGTGGCCACCGCGTCGATCGCCGCGATGGTCGGCCTCGGCGGTCTCGGCCGGATCATCACCGCCGGCTTCAACACCTACGACACCGCCCAGGTCTTCGCGGGCGCCGTCCTGGTCGCCGGCCTCGCCCTGCTGGTGGAAGGGGCGCTGGTGGGCCTGGACCGGCTGCTGTCGCCGCTGCGCCGTCGCCGCCCCGCGTGAGGGCGCGCCTGTCTTCCGGCCAACTTTCAGCTGGTCACTCTACTTCTGGTCACTTTTCTTCTGTTCGGACGGAGAACAACGCATATGAGCAGGACATCGCGGATAGCCGGAGCGGTCGTCGGCATGGTGGCGCTGGCCGGGTCGCTCGCGGCCTGCGGCGGCGACAGCCTGGAGAAGGAGAAGGGCGGCTCGGGCTCCTCGGCCGGCGGCGGCGAGAAGGGCTCCCTGGTCGTCGGCTCGGCCTCGTTCACCGAGTCCAAGGTGCTCGCCGAGCTGTACGCGCAGATCCTGGGCGACGCCGGATACAGCACCTCGGTCACCACGGTGAAGAACCGTGAGCTGTACGAGCCGTCGCTGGAGAAGGGCGAGATCGACGTCGTACCGGAGTACGCCGCCACCATCGCCGAATTCCTCAACGCCAAGGTCAACGGGGCCAAGAAGGCCCAGGCAGAGCCCGTGGCCTCCGGTGACGCCGCCGCCACGGTGGCCGCGCTGGAAAAGCTCGCCGAGCCGCTGGGGCTCAAGGTCCTTCCGGCGGGGAAGGCCGTCGACCAGAACGCCTTCGCGGTCTCCAAGGAATTCGCCGAGAAGAACAACCTCACGACACTTTCCGATCTGGGGAAGTCGAAGATCAAGGTCAAGATCGCGGCGGGCGACGAGTGCGAGGTGCGGCCGTTCTGCGCACCCGGTCTGAAGGAGACGTACGGCATCGACGTCACCGGTATCGACCCCAAGGGCGTCGGCACTCCGCAGTCCAAGCAGGCCGTTCGCGACGGCAAGGTCCAGCTGGTCCTGACGACCACCACCGACGCGGTGCTGGACGGACTGGTGTTCCTGGAGGACGACAAGAAGCTCCAGAACGCGGACAACGTCCTTCCCGTTCTGAATGCCGAGGACGCGGGTGCGCCGGAGATCGCCGACGCCCTCGGCAAGCTCACTTCCACGCTCACCACGGAAGATCTCGCGGAGCTGAACCGGAAGGTCGACGCCGAGCGCGCCAAGCCGGCCGATGTGGCCAAGGCGTATCTGGAGTCGAAGGACCTGATCGAGAAGTAGTGCTCGATCCCGGAGCAGTGGTGCTCGAACACCGGGTAAAGGGCCGGGCGGAGGACCTTTGGGGGGCCGCGAGGTAACCGGCGGGGAACAGATTGCCGGGCGGCCCCCCAAGCGGCCCGTACACACGGTAAATTTCAGGCCATGCCACGTGGACGCCACCGCCATTCGCCGCCCCTCCACAAAATCCTGCCCCCCTCCGTGGTGGCGGGAGTGTCGGTCGTCGGTGCCGCCGGCGCCTGGCTCCTGGCCGAACCCCTGGCCCTGCGCGCCCTGGTGGCCGCCGTGGCGGCCGCCGCCGTCACGGGCGCGTATCTGATGCGCAGCTGGGACCGGGCGGCGGGGCTGCGGGTCGCCGAGCTGACCCGGGCCCGCGCCAGTGACGAATGGCGGGCCGAGGAGCGGATAGCCGAGCTGGAGCAGGACCTGGAGGAGTCGCGCGCGCTGCGCACCCGTCTGGAGACCAAGCTCCGCCGCAAGCGCGTCGAGCTCGCGGGGCTGCGCGGGGAGCACGCCGGACTGCTGCGCCGCTACGCCAACGCCGAGACCGAGCGGGCCAGTGCGCTGGAGGGCCGCCGGCAGCTCGCCATCGAGGCCGCGGCCCCCAAGGAGCTGCTGCCCGCGCGGTCCACACCGACCCCCGAGTCGTACCGGCGCGCGAACGAGGCCCTGATGAACCTCACGCGCAACGCGGCGCTCCAGGAGACCCGCCGGACGGTGGAGGCGGTCCGCCGGCGTCAGGCGGCCGTCGACGGCCGGCACCGGGACGCGGAGACGGAGGGCCCGCGGGGGAAGCACGCGGCGGCCCCCGGGACGGGCGAGCACCGGGACCACCAGCACCGCCGCCCCTCCACCACCCCGCCCGCCCCGGCGCTCCCGAGCGTGGAGGCCCCGGCCTCCGTCGCGCCGGTGTCCCCGCCGCGCGCGATCGAGGCCGCCTCGGCCGTCGTCCCGTACGCCGCGCGCCGCCATCTGGCCCCCCAGGGCAACTTCGACTTCTTCGGCGCCCAGCACGCCCAGCACCCTCGGAATGCCGAGAAGGCGGACGCCGTGATCGAGTCCGTGCAGAACGAGGACCTCGCGGACGTCGTCGGTGAGGAGGCGCTCGCCGCCCACCGCACGGGAGTTGTGGACACCCGGGCCGTCGGCAAGGTCATCGACCTCACGGCGCACGACGAGACCGAGCAGATCGAGGTGGCGGAACTGCGCGGCGCGGTCTCCTGAGAGGGCGCGGCCTCCGGAGGGGACGCCCTCTCAGGAGAAGGCACAGGGGCCCTTGGCCTGCCGGTGTCGCCGACGCCTACTTGTCGATGTCGCCGACGACGAAGAACAGCGAGCCCAGGATCGCCACCATGTCGGCGACCAGGGTGCCCGGCAGCAGCTCGGTGAGCGCCTGGATGTTGTTGAACGAGGCGGAGCGCAGCTTCAGCCGGTAGGGCGTCTTCTCACCCTTGGACACCAGGTAGTAGCCGTTGACGCCGAGCGGGTTCTCCGTCCAGGCGTAGGTGTGGCCCTCCGGCGCCTTGAGCACCTTGGGCAGCCGCTGGTTGATCGGCCCCGGCGCCAGGTGGGCCATCCGGTCCAGGCAGGCGTCCGCCAGGTCCAGGGAGTTGAGGGTCTGCTCCAGCAGGCACTCGAAGCGGGCCAGGCAGTCGCCCTCGGTCCGGGTGACGACCTTCAGGGTGTCCTGAAGCTCCCCGTACGCGAGATACGGTTCGTCGCGCCGCAGGTCGAAGTCGACGCCCGAGGCTCGGGCGATCGGCCCCGACACCCCGTACGCGTGCACCGCCCCGGCGGACAGCACGCCCACGTCGCGCGTACGGCCCCGGAAGATCTCGTTGCCGAGGACGAGGTTCTCGTACACGTCCATGCGGGAGCGGACGGAGGCGACGGCGTCGCGGACCCGGCCGGCCCAGCCCGCCGGGACGTCCTCCTTGAGCCCGCCGACCCGGTTGAACATGTAGTGCATCCGCCCGCCGGAGACCTCCTCCATCACCGCCTGGAGCTCCTCGCGCTCCCGGAAGGCGTGGAAGACCGGGGTGATGCCGCCGAGTTCGAGGGGGTAGGAGCCGAGGAACATCAGGTGGTTGAGGACCCGGTTCAGCTCGGCGAGCAGCGTCCGCGCCCACACCGCGCGCTCGGGGACCTCCATGCCGAGCATCCGCTCGACGGCCATCACCACGCCCAGCTCGTTCGAGAACGCCGACAGCCAGTCGTGACGGTTGGCGAGCATGACGATCTGCCGGTAGTCACGCGCCTCGAAGAGCTTCTCCGCGCCCCGGTGCATATAGCCGATGACCGGCTCCGCGTGCCGCACACGCTCGCCGTCCAGCACGATCCGCAGCCGGAGGACCCCGTGCGTCGAGGGATGCTGGGGACCGATGTTCAGCACCATGTCGGTGCTCTCCGCCGCTCCGCCGATGCCGATCGTCGTCTCCGTCATGCGGGACAGTATTCCCTGACGTCACCACGTCGGGATTCCCTGACGTCACCACGTCGGGATTCCCTGACGTCACCACACCGGGGCGGTCACCCGCGATTGACCGCCCCCACCGCGCCGGGGCGGTCCCCGCGTTCCGGCCCCACCCGGTGCACCAGCCACCCGAAGTCGCCGAGGCCGCCGCGCGCGGTCAGCTCCGCCGCCTCGCCCGCCGCCGCCAGCGCCCGTACATAGCCCGCCGGATCGGTGGCGGCCAGGCTCAGCGGCGGCCGGTCGCCGCCGACGCCCAGCCGGTGCAGCGCCGTCCGCTGGTCGGTCAGCTCCGCGCCCGTGTGCCCGGCCGCCGCCGCGCAGGCGTCCAGCGCCACATGCGCGGTCAGGTCGCAGGAGCCGTCCGGCACCGGACGCACCTCGCGCCCGCCCCGGAATCCGGTCAGCGTCCCGAAGGGCGGCCGGGCGCCCCGTACATGGGCGTAGTCCACCGCCACCGCGAGACCGGCGGCGAGCGAGCCCGCCGCCCGCGCCCAGGCCGCGTCCCGGGGGCGGCCGATCTCCGCCCGCTCGCCCGGCGCGGTCAGCGGCCACCAGCGCTCCAGCCACGCCGCGTCCGCCCCGGTCACCGGACCGCCGAGCCGCTCCGCGCCGTCCGAGGTCCGCACCTGGACATAGCGGGGGACGCCGTCCGCGTCCGCCTCCGCCACCTCGGCCGGGACGTTGTCCAGCCACTCGTTGGCGAACAGCAGCCCGGTGACGCCCGGGGGCGGCTCCGCGCACCACTCGATCCGGGGGTCCAGACCCGGGGGCCGGTCCGCGACCTCGACGGCGTACGGGGTCACGTCCAGCCCTCGCGGCAGTGCGGCCAGCACCCCGGTCAGCAGCTCGCCCCGCCCCGCCCCGACGTCGACCAGCGCGACCGTGCCGGTGCCCAGCTCCCGGGCGGTTACGGCCAGCAGCCGGGCCACCGCCGCCGCGAAGAGGGGCGAGGCGTGGACCGACGTACGGAAATGGCCCGCCGGCCCCTCCGGACTCCGCAGAGGGCTGCGGTAAAAGCCCTCATCTCCGTACAGAGCGGCCTGAGCCGCCTCCCGCCACCCACACCACTCGACCGTCACACAGGCAAGTCTCCACCTTGGGGAGTACGGTCCCAGGACCCGGATCGGCCCTTCGGCTGACCCGGGCACCGATCCCCTGTCCCTACGCTGGGTTACGTGCAGCGCCTCTACGATTTCATCCGCAGACACCCGACGGGCGTCGACGTCTTCTGGGCCGTCTTCCTCCTCGGGCTCTCCGGCATGTCGATGGCGTCGGGCATGTACGACGAGGGGCGCGAGGAGATCGTCGCCGTACCGGTGGCGCTGGGTTTCTCCACGGTGGTGGCGCTGCGCCGCAGGGCCCCGGAGAAGATGCTGCTGCTCGCCGTCCTGGTGGGCGTCGCGCAGCTGGTGTTCGACGTCCGGCCCGGCATCGGGAACTTCGCGATGCTGGTGATCACGTACACCGTGGCGACGGTCGGGGAGCGCTGGGCGTCCCGGCTCGCCCTGGTCTGCAGCCTGGGCGCGGCGGCCCTGTCCCAGCTGCGGTGGGAGGCCGAGCCGGGCGGATCCTGGGCGCAGGTGGTCTTCGTGACGATCATCATGACCGTGCCGTTCGTGCTGGCCTGGGTGCTCGGGGACTCGCTGCGGACCCGGCGCGCCTACTTCGACCAGCTGGAGGAGCGTGCCGCCCGCCTGGAGCGGGAACGGGAGGCGCAGTCCAAGGTCGCGGTCGCCGCCGAGCGGGCCCGGATCGCCCGCGAGCTGCACGACGTCGTCGCCCACAACGTGTCCGTGATGGTCGTCCAGGCCGACGGCGCCGCCTATGTCATGGACGCCGCCCCCGACCAGGCCAAGCAGGCCCTGGAGACCATCTCCAGCACCGGCCGCCAGGCACTGGCGGAGATGCGGCGGCTGCTCGGGGTGCTGCGGACCGGTGACGCCCCGGAGAGCGGGGAGTACGTCCCCCAGCCCGACGTGGAACAGATCGAGGACCTGGTCGCGCAGGTGCGGCAGACCGGCCTGGTGGTCGACTTCAAGGTCGAGGGCACGCCCCGCCCGCTGCCCAGCGGCGTGGAGCTGACCGCGTACCGCGTCGTGCAGGAGGCCCTGACGAACACCCGCAAGCACGGCGGGCCCGACGCCGGGGCCAGTGTCCGGCTGGTCTACTTCGACGACGGGCTCGGGCTGCTGATCGAGGACGACGGCCGGGGCGCGGCGCACGAGCTGTACGAGGACGGCGGCGCGGACGGCGCCGGGCACGGGATGATCGGGATGCGGGAGCGGATCGGCATGGTCGGCGGCACCCTGGACGCGGGGCCCCGGCCCGGCGGCGGATTCCGGATCAGCGCCCTGCTGCCGCTCAAGCCCCCGGGCTGACCCGGCGCCCGGTCGTCGACCCGCCCTCACGACCACGGCGACCGCTACGGCCACCATGACCGACCCCAGGACACGACCGACCCCAGGACAGGACACGATCCCCATGACCACGGCCATCCGCGTGATGCTCGTCGACGACCAGGTGCTGCTGCGGACCGGCTTCCGGATGGTGCTCGCGGCCCAGCCCGACATGGAGGTCGTGGCCGAGGCCGGGGACGGGGCGGAGGCGATCGAGATCCTGCGGTCCACCGCCGTCGACGTGGTGCTGATGGACGTCCGCATGCCCCGGCTGGACGGCGTCGAGGCGACCCGCCGCATCTGCGCGCGGCAGGACCCGCCGAAGGTGCTCATCCTGACCACCTTCGACCTCGACGAGTACGCCTTCTCCGGCCTGAAGGCGGGGGCCAGCGGCTTCATGCTCAAGGACGTGCCGCCCGCCGAGCTGCTCGCCGCGATCCGTTCGGTGCACAGCGGCGACGCGGTCGTCGCCCCGTCCACCACCCGCCGGCTGCTCGACCGCTTCTCGCCGATGCTGCCCAGCGGCGAGAAGGAGCCGAAGAACAAGCACATCAGCAGGCTCACCGAGCGCGAAAGGGAAGTCATGCTCCTGGTCGCCCAGGGCCTGTCGAACGGGGAGATCGCGGCCCGGCTCGTGCTCTCCGAGGCCACGGTCAAGACGCACGTCGGCCGCATCCTCACCAAGCTGAGCCTCCGCGACCGGGTCCAGGTCGTCGTCCTCGCCTACGAGACCGGTCTGGTCCGGGCCGGCGGCGGCGCGGGCTGAGGGGCTCGGCGGCCGGAGGCCATCCACAGGCTCCGGGGCCCGCTCAGCGCAGGACGCCCTCCAGGAAGTCGCTGCCGAGCCGGGCGACGACCGTCAGGTCCAGCTGGTGCAGGACGTAGCGGCCGCGGCGGCGCGTCGTGACCAGCCCGGCCTTCTTGAGCACGGAGAGGTGGCGGGAGACCTCGGGGGAGGTGATGCCGTTGGAGTCGGCCAGCTCGCCGGTGGTGTACGGGGAGCGGGCCAGGTTGCGGCAGAGCCGCATCCGCATCGGGTGGGCCAGCGCCTCCAGGCGCAGCTGGAGCAGCTCCACCGAGGCGGGCGCCGGCAGGTCGGGCAGGTGGACCGGGTAGTGGATCACCGGCCGCCAGCCCGGGGCGTGCAGCACCATCAGATGCGGCCAGCCGAAGCTCGTCGGGATGAGCGTCAGGCCCCGGCCGACGCCCGGGTCGAGGGCGGTGGTCCGGCCCTCGGACAGTTTGTCGACGTTGATCCGGCCCGCGTCCTCGTCCAGCGTCACGGCGGACGACACCGCCCCGACCGCGTCGGCCAGCCCCTTGCGCCGCAGCAGCTCCGTCTTGTGCCGGGCGTCGGCGACCAGCTGGACGGAGACCCGGCGCCAGGTGTCGGCGAAGAACGCCTGGTCGCAGTCCTCGAAGAGCCGCCGGACCCAGCCGCGTACGGAGGCGGGGTCGGCGAGCAGCCGCCGGGTGAAGTCCATCTGCTGCGGGCCGCGCGCCGCCGCCAGGTCCAGGGCGCGGCCCCGCATCCCCGCGTCGCTCAGCGGGGACGGCGCCCCGGCCCCGTAGTGGCTGGCGCAGGTGAACTCCAGGGCGGCGGCGACGAACCGCTCGTCGTCCAGCTTGTCCAGCAGGTCCAGGTCCTCGGCGAGCGTCGCCCCGGTCCTGCCGTCGCCGCCCCGGATCCCGGAGAACGGCATGAACACATCGGAGAAGGTGTTCCGCCAGAGGAACTCCGCCTCCAGCAGCCGGTCCGCGAGGTCGGGCTCCAGGGCCGTCGCGGTCGCGGTGGCCCAGCCGTGCAGCCCCGGATGGTGTCCGGGCTCGGAGAGCGCGTGCAGGGCGAGGCCCAGCTCGGCCAGGGGAGAGGTCGCGAAAACCACGCGGTCGGCGGGCAGGCCCGCGATGTCTATGTGCACGCTCACCCCTCCATAGTGGGGGTACGCGGACGGGCCGTCGTGCCATTTGACGGGGGCCGTCAATCAACGCGCGGCGCCGCTGTGACCTGCGCAGGCTGGGCCGTATGAACGTCACCCAGCAGTACCTGTTCGACCTCCACCGCGCGGCCCGCCTGTCGCGCCCCGCGCCCCCGGCCCCGGGCCGCCACGACCGCTCGGTCCTGCGCGACCTGTACCGGCACCGGCCGTCCCGCCCGCCGACGCGCCGGTCCGGCGATCCGGGAGGGCCCGGCACAGCCGGCGGGCCCGGCACGCCCAGCCCGTCCGGCGTCCGAGGGCGGAGCCCCGAGGCGGGCCCGGCCACGGGGCAAAGCCGTAAGACCTGACCCCGAGGCGGGCCCGGCCACGGGGCAAAGCCGTAAGGCCTGACCCCGGGGCGGGCCCGGCACACGGGGCAAAGCCGTAAGGCCTGACCCCGAGGCGGGTCCGGCACACGGGGCAAAGCCGTAAGGCCTGACCCCGAGGCGGGCCCGGCCACGGGCAAGGCCATGAGGCCACCCAGCCCCCCCGGGCCCTACTCCAGGTACCCCACGAACCCCGCCACCGCGTCGCGCACGTCCTCGGCCGACCACTCAAGACCCGCCCCCGCCACCGTCACCTCGGTGCACGAGACCCCGGGCGGCAGCCCCGCCCCGCCCGCCCCCGCGAACCAGCGCCGGAACAGCGTCACGCCCGTCTCCTCGGCCTGCCGCACCGACGCCTCGTCCAGCACCTCGGCCCCGTACGGCAGCCAGACCTGGAACTGATGCGTGTGCGGCGGCTCCGGACGCACCCGGAACCACGGCACCCCCGACGCCGCGAACCCCTCCGCCAGCGCCCCGGCCACCACCTTCGCGTGGGCGACGTACGACGGCAGGCGCGGCAGCTCCCGCTCCAGGCCCAGCAGCGCGGACAGCGCCGCCGGATACTGCTGGAAGAGCTGGCCCCCGTACCGGTGGCGCCACACGCGCGCCTCCTCCACCAGGGTCTCCGGGCCCGCCAGCACCGCGCCCGACAGCCCGTCCAGGGACTTGTAGAACGACACGTACACGCTGTCGGCGAGGGCGGCGATCTCCGACAGCCCGCGCCCGAAGTGCGGGCCGCACTCCCACAGCCGCGCCCCGTCGAAGTGGACCACGGCGTCCCGCTCCCGGGCCGCCTCCACCACCGCCGTCAGCTCCTCCCAGGACGGCAGCACGAACCCGGCGTCCCGCAACGGCAGCTCCAGCATCAGCGTCCCGAACGGCTCGGGGAACCCCCGGACCTCCTCGGCGTCCGGCAGCCTCGGCTCCGACGTCGGATGCACCGTGCGCAGCCCGCTCACCGCGCCCAGCGCCCCGCCCTCGTGCAGCTCCGGGTGGGACAGGGGGTGCAGCGCCACCGTCGCGTCGCCGGTACGCCCCGCCCAGCAGCGCAGCGCGATCTGCTGGGCCATCGTCCCGGTCGGGAAGAACGCCGCCGCCTCCATGCCCAGCAGCCCGGCCACCCGCCGCTCCAGCTCGGCGACGACCCCGCCCCCGTACACATCGGTCCAGTCCTGCGGATCGTGTACGGAGGCGGCGCCGGCGGCCAGCACCGCCAGCCGCTCGCCCAGCGTGCCGTCCGCGCCCACCCGGGCCAGCGTCCGCCGCGACGCCCGCCACGCGCTCAGCCTGCGCCGCCGCCGCTCCTGCTCATCCATGGTCACCATGGGACGATCATCACCCGGGCCGCCGACCGCGCGCCCGCCGATCTCCGCCCTCCCGGAGTCAGGGCCGACTTCCGCCCGGAAAGTTATCCACAGGCTGTGGGCGGCCGGAGGGCTTCGCCGAAACGCTGGCGTAGCATGCAGAGAAATCGTCCGGTACCCCCCGCGGACTGGAACGGAAGGCCATCGCCCCGTGAACGCATCAGTTTCGAAGGACCCCCTCGACGCGAGGGACCGCCCCGCCCGGCTCACGGTCGGCGTCGTCGGCGCGGGCCGGGTCGGGCCCGCCCTCGCCGCCGCCCTCCAGCTCGCCGGGCACCGCCCGGTCGCCGTGTCGGGCGTCTCCGACGCCTCCCGGCGCCGCGCCGCCGAGCTGCTCCCCGGCGTGCCCCTGGTGGAGCCCGCCGAGGTGCTGGCCCGCGCGGAGCTGGTGCTGCTGACGGTCCCCGACGACGTGCTGCCCACGCTGGTCGAGGGCCTCGCCGAGACCGGTGCCGTACGCCCCGGTCAGCTGCTCGTCCACACCTCCGGGCGGTACGGGGCGCGGGTGCTGGATCCCGCGCTGCGGGCCGGGGCCCTGCCGCTCGCGCTGCACCCCGCGATGACGTTCACCGGCACCGCCGTCGACGTCCAGAGGCTCGCGGGCTGCTCCTTCGGCGTCACCGCCCCCGAGGAGCTGCGGCTCGCCGCCGAGGCCCTGGTCATCGAGATGGGCGGCGAGCCCGAGTGGATCGCCGAGGAGTCCCGCCCGCTCTACCACGCGGCCCTCGCGCTCGGCGCGAACCACCTGGTCACCCTGGTCGCCCAGTCGACGGAGCTGCTGGCCAAGGCCGGAGTCACCGCCCCGGACCGGATGCTCGGCCCGCTGCTCGGCGCGGCCCTGGACAACGCCCTGCGCTCCGGCGACGCCGCGCTGACCGGCCCGGTCGCCCGGGGGGACGCGAACACGGTCGCCGCCCACATCGGCGAACTGCGCGAGCACGCCCCGCAGACGGTGGCCGGATACATCGCGATGGCCCGTGCCACGGCCGACCGGGCCCTCGCCCACGGCCTGCTCAAGGCCGAGCTGGCCGAGGACCTCCTCGTCGTCCTGGCCGACCAGGAGCGCCGCCCCGGCTCCCCCGGACCGGGGGAGACCCGATGACGCGCACGGACCGGCCCGCCCTCCTGCGCACCGCCGCCGAGCTCGACGCGCTGCCCCGCCCCGCCGGGGCCGAGCGGGCCGTCGTCATGACGATGGGCGCTCTCCACGAGGGCCACGCCGCCCTGGTCCGCGCCGCACGCGAAGCCGCGGGTGCGGACGGCCAGGTCGTGGTCACCGTCTTCGTGAACCCGCTGCAGTTCGGCGAGGCCGCCGACCTGGACCGCTATCCGCGCACCCTGGACGCCGACCTGGAGATCGCCGCGGCGGCGGGGGCCGACGCGGTCTTCGCCCCCGGTGTGGACGAGGTCTACCCCGGCGGCGAACCCCAGGTCCGGATCACCGCGGGACCCATGGGCGAGCGGCTCGAAGGCGCGGCCCGCCCCGGGCACTTCGACGGGATGCTCACCGTCGTCGCCAAGCTCCTCCACCTCACCCGCCCCGACGAGGCGTTCTACGGGCAGAAGGACGCCCAGCAGCTCGCCCTGATCCGCCGCATGGTCCGCGACCTGAACTTCGGCGTCCGCGTCACCGGTGTCCCCACCGTCCGGGACGCGGACGGCCTCGCGCTCTCCAGCCGCAACCGCTTCCTGACCGCCGAGGAGCGGCGGACCGCGCTCGCCCTGCCCCGCGCCCTGTTCGCGGCCCGCGACCGGCTCGCCGCCCAGCAGGCCCTGCACGAGCGGGCCCGGGCCACCGCACCCGGCGGCGACCGGGCCACCGGGCTCAACAGGCTCGGCGAGGCCCGGGCCGCCGCCGACGCCCAGGCCGTGGCCCTGGTCCGGCCGGGCGGGGCGCCCGCCGCCGTCCGGGCCGCCGCGTGGACCGTGCTGGACGAGGCCGCCGCCCGGGGCCGGCTGCCGCTCGACATCGACTACCTGGCTCTGGTGGACCCGGCGGACTTCACCGAGATCCCGGACGACCGCGAGAACGGGGAGGCGATCCTCGCCGTCGCGGCCCGGGTCGGGGACACCCGCCTCATCGACAACATCCCCCTCACCTTCGGAGCCCTGACGTGACCGGAATACGGCTGACCGCCCCCGCCCCCGGCTGGGCCATCGACGCGGACGTCGTGGTGGTCGGCTCCGGCGTCGCCGGGCTCACCACGGCGCTGCGCTGCGCCGCCGCCGGCCTGGACACCGTCGTCGTCACCAAGGCCCGCCTCGACGACGGATCGACCCGCTGGGCCCAGGGCGGCATCGCCGCCGCACTCGGCGAGGGCGACACCCCCGAGCAGCACCTCGACGACACCCTCGTCGCGGGCGCGGGCCTCTGCGACGAGGAGGCCGTGCGGACCCTGGTCACCGAGGGCCCCGACGCCGTACGCCGGCTGATCGACACCGGCGCGCACTTCGACACCACCGACAGCGGCGACATCGCGCTGACCCGCGAGGGCGGCCACCACCGCCGCCGCATCGCGCACGCGGGCGGCGACGCGACCGGCGCGGAGATCTCCCGCGCCCTGGTCGGGGCGGTCCGCGAGGCCGCCCTGCACACCATCGAGAACGCCCTGGTCCTGGACCTGCTCACGGACGCCGAAGGCCGTACGGCGGGCGTCTCGCTGCACGTCATGGGCGAGGGCCAGCACGACGGCGTCGGCGCGGTCCGGGCCCCCTCGGTCGTCCTGGCCACCGGCGGCATGGGCCAGGTCTTCTCCGCCACCACCAATCCCCCCGTCTCCACCGGCGACGGGGTGGCGCTCGCGCTGCGCGCCGGGGCGGAGGTCTCCGACCTGGAGTTCGTCCAGTTCCACCCGACCGTCCTGTTCCTCGGCGCGGACTCCGAGGGCCAGCAGCCGCTGGTCTCCGAGGCCGTACGGGGCGAGGGGGCGCATCTCGTCGACGGCGACGGCGTCCGCTTCATGCTCGGCCGGCACGAGCTGGCCGAGCTGGCCCCCCGCGACATCGTCGCCAAGGCCATCACCCGCCGGATGCACGAACACGGCGCCGAGCACATGTATCTGGACGCCCGGCACTTCGGGGCGGCCATGTGGGAGCAGCGCTTCCCCACCATCCTGGCCGCCTGCCGGTCCCACGGCATCGACCCGGTGACCGAGCCGGTCCCGGTCGCCCCGGCCGCGCACTACGCCTCCGGCGGCGTCCGCACCGACCTGCGCGGCCGCACCACCGTCCCCGGCCTGTACGCCTGCGGCGAGGTCGCCTGCACCGGGGTGCACGGGGCCAACCGCCTCGCGTCCAACTCCCTCCTGGAGGGCCTGGTCTTCGCCGAGCGCATCGCCGCCGACATCGCCGAGGCCCGCCCGCCCCGCAACGAACCGGCGGACGCTCCCGGGGCCGCGGGCGACACCGCGACCGACCCGCTCCTGGCCCCCGAGGCCCGTACGGCGATCCAGCGCACCATGACCCGGGGCGCCGGAGTCCTGCGTTCCGCCGACAGCCTGGCCGCCGCCGCCGAGGAGCTGGAGGCCCTGCACCGCGACGCCGCCGCCGACGGGCCCGCCGGCCCCAAGGCGGTCGTCCCCGGGGTCGACGCCTGGGAGGCCACCAACCTGCTCCTGGTCTCCCGGGTCCTGGTCGCCGCCGCGCGGGAACGCGAGGAGACCCGCGGCTGCCACTGGCGCGAGGACCGGCCCGACCGCGACGACGCCCACGGCCGCCGCCACCTGGTCGTCCGTATCGCGCCGGACCGCACCCCGGTCGTCCACCGCACGGAGACCGCCGCATTCCCGCCCGTACGCCCGTCGGATTGAGCAGACTGCTGGGAGCAGCCGCGCCGCCGGACACCACAGGACCACCGGACACCACAGGGCGGCACCGGCACCGGCAGCAGCAGAAGCACCCGCCCGCCCCGCACCACCCGCCACGCCCCCGAGGAGCCGTCACCGTGAGCACGCCCGAAGAGAATCCGCGCCCCACACCCGTGGACGTACCGCTGATCAGCGTCGGCGCGCCCGCATCGTCCGCACCGGCGGAAGGCGGCTGCGGCGACGCCTGCGGCTGCGGCGGTGACGACGGGATCGACCCCGAAGCCCTGGAGTGCGGCCTGGATCCCGCGCTCGCCCTGCTGCTGGCCCGGGCGGGGCTCGACCCCGTCCAGGTCGAGGACGTCGCCCATGTGGCGATCGAGGAGGACCTCGACGGCGGGGTGGACGTCACGACCGTGGCGACCGTCCCCGAGGACGCCGTGGTCACCGGTGACTTCACCGCCCGCGAGGCGGGCGTGGTCGCCGGGCTCCGGGTCGCCGAGGCGGTCCTGTCGATCGTCTGCTCCGAGGCGTTCGAGGTCGAGCGGCACGTCGAGGACGGCGACCGGGTCGCCCCCGGCCAGAAGCTGCTGACCGTCACCACCCGCACCCGCGACCTGCTGACCGGCGAGCGCAGCGCGCTGAACCTGCTCTGCCGCCTCTCGGGCATCGCGACCGCCACCCGCGCCTGGGCGGACGTGCTGGAGGGCAGCAGGGCCAGGGTCCGCGACACCCGCAAGACGACGGCGGGCCTGCGCGCCCTGGAGAAGTACGCGGTGCGCTGCGGCGGCGGCGTCAACCACCGGATGTCGCTCTCCGACGCGGCCCTGGTCAAGGACAACCACGTGATCGCCGCGGGCGGCGTCGCCGAGGCCTTCAAGCGGGTCCGCGCCGCGTTCCCCGAGCTGCCCATCGAGGTCGAGGTGGACACGATGGACCAGGTCCGCGAGGTGCTGGACGCGGGCGTCGACCTGATCCTGCTGGACAACTTCACCCCGGCCGAGACCGCCGAGGCCGTCGCCCTGGTCGACGGCCGGGCGGTCCTGGAGTCCTCCGGCCGCCTCACCCTCGACTCGGCCCGCGCCTACGCGGACGCGGGCGTCGACTACCTCGCGGTCGGGGCGCTCACCCACTCCTCGCCGATCCTCGACATCGGCCTGGACTTCCGCGACGCCGACGCCACCGACGGGGCCGACGCCTGATGCTGCTCACCATCGACGTCGGCAACACGCACACGGTCCTCGGCCTCTTCGACGGCGAGGAGATCGTCGAGCACTGGCGGATCTCCACGGACGCCCGCCGCACCGCCGACGAGCTGGCCGTCCTGCTCCAGGGCCTGATGGGCATGCACCCGCTGCTCGGCATGGAGCTGGGCGACGGCATCGAGGGCATCGCGATCTGCGCCACCGTCCCCTCGGTCCTGCACGAGCTGCGCGAGGTCACCCGCCGGTACTACGGCGACGTCCCCGCCGTCCTGGTCGAGCCCGGCGTCAAGACGGGCGTGCCGATCCTGATGGACAACCCCAAGGAGGTCGGCGCGGACCGCATCATCAACGCGGTCGCCGCCGTCGAGCTGTACGGGGGCCCGGCGATCGTCGTCGACTTCGGCACCGCCACCACCTTCGACGCGGTCTCCCCGCGCGGCGAGTACGCGGGCGGGGTGATCGCCCCCGGCATCGAGATCTCCGTCGAGGCCCTCGGCGTCAAGGGCGCCCAGCTCCGCAAGATCGAGCTGGCCCGGCCGCGCAGCGTGATCGGCAAGAACACCGTGGAGGCCATGCAGTCCGGCATCGTCTACGGCTTCGCGGGCCAGGTCGACGGGGTGGTGGCCCGGATGAAGAAGGAGCTGGCCGCCGACCCGGACGACGTCACCGTCATCGCGACGGGCGGCCTTGCTCCGATGGTGTTGGGGGAGTCCTCGGCCATCGACGAGCACGAGCCGTGGCTGACGCTCATCGGGCTGCGCCTGGTGTACGAGCGGAACGCCTCCCGGTCGTAGCGGGCGTCTCCCGGAACCGGCGGCACCTGCGGCGACGGCCGGGGCGGGGGCCGGGGACACCGTCGGGCTACGCCGCGCCACCGACGACCAGTTAAGAGGATTTTGTCCCTTTAGCACGTATTGTCGCGTTATGCCCACGCCCTACGGTTCACGAGGCGGCATGGCGTTCAGCGCGGACGAGCTGCGGGTGCTCCGACGTGCCCTCGCCATCGCCCTCCACCCCATGCCCCTGTCCGACGAGGACGTCCAGGACTGCCTGCGGCTCGCCGGCTCCGTGGACGAGGCGGCCGGCGAGGCGGGTCGGCTGCGAGCGTTCCTCCTCGCCGACCTCGCCCGCTACCGCAACGCCCTCCCCGGCTCCGCCACCGGCTACCTGGAGCTGCTCCAGGACGCCCTGGCGGCCGGATACGACCCCCGCCCGGACGATCTGGCCGCCCTGCGCGCCCTGCGCGGAGGGCGGCTCGCGGCGGCCCTGCTGGAGCGCTGCCAGACGCTCGCCGAGCGCTCCGTACGGGCCCGGCTCGCCGGCCGCTCCGCCGGGCTCACGGCTCCCGGGCCCCGCAGCCGGCTGCTCGCCCTGCCCGGTGGCCGTGCCGCCGGCCGGGAACCGGACCGGCCCGGGGGGCCGGCCGTCCCGGACCGCCCGCGGCAGCCCGGCGACCGCCCGATGCCCAAACCCTCCGAGGTCTTCCCGCCGCGTCGCAGGCCCGCGCCACCGTCCCCGTCCGAGGAGCGGGCGGCCGGCTGACCCCCGACAGCGCCGGCCCGACGCGGCGGCCTTCCACCGGGAGGTCGCCGCGTCGGGCCGTCCCGGGCTCGTTACTCTGGACGGCATGGACTACGTATCCGCGCTCGTGCCCCCCGTGGTGATGGCCGTCTTCTTCATCGCCCTGATCGTGATCATCGTCAAGAGCCAGGGCGGTCCGAACAAGACCAAGGAGGACGGCGCGGTGGACGCGGCGCTCGCCCGCGCGGAATCCGTGAAGCAGACCGCTCATCCGGAGAATGTCTGATCGCGGCAGCGGTCCGCCCGCCCCGCGTCTCCCCGCAGCGCGCCCCCGGAGCGCACGACTCATCAGAGCCGTGCGCTCTTTTGCTGTGTAGATACCAGAACATCAGGGACATCTGGCACTAAAGTGATCCCGTGCCCCGCCAATTGGGAGACCTCGAAGACGCCGTGATGACACGCGTCTGGCAATGGAACCGACCGGTCACGGTGCGGGAAGTCCTTGAGGACCTTCAGCAGGAACGGTCCATCGCCTACACGACCGTGATGACGGTTATGGACAATCTCCATCAGAAGGGCTGGGTGCGCAGGGAAGTCGACGGCCGGGCCTATCGATATACGGCCGTCTCCACCAGGGCCGCCTACTCGGCCGCACTGATGAACGAAGCCTGGTCACGCAGTGACAACCCCGCCGCCGCGCTTGTCGCGTTCTTCGGCATGATGTCCGCCGAACAGCGCGAAGCGCTGCAGGACGCTGTTCGCATGGTTTCCCCCAACCTCGCCGAAACCTCCGGCGGCCCCGCGGAACCGACCGCCGACGCCGCCGGAGATGACCCCCCGGCCGATGGCGCGACGCCGGAGAGCGGGCGATAGCGTCGGGGCATGTCCCCAGAGCAGCCGCAAAGCGATCCGGATACCGAACTCCATACCGACCCGTCGGTAAATAAGCCCGCCATCACCGTCCGGCGGGCCAGGACGAGTGATGTCGCCGCCGTGCGACGACTCCTCGACGGGTACGTGTCCGGGGGCATCCTGCTCGACAAAGCGACCGTCACCCTTTACGAGGACATCCAGGAGTTCTGGGTCGCGGAACGCGACGAGGACGCGACGGTCATCGGCTGCGGCGCACTTCATGTCATGTGGGAAGACCTGGCGGAAGTGCGGACCCTGGCGGTCGATCCCCGCCTCAAGGGCGCGGGGGTCGGGCATCACGTACTGGACAAGCTCTTGCGGACCGCGCGATGGCTCGGTGTCCGCAGGGTTTTCTGTCTCACCTTCGAAGTGGACTTCTTCGCGAAGCACGGCTTCGTCGAGATCGGAGAGACGCCCGTCGACACCGATGTCTACAGTGAGCTGCTGCGTTCCTACGACGAGGGCGTCGCGGAGTTCCTCGGTCTCGAACGAGTGAAGCCGAACACCTTGGGCAACAGCCGGATGCTTCTGCACCTGTGACTGCAGAAGGACCTGCAACCCTATGTCCGAATCGCGCACGTTTCCCGGCTTCTCGGGCCGCTGAACCTCTCCAGAGGGTTTGTGTTTTCGAGGGAAAAGCGGTTTCCTTTCCGCGTACTCCATTTTCGATGAAAGGAAATCCCGTGGCACAGAAGGTTCAGGTCCTTCTTGTCGATGACCTCGACGGCGTCGAGGCCGATGAGACCGTCACGTTCGCTCTTGACGGCAAGACGTACGAGATCGACCTCACCACGGCCAACGCGGACAAGCTTCGCGGCCTTCTCGAGCCCTACACCAAGGGCGGACGTCGCACCGGTGGCCGTGCCGCCACGGGCCGTGGCAAGGGCCGCGCCGTGACCGGCGGTAACAAGGACACCGCGGAAATCCGCCGGTGGGCGCGGGAGAACGGCCACAACGTGAATGACCGCGGCCGCGTTCCCGCCGAGATCCGCGAGGCTTACGAGAAGGCCAACGGCTGATCCGCTCCACCCCTTGCCGGCGCCCCGGAACGGGCGCGTGACAACCGGACCCGATGGCATTCGGTGGCCGCGGCGTCCACCAGGCGTACGAGATCGGGGGCATCCCCACCGCTGCTCCCGAAGCCCGCGAGGGCCGGCAGCCCCGGCCCGGGCACACGCCTCGGCTCTGGGGGCCGCAGCCACACAGCGGCCCCCGGCGAGTCCCCCGGGGCGCCCGGGAGAGGCGGGGCCGTGACATGGCCCCCCGCGCCCACGGCGGTCAGGTCCAGCGCGACCGGGCCCCACTCCAGCCAGTCGAGCAGCCCCGGCAGCTCATCGGCGCCGCCCGCGGCGACCAGCAGCCCCATCCGCGTACCCGACAGCAGCACGGGACCGGTGCGCACACCGCGCCGCAGGACGGCGTGACCGGCCTCGGCGGGCAGCTCCAGAACGTCGAAGAGCGCCCCGGTGAGCAGTCGCAGCGGAGTCCGTCCCGCGGTGGTCCAGCCCAGCTCCCTCGCGTACCGCCGGGCGAGTGCGGCATCGGCGGAACCCGGGGCGGCATCGGGTGACGATCGGGGCTGAGGGACGGTGGGGGTCATGCCCGATGAACCGCCGAACCACCGCCGGAGTTACGCAGGGTCCGGAAGCGATCACGTTCCGTCCTTGCGGGGAGGGCGCGCGAGAGCGTTCAGCGGCGCAAGGATGTTCGCCCGTAGCGGAGGGAACCGGGGCGCGCCGCATGGACTGTCAGTGATTGCGGGTAAGACTTTCCTAGTGGGAAGGGGCGACACGCTCGCCGAGGCGTCTCACGTTCGCCATCGGCGTACTGGCGACAGGGGTATCTGCCTGGCCTGCGGGAACATCGTCTCGCACCATCGGGTTGGAGCAGTTGTCAGCTGTTCGGCAGTAAGAAACCCCGCCCGGCGCGGGGTGATCCGGACGGATGTCGGCAGTTGGAATGAGCTGTCCCGTCCTGCGGGACTAGCATGCGGAAGGACTGGGAGGGGACCGACCCCTCACTGACCGACCGCTCTGAGGAGCGATTAACGATGTTCGAGAGGTTCACCGACCGCGCGCGGCGGGTTGTCGTCCTGGCTCAGGAAGAAGCCCGGATGCTCAACCACAACTACATCGGCACCGAGCACATCCTCCTGGGCCTGATCCATGAGGGTGAGGGTGTCGCCGCTAAGGCCCTGGAGAGCCTCGGGATTTCGCTCGAGGCGGTCCGCCAGCAGGTGGAGGAGATCATCGGGCAGGGGCAGCAGGCTCCTTCCGGGCACATCCCCTTCACGCCGCGAGCCAAGAAGGTCCTGGAGCTGTCGCTCCGCGAGGCTCTTCAGCTGGGCCACAACTACATCGGCACCGAGCACATCCTGCTCGGCCTGATCCGCGAGGGCGAGGGCGTCGCCGCCCAGGTCCTCGTGAAGCTGGGCGCCGACCTGAACCGGGTCCGGCAGCAGGTCATCCAGCTGCTTTCCGGGTATTCGGGCGGCAAGGAGGCGGCCACCGCAGGCGGTCCCGCCGAGGGCACCCCCTCCACGTCCCTGGTGCTCGACCAGTTCGGCCGGAATCTCACCCAGGCCGCTCGTGAGTCCAAGCTCGACCCGGTCATCGGGCGCGAGAAGGAGATCGAGCGGGTCATGCAGGTGCTGTCCCGCCGGACCAAGAACAACCCGGTCCTCATCGGCGAGCCCGGCGTCGGCAAGACGGCGGTCGTCGAGGGCCTGGCCCAGGCGATCGTCAAGGGCGAGGTGCCCGAGACCCTCAAGGACAAGCACCTCTACACCCTGGACCTCGGCGCCCTGGTCGCCGGCTCCCGGTACCGGGGTGACTTCGAGGAGCGTCTGAAGAAGGTCCTCAAGGAGATCCGCACCCGCGGCGACATCATCCTGTTCATCGACGAGCTCCACACGCTGGTCGGTGCGGGTGCCGCGGAGGGCGCCATCGACGCGGCTTCGATCCTGAAGCCCATGCTGGCGCGCGGTGAGCTCCAGACCATCGGCGCCACCACGCTCGACGAGTACCGCAAGCACCTGGAGAAGGACGCCGCTCTCGAGCGCCGCTTCCAGCCCATCCAGGTCGCGGAGCCGTCGCTGCCGCACACCATCGAGATCCTCAAGGGCCTGCGCGACCGTTACGAGGCCCACCACCGGGTCTCCATCACGGACGAGGCGCTGGTCCAGGCCGCGACCCTGGCCGACCGGTACATCTCGGACCGCTTCCTGCCGGACAAGGCGATCGACCTGATCGACGAGGCCGGATCGCGCATGCGTATCCGCCGGATGACCGCGCCGCCGGACCTCCGCGAGTTCGACGAGAAGATCGCGGGCGTCCGCCGCGACAAGGAGTCGGCCATCGACTCCCAGGACTTCGAGAAGGCGGCTTCCCTCCGTGACAAGGAGAAGCAGCTGCTGGCGGCGAAGGCCAAGCGGGAGAAGGAGTGGAAGGCCGGCGACATGGATGTCGTCGCCGAGGTCGACGGCGAGCTGATCGCCGAGGTCCTGGCCACGGCCACCGGAATCCCGGTCTTCAAGCTGACGGAGGAGGAGTCCTCCCGTCTGCTGCGCATGGAGGACGAGCTCCACAAGCGCGTCATCGGGCAGAAGGACGCCATCAAGGCCCTTTCGCAGGCGATCCGCCGTACGCGAGCTGGTCTGAAGGACCCGAAGCGCCCCGGTGGCTCGTTCATCTTCGCCGGCCCGTCCGGTGTCGGTAAGACCGAGCTCTCCAAGACGCTCGCCGAATTCCTCTTCGGCGACGAGGACGCGCTGATCTCCCTCGACATGTCGGAGTTCAGCGAGAAGCACACGGTCTCGCGTCTCTTCGGCTCGCCCCCCGGCTACGTGGGCTACGAGGAGGGCGGCCAGCTCACCGAGAAGGTCCGTCGCAAGCCGTTCTCCGTCGTCCTCTTCGACGAGGTCGAGAAGGCCCACCCCGATATCTTCAATTCCCTGCTCCAGATTCTGGAGGACGGTCGCCTGACCGACTCCCAGGGCCGGGTCGTGGACTTCAAGAACACGGTCATCATCATGACGACCAACCTCGGGACCCGGGACATCTCGAAGGGCTTCAACCTGGGCTTCGCCGCCCAGGGCGACGTCAAGACGAACTACGAGCGGATGAAGACCAAGGTCAACGAAGAGCTGAAGCAGCACTTCCGGCCGGAATTCCTCAACCGTGTCGACGACACGGTCGTCTTCCACCAGCTGACCGAGGAAGACATCATCCAGATCGTCGACCTCATGCTCGCCAAGGTCGACGAGCGTCTCAGGGACCGCGACATGGGCATCGAGCTCAGCGGCGAGGCCAAGACGCTGCTCGCGAAGAAGGGCTACGACCCCGTGATGGGCGCCCGGCCGCTGCGCCGGACGATCCAGCGGCAGATCGAGGACGTCCTCTCCGAGAAGATCCTCTTCGGTGAGCTGCGTCCCGGTCACATCGTGGTCGTGGGCACCGAGGGCGAGGGTGACGACAAGACGTTCACCTTCCGCGGCGAGGAGAAGTCGGCTCTGCCCGACGTCCCGCCGATCGAGCAGGCGGCAGGCGGCGCCGGCCCGAACCTCACGAAGGACGCGTGACGCGCGTGTAGGGCGTGAGCCCGAGCGTGTGTGAAGGGGCTGCCCCGGAACCGGTATCCGTACCGGTCCGGGGCAGCCCCTTTGCGTCAGATACGGATGCGGAGCCGGTCTCCCAGCGCCTCGCCGCCCACCAGACGCGTGCCGACGCGTCTGTAGACGTTCACCCGGAGACCGGTCCAGGAGAGCAGGGGCGTGAGGTCCAGTTCCGCCGTGCCCGCCGGAGCGTTCAGCGTCAGCGTGGTGAGTCCGGGAAAGAGCCGGTGCAGCAGGTCCGCCTGCTCGGCGTCCCGGAACGTATCGATCTCGAGCTCCTTGACCGAGAGGACCGGTTCGAGGGCGGCCGATGCCGGGAAGGGGAACGGCCGGAGCTCGAACAGGGTGATGTGGGGGTTCGCACGGAGTTCCGCCAGCATGTCGCCGAGTGACGCGACCTCCGTGACACGCAGCGCGGTGAGCGACTTCCAGGCCCCGAGCCCCCGCACGGACAGGGGCTGGTCACTGCTGACGCAGAGCTGCGCCAGGCCCGGGAGGACCGGCAGCTCGTCCCACTCGGCCGGGTCGAATCCGGCGACGTTCAGGTAGGTGAGGCCGGGCACGTCCGCCACGGGAGCGAGCAGACCGGCCGATCGATGTACCAGGTCCACCGCGAGATCGGTGAGGGAGGGCAACGCGCCGAGCGGCGTCAGGTCCTCGACCGCGGGACATTGGATGAGACCGAGGTAGCGGAGCGTGTCCGCCTGGGAGCCCACCAGGGAGACGTCCGCGAACAGGGAGTTCGCGTGGAGACGCAGACGCCTCAGACGGGTCCCGGCCAGGGCGGGGCGCACCTCCTCATCGGTCAGATCACCGAACAGGACGAGTTGTTCCACGGACGGCAGGTGGGGCAGGGCGTCGAGTCGGCCCCGGTCGACGAGCACGAAGCGTTTCGAGAGGTCGTGACGGGCGAGGACCTCACGGGCGTAGGCCTCCGGTGGAAAGGTGCTCCACAGGGCGGCGCAGTCGCTGAACAGCGCGGGGTGCGCGGTGAGCCACGCGCGGACGTGCCGGATGGCCTCGGCGCCGCCGATGTGGCGGAGCAGGCGGAATACGTGATGGGCGCCCGGGCTGTCCGCCGGCACGCTCTCCGGGTCCGGCAGGTGGTCCAGGGCCGCCGCCCCGAGCCGGGACAGGACGGCCGCCTGGTCCGCGTCGGCGGGCGGGAAAAGCGCCGCCGTACTGTGGTGGACCCGGTCCCGTACCGCGCCGTCCAGCCAGGTCGCGTGTTGCTCGCACAGCGCCGCGAGGACATGGAGGGTGCTCCGCTCGACGGAGACCTCCGCTTGCTTCAGCCCCGCGTCCAGCAACCCGTCCACCAGCAGCGCGAGTTCGCGCCTGCCGCAATGCCCCGCCGCCAGCAGGATCACGTCCTGCCAGGACTCCTCGTCCGCGTGCCGCAGCAGCTCGTTGAGGTGCTCGTCCTCGACGAGTTCCTTCGCGGCCAGGTAGTCCTGGAAGGTGCGGTGGATGAACTGGTAGGTGTCGTCGGTGCGTTCCTGAAGCAGACCGCTGCGGTTGAGCAGGTGGGTCAGGATCCTCTCCGGCGGGCCCTGGGCCCGCACCCGTTCCATCCCCGCCAGCGCACGGCCGAGTTGGCGCAGCGCCTGCTCGCGGGTGAACTCCGACTGGCCCTCCCGGACCAGCCACACCGCGATCCGCTGGAGGAGCTGGGTGGATTCCTCGACGTCCAGCTCGATGCCCTCCGGTTCACCGATCCGGCGGCGGCGGTCGCGGTGGCCCAGCAGCATCTCCAGCGCCGAGCGGTACAGCTGCCAGCGGGTCTCCGGGAGGAATCCGTCGCGGCTGCGGTGCAGGGCGCAGACCACCGCGCAGAGCAACGGCGTACGGGCCAGGTCCCGGAGCGTGGCGTTCTGGTCGAACTGGCGGGACAGGCCGTGCTCGAGTTCGTCCAGCCGGGCGCGGTCGTCCGGCTCCGACAGCAGGGCGGCCCGGTGCCAGGAGGCCACGAACGCCTGGATGTCCTCGTTCCGCATCGGCAGCAGACGTAACTCCGCGAAGCCTTCGGAGCGCAGCCAGTCCGGCTCGACGGCGAGCGGGCGTACGGTCGCGACGCACCGGGTGTCCGGGTAGCGGGCCAGCAGCTGCGCGAGCCAGGTGTGCGCCTGCTCGCGGTCCTCCGGCGGCACCTCGTCCAGGCCGTCCACCAGCAGGAGCGCCCGCCCGGACTCCAGGACCCGGCCCGCCCAGCCCTCCGGGGCCGCGTCGATCACCAGACCCGCCGCACCCGACAGCTCCGCCGGGCCCGGGAACGTACCGCCGCGGGCGCGCAGCGTGCGCAGGGGCACCACGAAGGGGATCAGGCCGTTCAGCGGGGCCAGCGCGTCGGCCAGGGTCCGGGCCGAGGCGTGGGCGGCCAGCCACCACAGCAGCGTCGTCTTGCCGGCGCCCGCCTCGCCGCGCAGCAGGACCCGGGGCCGGTCGGCGAGGAGGGCGTCGACGCGCTGGGGGAGGGGCGGGGCGTGGGCGGCGGGCGGGCCGGGAACGGCGCGGTCCTGCGCCTGGGCCTCCAGGCTGAGGTAGGCGGTGTCCAGGTCCCACTCGGCGTCGTGCCGGCTCAGCTCGTCCAGGCCGAAGATCTTCGTACGGCGGTAGGCGACGCCGAGCGCCTGCGCGTACTCCGCCTCGTAGCGCAGGTCGCGCGGGAAGCTGCCGTGGACGCGTTCCTGGCGCAGGTCGATTCCGGTCCGCCGGTAGACGAGGCGGAAGGGTCTGGCCGCCAGGACGGGGGCGAGCGGGACGCACTCGACCCGGCGGCCGTCGCGCTGCCGCGGGACCTGCCGGGCGACGCCCAGGAGCACGTCCCCCATGAAGACGGGGCCGCCGGAGAGCCCGGACAGCGCGGCCGGCTGGTCGTCCGGGTGCGGGGCGGGCGGCCCGTCCAGATCGCAGACCAGCAGGTCGCGGACCCGGCCCGCCAGGGGCAGCACCGTCGCCGTGTACTGGTCCGCCTCCAGACGCTGGTCGCGGCCGTAGCGCTGGACGCGCGGGAAGCCGGTGATCTCGCACCCCGGTATCGCCTGGCGGGTGTCGACCACGCCGAGCCGTACGGGAGGAACGGGCCACACCGGCTCGATGGCCTGGAGGAGCGCCACGTCCAGGCGGTAGTCGATCCAGGCGACGGTGGCCCGTACGCGGTCCGGGAGGGCGGGGTGGGCGATCAGGACGGCCCCGGACTTGACCACATGGGCGCAGGTCAGGACCAGCCGGTCGGTGAGCAGCACGCCGCTGCCCTGCTGGATTCCGGAGACGACCACCGTGCGGTCGCCCGGCGCCACCGTGCT
This sequence comes from Streptomyces sp. MMBL 11-1, assembly GCF_028622875.1. Lineage (NCBI taxonomy): Bacteria > Bacillati > Actinomycetota > Actinomycetes > Kitasatosporales > Streptomycetaceae > Streptomyces > Streptomyces sp. MMBL 11-1. The sequence continues at coordinate 3,248,145 of NZ_CP117709.1, read as the reverse complement.
CACGGCCGCGCCGCCCCGTCACCGAACCCCGCCGTCGACCCGTCGTCCTCCGTCCCGATCTCCCACGCCTCGCCCGTCGCGGCGTTGCGCGGGGTCAGGGTGAAGGCCACCTTGTGCGTGCGGCCCGTGGCGCGGGCCGCGTCCGCGCCCGCCTCGACCACCCAGGCCTTCACCTTGCCGCCCGCCTTGGCCTCCCGGCGCAGTTCGAGGGTGAACTCCATCTGGATGTCGCCGACCGCGAAGGAGACCGGGTGGTCCGTGGCCCGGGTCGCCGCTTCGATGAGCTGGTCGCGGATGGACGCGACGGCATCGGCGAGCTCGATGCCGTCCAGCGCGTGGGTGTTCTCGGCCGTCATGGGGTCCCCCGGGGGTGCGATGCCGCTTTCCCGTCAGCGTAGTGAAGCAGCGGGCCGAAGGTCCCGAATCGGACGGACCTGGGTCCCACCGGCGGTGACAAGGCGCACAGGCCGAAACAGGCCTACTACCCGGGCTAGGGGAGGGGGCCGTGATCGGCCGCGGGACCTAAGGCCCTGCGGCTGCGGGTCGTTCCGAGGCCATGGGCGATACGGCCCTTTCGCGGTGCCATGTCCGGAAAAGCGCCCATGGAGCAGGCGTTAAACGTCTTCCGTCCGAAGGATTTCGCGGCCCGGGCCGGCTCCTCCGCCGGGGGCAAGCGCGATGAATTCCCCCGGCCCCCTCTACGGCTTTTCTTCGTAGATGGGGTGTTTGAGCACCGGCGGGGGTGCGGGTTACCAAGGTGGAGCAAGCCCGGACAGCACGCCGGGTCCACTCACCTTCGGAGGACTTCCTCGTATGAAGCGCGCAACGAACCAGCACTCCATCCGCCCGTCCGCCTTCCGCGTCCGTGGCGCCGTCCTGGCCGCCGGCCTGGGGGCGTCCGTGGTGCTGGGTGCCGGATCGGCGTTCGCGTCCAGCGGCGGTGAAGCCGCTGCCGCTCCCCTCGCCGCCGCCGCGGCCGCCGACTCGGTCGCCCAGCAGGCGACCGCGCAGGGCAAGGCCGCCGAGGCAGCCAAGAAGGCGTCCGCGAAGAAGGCCTCCGACGCGAAGAAGAAGGCCGAGGACAAGAAGAAGGCCGCGAAGAAGAACGCCGCCTCCTGGAAGTCCCCGGTCAAGAAGTACACGCTGAGCGCCAGCTACGGCACCGGCGGCGCCCGCTGGGCCGCCAAGCACTCCGGCCAGGACTTCGCCGTGCCGGTCGGCACCGACGTCGTGGCTGTCCACAAGGGCACCGTCGTGAAGGCCGGCCCGAACGGCGCCGGCGACGGCCCCGCGTACGGCAACGCCGTCGTGGTCAAGCACGCCAACGGCAAGTACTCGCAGTACGCGCACCTGTCGAAGGTCAACGTGAAGGTCGGCCAGACCGTGAAGACGGGCCAGAAGATCGCCCTGTCCGGCAACACCGGAAACTCCAGCGGCCCGCACCTGCACTTCGAGATCCGCACCACCCCGAACTACGGCTCGGCGCTGAACCCGGCCGCGTTCCTCCGCTCGGTGCACGTCTCCATCTGATCCACCGGACACCCCCTGACCGCGCGGTCCCGCCGTAACCCGGCAGTGGCCGGAGCATGGCAGCGGCCGGAGCCCGGCAGCCGCGCGGCACAACCGAAGAGCGTTCAGTGGACCCGCTACACCCCGGTACCCGGGGCGTGCGCCCGGGTCACCCGACCGACGGCGACGTCGAGGACAGCCTCACGGCTCACTCCTCGGGGTCGCCGTCGGCGTTGCCCCGCCCGGCAGGCCCTCGGCTCACTCCGACGTGTGCCGCTGGTCCACCATCCGCAGCACCGGGAAGCTCCCGGTGACCGTCGGCGCGTGCTCCGGCAGCCACAGCACCGCGATCGCCCCGCCCGTGCCCTCCGCCGCGCCCGAGGGCGCCGCGTTGCGGAAGGTCAGCCGGGCCCCCAGCACCCTCGCCTGGCCCGCCGCGATCGTCAGGCCGAGACCGTGCCCGTGCCCGGCCCGGTCCATGCTTCCGGTACGGAACCGGCTCGGCCCGTCCCGCAGCAGCTCCTCCGGGAACCCCGGACCGTGGTCCCGGACCCGCACCACCCGGCCCTCGACCGTGACCTCCACCGGGGTCGAGCCGTGCTTGGCCGCGTTCCCCAGCAGATTGCCGAGGATGCGCTCCAGCCGGCGCGGATCGGTGGAGACCCACGACTCGTGCACCACCCGCACGGTCACCTCGGGGTTCAGCAGCCCGATCCGACGGCTGACGAACTCGCCGAGCGGCAGCTCCTGGAGCTCCGCCCGCTCCGAGGCGCTGTCCAGGCGGGCCACCTCCAGCACGTCCTCGACCAGCGTCCGCATCGCCTGCGCCCGGTCCCGTACCAGCTCGGTGGGGCGGCCCGGCGGCAGCAGCTCGGCCGCCGTGAGCAGCCCGGTCACCGGCGTACGCAGCTCATGGGCGATGTCCGCGGTGACCCGGCGCTCCGCCTCGATCCGCTCGTTCAGCGCGTCGGTCAGCGCGTCGACCGCCCGCGCCAGTTCGTCGGTCTCGTCGCGGACGACCCCGCCGACGGCCTCCCTGACCCGCACATCCGTCTGCCCCTCGGCGACCCGGCCCGCTGCTGCCGCCGCCTTGCGCAGCCGGCGCGAGAGCTGGCCGCCGATGAGGACCCCGAGCGCGCAGCCGCCGAAGACCACCGAGACCGAGCCGATGAGCAGGGCCCGGTCCAGATCGTCCATGATCGTGGCGGAGCGGTCCGCGAACCGGGAGTGCAGCGAGAGCACGTCCCCGCCCGCCAGGGGTACCGCCGCCCAGACCTCGGGGACCCCGTCGGGGCGCTGCGTCACATGGGTGGCCCGCCGGTTCTTGCGGACCTCGTCGCGCAGGCTCGGCGGGATCGTCGGGTCGTTGAGCTTCGCCCCGAACTTCGGCCCGCCCTTCTGCATGTTCGTCGCCTCGTAGAAGCGTTGGGCGCCCAGCAGCCGCTCCAGCTGCACCTCGCGGGCGTTCTCGATCATCGAGACGCGGGCCGCGTTGTGCACCACGAGGCTCAGCGCCACCGCGACGAGCGCGCCGACCGCCGCGATGGCGATGCTGATCTTCCAGCGGACTCCGGTCCGCAGGGCCAGTCGCTTCACGCGCGTCCCACCGGCCGATCCGTCCTCGCGGGCCGCCTCATCCGCGCAGCTTGTAGCCGAAGCCGCGGACCGTGTCGATCCGGTCCTGCCCGATCTTGGTGCGCAGCCGCTGGACGTGGACGTCCACGACCCGGGTGTCGCCGCCCCAGCCGTAGTCCCAGACCCGCTCCAGGAGCTTGTCGCGGGACAGGACGGTGCCCGGCGCGGACGAGAACTCCAGCAGCAGCCGCATCTCGGTGGGCGTCAGCGCCACCTGCTCACCGGCGCGCCGCACCTCCATACCGTCCGTGTCGACCTCGAGATCGCCGAAGACCAGCACCCCGCCGAACGCCTCGGCGTCCCCGTCCGCCCCGCCCTGGCCCGGCCCGTCCGGCCCGGCCGCGTGACCGAAGCGGCGCAGCACCGCCCGGATGCGGGCGACCAGGACCGCGCCGTCGAAGGGTTTGGTGACGTAGTCGTCCGCCCCGGCCTCCAGGCCCAGCACCACATCGATCGAGTCGGCCCGCGCGGAGAGCATGATCACCGGGACGGTCGACTCGTCCCGGATACGGCGGCACAGGCTCACCCCGTCCAGGCCCGGCACCATCACGTCGAGCAGGGCGATGTCCGGCCGGTCGGCCCGGAACGCCTCCAGACCGGAGAGTCCGTCGGGCATCGCGGTGACCGTGAAGCCGACCCGCTCCAGAGCCAGCTGGGTGGCCTCGCGGATGACGTCGTCGTCCTCGACGAAGAGGACGTGGGTCTCGGCCATGGGGCTGCTTCTCGCTTTCGGTTCCTGCCCGGTTCCACCGGCACGGCTTCGTTCCTGCCCCGGATCCACCGGTACGACGTCGTTCCTGTCCTGTTCCACCGGTCGACGTCGTTCCTGTCCGGTCTCAATTCCTGCCCTGCTCCACCGGCGTGTCCGACGGAACCGGTTCCACCGGCTCCACCGGCTCGGACTGCACCGGCAGATCGCCGTCCGTGCCCTCGACGGCACGGCTGAAGTCGTTGTGCACCCGGTCGTGCTCGGTGAACCGGTCGCTCGCCCAACGGTAGGTGACCACCTCCGAGCCCGACGGGTACGCCAGCGGATCCTTCGACCCGTAGACCTGGGTCGTCACCACCAGGTCGCCCCGGTCGATCGTTCCGTAGACGGCGGGGACCTCGGCCACGAAGACGTTCTCGTACGAGCCGTCGTCGTCCGCCCGGTACACGTACGTTCCGACGCCCACCGAGTCGGCGCAGCTCATCACGTTGACCACCACGTCGGCGGTCCGGCCGCCCGTCATCGACCCGTAGGAGGTGTCGACCGGATAGGCCTTGCCCGCGCAGGGCTTGAGCCCGTCCCTGACCTGCTCGCCCACCTTGGGGTCGCCCTTGAGGAGCCGCACGGCGTCGACCCGCCTGACGGGCGGGGTCGTGCCGGAAGGGCTGGCATGGGGGGTGATCTGGGCGACCGGCTGACTGCCGGCGGGGCCCTCGTCCCGGGTGCCGGTGCCGCCGGTGGTGCAGCCGACGCCGAACAGCCCGAAGGCGACGAGTCCGGCCAAGGCCGTGCCACTCGCCGCCATACCGCTCCGGAGCCCCCGGCCCCGGCCTGATCTGCCCGGGGCGTCCCCGTCGTCCGAGCCCCCGGAACCCCTCGGGGAGCGGCCGCTCAAGGAGGGATCACTTGAGGCAGGGCCGCTCCCGGAAGGGCCGCCCGGGGACACGTCCCCGAAGCCGCCCCCGCCGCCGCTGCTGCCGCTCAGGCCGCGCACCGCTCCATCCCCCGCTCGTCGTGACGCCCGTTCCGCTGCGCCGGTGTGTGTGCCCTCGCCCCCGGCACCGTCGTCACGGGCGACCGCTGTGCGGGGACACGGGTGGAGGTGGCCGGCGCCGCGCCCCGGTGGCTCCCGGTCTCCCGGGCGACCGCCTCGCGGCTGACCAGCTCACGGCTCTCCAGCTCCTGGCGCAGTCGTGCCAGGGCCCGGTGCAGCGTGCTCTTGACCGTACCGGCCGACATGCCGAGCGCCGCGGCCGTCTCCTCCGTGCTCATCTGCTCCCAGTGTCGCAGCACGACGACGCTGCGCTGCTTGGGAGCCAGAATGCCCAGGATGTCCATCAGCAGGGCGCGGTCGGCGTGCTGCTCGCTGCCGTCCTCGACACTCGCGTCGGGCAGCTGCTCGGTCGGGACCTCTTCGAGCTTGCGCGCCCGCCACCACTCCGTACGGGTGTTGATCATGACGCGGCGCAGATAGGCGTCGGCCAGGGACTTGTCGGCGATGCCGTCCCAGCGGCCGTAGGTGCGCGCCAGGGCGGTCTGCAGCAGGTCCTGGGCATCCACCGGGTCGGGAACCAGACGGCGCGCGCTGCGCAGCAGCGCCTCCTGTCGTGTGCGTACGTAGTCCTCGAACGCGAGCACCTCGCCCTGCGCCATGACAACCGCCTCCGTCCCCGAAATCCCCGTGCCGCTGCCGGGCCGCGGGTGTTCCGCGGTCCGGCCGTCCTGCTGTCGGAGACGCTACGGAGGCGTTGTCACGGCGATGTGCGGAGCAGCCGTAGGCCGGTGCACGGCTGTCCATCGGTTGTGTAACAGTGCGGGAGAAGACGTTTCCCGAGGACCGGGGCCGGGGCTGCGGATTCGGGGCGGGCCGGGCGGGGCGAGTCGGGATGGGGCGGGGCGTCAGGTCAGCGGCAGCCGGTACCGGCCGTCGGCCAGCGGCTCGACCAGCCCGTCGGCCACCAGCCCGTCCAGCGCACGGGCCCGCTGCACCGGCTCCTCCCACACCGCGTCCAGCGCGGCCTGGGCCACGGGGCTCACCGAGTCCCGCAACACCGCCAGCAGCCGCCCGCGTACCTGGCGGTCGGTTCCGGCGTACGTCTGGCCCTTGCGCGGCGGCCCCTGGTGCGCGGGCTTCCCGGCCAGCCGCCAGGCACACCGCGAGGCGATGGGGCACCGGTCGCAGTCCTCGTTGCGCGCGGTGCACACGAGGGCGCCCAGCTCCATCGTGGCCGCCGCCCAGCGCGCCGCCCGCTCGTCCTCCTCGGGCAGCAGCGCCCGCGCGAGCTTGCGCTCGGCGGCCGTGGTCGCGTTCGGCGGGTACTGGACCCCGGACGCGGCGCGGGCGAACACCCGGCGGACGTTCGTGTCGAGCACCGCGTGCCGCTGTCCGTACGCGAACGAGGCCACGGCCGCCGCCGTGTACTCGCCGATCCCGGGCAACGCCAGCAGCTGGGCGTGCTCGCTCGGCACATCGCCGCCGTGCCGTTCCGTTATCGCCTGCGCGGCCCCGTGCAGGCGCAGCGCGCGGCGCGGGTAGCCGAGCCGGCCCCAGGCGCGGACCGCCTCCCCGGGCGCCTCGGCGGCGAGGTCGGCGGGGCGGGGCCAGCGGGCGAGCCACTGTTCGTACACCGGGAGGACCCGGCTCACCGGGGTCTGCTGCAGCATGAACTCGCTGACCATCACACCCCAGGCGCCCGCTTCGGGGCGGCGCCAGGGCAGATCGCGGGCATGCTGCTCGAACCACCCGATGACGGGGGTGTGGAGGGAGGCGGCGGGGGGCGTCTGTGTCGAAGTCATGGCAGTCATCGCACCGACGATCCTGGCACGGAAGAGGGAGCGGCGGTCACGGGCGCGAGAGTGTCGGCCCACACGGCGGCCCAGGGGGTGACAACGCCACCCGTTCTGTCCCTTGTGGCCGGATACCTGTGGTGGTGACCGGATCCCCGTGATGATGATCGGCAAAACTTGCGGCCGGAGCGGCGGGTGGGGCCTGAGACGGCCCGGATCTCTCGTAGAGTTCGGGCCGTGGGATCTATGCGCAATCCGGTCGGTCCGCTTCCCTCCAGCATCTACTGGCGACGAAGGGCGGTAGCGGGACTTCTGGTTGCGCTGCTCGCCGTGCTGATCGCCTGGGGTGTGACCTCGACGGGCGGTGGGGAGAGCCGGGACGACGGCAAGTCCGGCGGCTCCGACCCGGTCGAGTCGATCACTCCCGGGCCGTCGGGCTCGGGCCCCGCGATCAGCCAACAGCCGGGCGGCCGTGACGAGTCGGGCTCGGGTGAGGACGGCGGCTCCGGGGGCTCGGCCGGTTCGGCCGGGTCGGGCGGCTCCGACGGGGGCGCGAGTGACGGCGGTTCGTCCGACGGGGCGTCAACAGGCGGTGCGGGCACGACCGGTTCGGACGCCGGCGGCGGAGGCACGGCGGGCCGGCAGGTCCCGGCCGGCTCCCCGCTCCCGGAGTGCGAGCCCGCCGCGGTGCGGTTGAGCCTGCGGACGAAGGTCAGTTACGGCCCCGACGACAAGCCGAAGTTCGAACTGATCGCGAAGAACACCTCGTCGGCCACGTGCAAGGCCGACTTCGGGCCGAAGAGCGCGGTGCTCACGGTCACCGAGGCGGGTGGCGAGGACGACGACCCGGTCTGGTCCTCGAAGGACTGCCCGGCCGCGACCGGCCCGCTGTTCCTGAAGGTCCCGGCGGGTGCGACGGTGATCCACACGGTCGACTGGAACCGCACGCTGTCCGCCCCCGGCTGCGCGACCCCTCCGGCGGGCAAGGCCGGCCCGGGAACGTACCTCCTGGAGGCGAAGGTCCCCGGCGAACCGGTCCAGCGAGCCTCGTTCGTCCTGGCCAAGGACTGACGGACCCGCGCTCAGCCCGTCCGGCGACCACTTGAGCCCGTCCGGCGTTCGAGGACGGAACCGTCCACGTGGACGAGCGAGGGCACTCATGGGTCCGGGCCAGCCCGTACGAGCACCGCCCACCGGGCAGCAGGGTTCCGTCCTCAAACGCCGGACGGGCTGGAGGTGGTCCGGGCTCAGCCCTCAAGCGCCTGGCGGGCTGGACGCTGCGCAGGGTTCCGTCCTCAAACGCCGGACGGGCCGGGCGGCACGCAAAAGAGGGCGCCCACCCGGACGCCCTCACCCGCGGCCGACCTCAGACGTACCGCTCCAGGATCGACGACTCCGCCAGCCGCGAAAGCCCCTCCCGCACGCTGCGCGCCCGCGCCTCGCCGACGCCGTCCACCGTCTGGAGGTCGTCCACGCTCGCCGCCAGCAGCTTCTGCAGACCGCCGAAGTGCTCCACCAGCCGCTCGATGATCGCCCCCGGCAGCCGCGGCACCTTCGCCAGCAGCCGGAAGCCCCGCGGCGACACCGCCGAGTCCAGCGTCTCGGGCGAACCGCTGTAGCCCAGCGCCCGCGCCACCACCGCCAGTTCCAGCAGCTCCGTGTGGCTCAGCGCGTCCAGCTCGGTCAGCGCCTCGGCCACCGTGCGCGACCGCTTCGCCGTCGGCTCGGGGACATAGTCCCGGACGACCAGCTCCCGCTCCGGCTCCACCCCGGCGATCAGCTCGTCCAGCTGGAGCGAGAGCAGCCGTCCGTCGGTGCCGAGCTCGACCACGTACTCCGCGATCTCCGTGGCGATCCGCCGCACCATCTCCAGCCGCTGCGCCACCGCCGTCACGTCCCGGACGGTGACCAGGTCCTCGATCTCCAGCGCGGACAGCGTGCCCGCCACCTCGTCGAGGCGCAGTTTGTACCGCTCCAGCGTGGCGAGCGCCTGATTGGCCCGGGACAGGATCGCGGAGGACTCCTCCAGGACCCGGCGCTCCCCGTCCACGTACAGCGCGATCAGACGCATCGACTGGGAGACCGAGACGACGGGGAAGCCGCACGCCTTGGAGACCCGGTCCGCCGTACGGTGCCGGGTGCCCGTCTCCTCCGTGTGGATCGAGGCGTCGGGGACCAGCTGCACACCGGCCCTCAGGATCTTGGTCATGTCCTTGTCGAGGATCAGCGCCCCGTCGAGCTTGCACAGCTCGCGCAGGCGCGTCGCCGTGAACTCCACGTCCAGGACGAATCCGCCGGTGCACATGGACTCGACGGTCTTGTCCATGCCCAGCACGATCAGCCCACCGGTATTGCCGCGGAGAATGCGCTCCAGGCCGTCCCGCAGGGCCATTCCGGGCGCGACCGCGCTCAACGAGGCGCGCATCAGCGCCTCGTTACCGGTGCCTTGGCCGGACTTTCCGGGCGTTGTCGCCCGGTCGTTGGCTGCCACTGCACTCCTCCGGTCACAGGTTGCGGTGCCCTTGCGTCCCCCATGCCGTGTCCACGGGCGGGCGAGACCAGGGCAAAGTCTACCGGCGTGCGCTCTCCTCCTGTGGTGCCTCCTGACGAGACCGGCGCGGGAGGACCCGCAGAGCGTCGCCCATGTCGGCGACTTCGGTGACCTTCATACCGGCCGGGACTCTCCCCGGGTCGGTCGGAACGAGTGCGTGGGTGAAGCCCAGACGGTGTGCCTCGGCCAGTCTGCGCTGCACCCCGGTGACCCTCCTGACCTCGCCCGCGAGCCCCACCTCACCGATCGCGACCAGGTTCTTCGGGAGCGGGGTGTCGCTGGCCGCGCTGGCCAGCGCGAGCGCGATCGCCAGGTCAGCGGCGGGCTCGGTGAGCTTCACGCCGCCCACCGTCGCGCTGTAGATGTCCCGCTTGCCGAGCGCGCTGATCCGGCCGCGCTGCTCCAGCACGGCGAGCATCATCGAGACCCGGGAGGTCTCCAGACCGGAGGTCGTGCGCCGGGGCGAGGGGATCTGCGAGTCGACGGTGAGCGCCTGCACCTCGGCGACCAGCGGTCGCTTGCCCTCCAGCGTCACCGTCAGGCAGGTGCCCGGCACGGCCACGTCGCGGCGGGTCAGGAAGAGTCCCGAGGGGTCGGCGAGGCCGGTGATGCCCTCGTCGTGCAGCTCGAAGCAGCCGACCTCGTCGGTCGCCCCGTAACGGTTCTTGACGCCGCGCACCAGACGCAGCCGGGCATGGCGGTCGCCCTCGAAGGACAGCACGACGTCCACCAGGTGCTCCAGCAGCCGGGGCCCGGCGATCGCGCCGTCCTTCGTGACGTGGCCGACGAGCAGCGTGGCCATCCCGCGCTCCTTGGAGGCCCGGATCAGCGCCCCGGCGACCTCCCGGACCTGGGCCATCCCGCCGGGCGCGCCGTCGATCTCGGGCGAGGCGACCGTCTGCACCGAGTCCAGGACCAGCAGCGACGGCTTGACCTCGTCCAGATGCGCGAGCACCGCCGACAGATCGGTCTCCGCCGCGAGGTAGAGGTGGTCGTTGATCGCCTTGATCCGGTCGGCCCGCAGCCGGACCTGGCTGGCGGACTCCTCGGCGGTCACATAGAGCGTGCGGTGGTCGTCGCTCGCCGCCTTGGCCGCCACGTCCAGCAGCAGCGTCGACTTGCCGACCCCCGGCTCGCCCGCCAGCAGCACGACCGCGCCCGGCACGAGCCCCCCGCCCAGCACCCGGTCCAGCTCGCCGACACCGGTGGAGCGGGCCGTGGCCGTCCGGCTGTCGACCTGGCCGATCGGCAGGGCGGCGGTGGATACCCGGCCCGCCGCCGTCGTGCGCACGGCGGGGGCGCCGCCGAACTCCTCGACCGTCCCCCACGCCTGGCACTCGGGACAACGGCCGAGCCACTTGGCGGTGGTCCAGCCGCATTCGGTACAGCGGTAGGACGGCCGGTCCTTCGCGGATTTCGTACGGGCAGCCATGGCGCCACCGTATAGGTGGGGTACGACAACGCCTCCCGGGCGGCGGCGTGCGGGCCCTGCCGCGCGCAGGGCGCACGGAAGCACTCCGGAGCACTTCGTGCGAAATTCATGATCCCTGTCCTCTTTCGAGGGATACGTTCACCCGTAAGGATTAAATGTGCTCCAGGGGTACTTGGGGCATGTGCTCCTTTGCCTACGGTCGCCGGGTGATGAGCAGCAGGCTGGAGACCCCGACGCACACCACCGGCGCACACCGGGCGCACCGCCGAACACCCCACGCCCCGGCACAGCGGCCGCCCGCACGGTACGAGCCGTATCTCGACGGACTCTTCACTTACTGCCTCTCCGTGCTCTGCGACCACGACGCGGCCGTCGAGGCGCTCGGCGCCGTCCTGGCGGTCGCGGACCGGCAGGACGCCCGGGGGCCCACGGGCGAGGAGGAACGTACATCCTGGCTGTACGCGCTGGCCCGCTGGACCTGCCTGCGCAGGCTCGCCGAGCGGCGGCGCGGGCACCAGGCCCACCGCCGCCCCTCCGAGACGGTCAAGCCGCCCCGCACGGCCAAGGCGTCCGCCACGCGGAAGGGCTCCGGGGCCTCCGCCTCGCCCCGGCACCAGGGGGCGCACACCGCCCGGCGCACGCCGGAGCACGCCTTGCCCGCCACCCCCGAGGACGCCGTCACGCCCGCCCCCTTCGAGTCGCCGGCCGCCGAAGCCCGCCGCCGGGAGCTCGCCACGCTCGCCTGGCCCGAGGCCGCGGGCACCACCCCGGAGCAGCGCGAAGCCCTCGAACTGGCCGTACGCCACCGGCTCGCCCCGCGCGCCGTCGCCGCCGTGCTCGGCCTGGAACCGGCCAACGCCCGGGAGCTGCTGGCCGGTGCTGCCTGCGAGGTGGAGCGCACCCGCGCGGCGCTCGCCGTCGTCGAGACCGGCGACTGTCCCACCGTCGCCCGGCTCACCGGCGACCACCGGGTGCTGCTCTCCGCCGCCCTGCGCCGCGATCTCGTCCGGCACGTCGACGACTGCCCCCGCTGCCGCCGCGCCGCGGAGCGGGCCGATGCCGCGGGGCCCTGGCCCGGAGCGGCCCTGGCCCCGGTCGCCGCCCTGGCCGTCGTCGAGGCCCCCCGCCCCTCCGTGTACGTCGCGCTGGCCCAGGCCCGGCGTTCCCGCACCGTGGGCCCGCGTCTCGACCGGGCCGGGTATCCGCTCGACCCCAAGGACCAGGCCGCCCGCCGGGACCGGCTGCGCGCCCGGGTCGTCACGACCACGGTCGTCGCGACGGTGGTCGCCGCCCCCGTGATCGCCCTGTGGGCCGCGTACCGGGGAGCGCCCCAGACCGGCGAGGGCCACGAAGGCTCCTCGGTCAGCGCCACGGAGATGGACGGCGCGGGCGGTACGAGCGGCGCCCCCCACACCCCCTACGAGAACACCGGCGACGGCCGCCCCGGCAACCGCTTCGGGGCCCGCGTCCCGGACGTCACCGCCGAGGTCGTCAGCACCGGCGGCACGCGGCACGGCGACGCCCGGCTCGCGGTGACGGCCCGGACCTCCGGGGCCGTCACGACGCTCACCCTGACCGCCGCCGGCCGCGGGCCGGTCAGGTGGTCGGCGGCGACGGACGCCCCGTGGCTGCGCCTCAGCCGTACGTCCGGCACGCTCGCGGCCGGGCAGAGCACCACCATCGCGGTCTCGGTGATCCGGGACGCCCAGCCGGGCGGCCCGTGGCGGGCCCGGATCACGCTGACGCCCTCGGGTTCCGCCGTGCTCATCGACGGTCACGGGGTCACCGCCCCCACGACGGGCGGCCCGCGCCCCACGCGCCCCGGGACAGACTTCCCCCGCCCCACGGACCCCGGCGCCACGGATCCCGGCCCGACAGATCCGGGCCCCACCGATCCGGGCCCGACCGACCCTGGCCCCACCGGCCCCGGACCGGGCCCGACCGACCCCACCGATCCGCCGGAGCCCACCGATCCGCCCGAACCCACGGAGCCACCCGGACCGACACCGAGCCCGACCGGCCCGAGCCCCACGGAACCGGCCCCGACCGACCCGGGCCCCTCCGCCCCGGAACCGGCGGGCTGAGGGTCCGCCGGCCGGTCCCGTAAGCCGGTCTCGCCGCCCCGGTGCGCCTCAGCGCTTCTTCGACCCGCGCCTCAGCTCTTCTTCGACGCGGGGAGCGGGTCCGCCGGGTGGGGGGCCATCGGCAGCAGCGAGGACAGCCGTTCCTCGCAGAGTTCGACCAGCCGGTCGTACCCCTCCTTGCCCATCAGCTCGATCAGCTCCGGGCGGTAGGTCACGTACACCGGGTCGCCGGCCCCGTGCGCCGAGGTGGCCGAGGTGCACCACCAGTGCAGGTCGTGACCGCCCGGGCCCCAGCCCCGCCGGTCGTACTCACCGATCGTCACCTGGAGCACCCGCGTGTCGTCGGGCCGGTCGATCCAGTCGTACGTCCGCCGCACCGGCAGCTGCCAGCACACGTCCGGCTTGGTCTCCAGGGGCTCCTTGCCCTCCCGCAGCGCCAGGATGTGCAGCGAGCAGCCCGCCCCGGCGGGGAAGCCGGGCCGGTTCTGGAAGATGCAGGAGCCTTCCCAGCGGCGCGTCTGGCGTTCGCCGTCCTCGTCGACGCCGACCCAGCCCGACTCCGCGCCGACGTCGTGGAACTGCCACAGCTCGGGAGTGAGCCGCGCCACGTGCCCGGCGACCCGCTTCTCGTCGTCCTCGTCGGAGAAGTGCGCGCCCAGCGTGCAGCAGCCGTCGTCCGCGCGGCCCGCCTGGATGCCCTGGCAGCCGCTGCCGAAGATGCAGGTCCACCGGGAGGTCAGCCAGGTCAGGTCGCAGCGGAAGACCTGCTCCTCGTCGGCCGGGTCGGGGAACTCCACCCAGGCCCGCGCGAAGTCGATGCCCTTCTCGTCGGACGGGACCGGTCCGACCGCCCCCGCCTGTGCGGTCTGCTTGTTCGACTTCTGCTTCTTCGTGGCTTTGTCCTGCTTAGCCTTTTTCGTCTTTGGCACGCGGACAGCGTAAGTCCGACCGGCGCATGGGGGGCGCCCCCATGCGCCGGTCGGACTCGTCCGATGGCGCAGTAGCGTTCCCCCATGAGACTCGGAGTCCTCGACGTGGGATCGAACACGGTTCATCTGCTGGTGGTCGACGCCCACCCCGGCGCCCGCCCGCTGCCCGCGCACTCGCACAAGGCGGAGCTGCGGCTCGCCGAACTCCTCGACGAGGGCGGCGCCATCGGCCCCCTCGGCGTGGACCGGCTCGTCGCGACGATCGCCGGCGCGGTCCAGGCCGCCGAGGACAAGGGGTGCGAGGACGTGCTGGCCTTCGCCACCTCCGCCGTGCGCGAGGCGACCAACGCGGACCTCGTCCTGGAGCGCGTACGGGTCGAGACCGGCGTCGACCTCGCGGTCCTCAGCGGCGAGGAGGAGGCCCGGCTGACCTTCCTGGCCGCCCGCCGCTGGTTCGGCTGGTCGGCGGGGAAGCTGCTCGTCCTCGACATCGGCGGCGGCTCCCTGGAGATCGCCTTCGGCATCGACGAGGAACCGGACACCGCCGTCTCCCTGCCGCTCGGCGCGGGCCGCCTCACCGGCGCCTGGCTGCCGGACGACCCGGCCGGCCCCGATCAGGTCAGGGCGTTGCGCCGGCACGTCCGGGCCAGCATCGCGCGGACGGTGGGCGAGTTCAGCCGGGCCGGCCGCCCCGACCACGTCGTCGCCACCTCCAAGACCTTCAAGCAGCTCGCCCGCATCGCCGGCGCCGCCCGCTCCACCGAGGGCCTGTACGTCCAGCGCTCGCTGAGCCGCAAGGCGCTGGAGGACTGGGTGCCCAAGCTGGCGGCGATGACGGTCGAGGAGCGCGGCCGGCTCCCCGGGGTCTCCGAGGGCCGGGCAGCCCAGCTGCTCGCCGGGGCCCTGGTGGCCGAGGGCGCGATGGACCTCTTCGGCGTCGAGGAGCTGGAGATCTGCCCCTGGGCCCTGCGCGAGGGCGTCATCCTGCGCCGCCTGGATCACCTCCCCGTGGAACGCGCCGCCCTGCCCCGGTGACGTACGGCGGCCGTACGGCGGTGGATTCCGGGTCGCGCCGCCCCGGTGACGTACGGCGGTGGGCTCCGGGCCGCATCGCCCCGGTGACGTACGGCGGACGGACCGCGCCGCCCCGGTGACGTACGGTCACAAGCCCATGGTCCTGCTCACTTTCCGCCAGGAGCCCTCGGCGTGGCGCACCGGTGCCCGTAGGCTGTCCAGGTGGCAGAACCAGTGGTGCGCATCCCCGATGCGAAGGTCGCCCTGTCAACGGCCTCGGTCTACCCCGAGTCCACCGCGACGGCCTTCGAGATCGCCGCGCGCCTGGGCTACGACGGCGTCGAGGTCATGGTCTGGACCGACCCCGTCAGCCAGGACATCGAAGCCCTGCGCCGGCTCTCCGACTACCACCGGGTCCCGATCCTCGCGGTGCACGCCCCCTGCCTCCTGATCACCCAGCGCGTCTGGTCCACCGACCCCTGGGTCAAGCTCCAGCGGGCCAGGGCCGCCGCCGAGAAGCTCGGGGCCTCCACCGTCGTGGTGCACCCGCCGTTCCGGTGGCAGCGCAACTACGCCCGGGACTTCGTGACCGGGATCTGGCGGATGGCTCAGGAGACGGACGTCCGGTTCGCCGTCGAGAACATGTACCCCTGGCGCTACCGGGACCGCGAGATGCTCGCGTACGCCCCCGACTGGGACGTCACCAACGACGACTACCGGCACTTCACGGTCGACCTCTCGCACACCGCGACCGCCCGCACCGAGGCGCTCGCCATGGTGGACCGGATGGGCGACCGGCTCGCCCACGTCCACCTCGCCGACGGCAAGGGTTCGGCCAAGGACGAGCACCTGGTGCCCGGCCGGGGCGACCAGCCGTGCGCGGAACTGCTGGAGCGCCTCGCCCGTACGGGCTTCGACGGCCACGTCGTCATCGAGGTCAACACCCGCCGCGCGATGTCCTCCGCCGAACGCGAGGCCGACCTCGCGGAGGCGCTGGCCTTCACCCGCCTCCACCTGGCGACCACGACCACCGCCGACGACCCGCTCCCGAAGATCCACCGCCCGTGACCGAGGCCGCTCCCGCCCCGCGCCGCCGGGGCCGCCCCTCCCGGGAGGCCGCGTCCGGGGGCCCCGACGCCCGTACGCGCATCCTGGAGGCGGCCCGTACGGAGTTCGCCGAGCGCGGCTACGACAGGACCTCGATCCGGGGCATCGCCAAGTCCGCCGGGGTCGACGCCGCCCTCGTCCACCACTACTTCGGTACGAAGGACGAGGTCTTCGCCGCCGCCGTCGAGGTCACCTTCGAACCCGCCCTGGTCGTCCACACCGTTCTCGGCGGTCCGCCGGAGGGCCTGGGGGAGCGGCTGGCGCGCTTCTTCCTCTCCGTGTGGGAGGACCCGGCCACCCGCTCCCCCCTGCTCGCGATCCTCCGCTCCGCGCTGACCCACGAGGCGGCGGCGAAGGTGCTGGGCGAATTCGTCCTGCGCCGGCTGCTGGAGCGGATCGCGGCGGAACTGGACGTTCCGGACGCGACGTTCCGCGCCGAGCTGGCCGCCTCGCACATGATCGGCATCGCGATGCTCCGGTACATGATCCGCGCCGAGCCGCTCGCCTCCGCCGACCCGGAGGACATCGTGGCGATGGTCGCCCCCGCGCTCCAGCGATACTTGGGCGAGCGCTGAACCCCGGCGAGGGCCACCCACCCACCGACCACCATGTCCCGCATTCCGGACAGGCTGTCCAGATCTTGGATCCGGGGCGTACGCTCGAAGGCAGTCTTTCCCGCCCGAACGCGCAAGGCAGTCTTCTCTGCCGAAGGAGCGAGCGACGATGCCGCAGCTGAGGTCCCGCACGGTCACCCACGGACGCAACATGGCGGGCGCGCGCGCCCTTATGCGCGCGTCGGGCGTAGCGAGCGCGGACATCGGCAAGCCGATCATCGCGGTCGCCAACTCGTTCACCGAGTTCGTCCCCGGCCACACCCACCTCGCCCCGGTCGGCCGGATCGTCTCCGAGGCGATCCTGGCGGCGGGCGCGGTGCCGCGCGAGTTCAACACCATCGCCGTGGACGACGGCATCGCGATGGGCCACGGCGGCATGCTCTACAGCCTGCCCTCCCGCGACCTGATCGCCGACTCCGTGGAGTACATGGTCGAGGCGCACTGCGCGGACGCGCTGATCTGCATCTCCAACTGCGACAAGATCACCCCGGGCATGCTGATGGCCGCCATGCGCCTCAACATCCCGACCGTCTTCGTCTCCGGCGGCCCGATGGAGGCCGGCAAGGCCACCCTCGTCGACGGCACGGTCCGCAAACTCGACCTGGTCAACGCGATCAGCGACGCGGTCGACGAGTCCGTCTCGGACGAGGACATCCTCCGCATCGAGGAGAACGCCTGCCCCACCTGCGGCAGCTGTTCCGGCATGTTCACCGCCAACTCGATGAACTGCCTGACCGAGGTCCTCGGCCTCTCCCTCCCCGGCAACGGCTCGGTCCTCGCCACGCACACCGCCCGCAAGGGGCTGTACGAGGCGGCCGGCCGCACGGTCGTCGAGATCACCAGGCGCTACTACGAGCAGGACGACGAGACGGTCCTGCCGCGCGCCATCGGCACCCGCGCCGCGTTCGACAACGCCATGGCGCTGGACATCGCCATGGGCGGCTCGACCAACACGATCCTGCACCTGCTGGCCGCCGCCGAGGAAGCGGAGCTGGCGTACGACCTCGACGACATCAACGAGGTCTCGCGCCGGGTCCCCTGCCTCTCCAAGGTCGCCCCCAACGTCGCCCCCGGCGGCACGTACTACATGGAGGACGTCCACCGGGCCGGCGGCATCCCCGCCCTCCTCGGCGAGCTCCACCGCGGCGGCCTGCTCAACGAGGACGTCCACTCCGTGCACTCCGACACCCTCGCCGAGTGGCTGAAGAACTGGGACGTGCGCGGCGGCTCCCCGTCCCCCGAGGCCATCGAGCTGTGGCACGCCGCCCCCGGCTGCGTCCGCTCCGCGACCGCCTTCTCCCAGTCCGAGCGGTGGGACACCCTCGACCTGGACGCGGCGGGCGGCTGCATCCGCGACGTCGAGCACGCCTACTCCAAGGACGGCGGCCTCGCCGTCCTCAAGGGCAACCTCGCCGTGGACGGCTGTGTCGTGAAGACGGCCGGCGTCGACGAGTCGATCTGGACCTTCGAGGGCCCGGCCGTCGTCTGCGAGTCGCAGGACGAGGCCGTCGACAAGATCCTCCGCAAGGAGATCGAGCCGGGCGACGTCGTCGTCATCCGCTACGAGGGCCCGCGCGGCGGCCCCGGCATGCAGGAGATGCTCTACCCCACCTCCTTCCTCAAGGGCCGGGGCCTGGGCAAGGTCTGCGCCCTGGTCACCGACGGCCGCTTCTCCGGCGGTACGTCGGGCCTCTCCATCGGCCACGCCTCGCCCGAGGCGGCCTCCGGCGGCACCATCGCGCTCGTCGAGAACGGCGACCGGATCCGCATCGACATCCCGAACCGCTCCATCGAACTCCTCGTCGACGACGCCGTACTGGCCACCCGCCGCGAGGCGCTGAACGGCGTGTACGCCCCGAAGAACCGCGACCGCAAGGTCTCGGCCGCGCTGCGCGCCTACGCGGCGATGGCCACGAGCGCGGACCGCGGCGCGGTCAGGGACGTCTCGAAGCTGGGCTGACGTTCCCGCGCAGGGGCTCGGCTCGAAGCTGGGCTGACGTTCCTGCTCAGGGGCTCCGGGCCGGCCGCCCCGGAGCCCTTGGGTAACGCCCGGGGCTCCGGACGGCCCACTCCCGCCCCTCCGGCGATCGAGGAGCGGGGTCCGGGACAGAGCCCCCGGCCCCGACGGTGGAACCGGGCCCTCACCAGCTCCCCGGATCCGCCCCGTCCACCGCGAAGACCGACCCGTCCGGCGCCGTCCCCACGACCGTCCGCCCCGCCGCCACCGGGGCGGGCAGGCCGGACGCGTACGACAGCTTCCCGCCGCTCAGCCGCGCCCGGGTCTGCCCCAGCAGCGCACCCCGGCCCGTGTCGACGGCCAGCAGCCGCCCGTCCGCGGCGGAGAAGTACAGGTGCCCGCCCTCCCCGAGCACCGGAGCGGAAGTCCGCCCCACCCCGGTCTCCAACCGCCACAGCTCGGCCTCCGCACCGCCCGCCGCGGTGTCGACGGCGAGCAGCGACCCGCCCCGCGCCAGCAGATACGCGACGTCGCCGGCCATGACCACCTGCGGCCCGTCCAAGGTGAACGGCAGCGGCACCCGGGCGGACCCGCCGGTCCCGGGCGCGTACCGGACCAGCTCGGCCGTGTCCGAGTTCTCGTCCATCGCCGTCAGCACCAGCTCCCCCGCCCCGGCCGTGCCGACCGGAGTGAGGACGCCGTCCAGCCGCCGCTGCCAGGACACCCGCCCGCTCACGGCGTCCACCGCCGTGACCAGGGTCGACGCCCCGGAGGGCGCGTGCTCGAAGGCGTAGGCGAGTCCGGAAGTCCCGTCGTACAGGGCGAAGTCGGGCCGGGTGTGCTTCGCCAGCGGACCCTTCCACCGGGGCGCCCCGCTCGCACCGTCCAGCGCCGTCACCGTGCCGTCGTCGGCGACGGCCAGCAGGGTGTCGCCCGCCGGGAACGCGCCACCGGGACGGGCGGACAGCGCGGGGTCCCGGACGGCGGTGCCCTTCACCGGATCGAACGCGCGCAGCTTCCCGTCCGGGCCGGCGGCGAGCACGACCCCGCCCGAGACGATCGGAGCGTGGGCGGCCGCCCGCGACGAGGAGGACGGGGCCGACCACAGCACGCGCCCGTCCGCCGGATCGATCCTGGCCGTGCCGGCCCCGGCCGCCGAGCAGTACAGCGCACCCCCCGCCCCGGCGCTGGAACAGACGGGCGTGGCGTTGCCGGAGGTCCGCAACGCCGTACGCCACGGGGTGACGGCGGCGTCGCCCTCCCCACCCCCGGCGCCCGCGCGTTCCGACTCCGGGCGGCTCGCGTCCGTACCGCCGCCGCCCCACACCGCGTACGCCCCCGCGCCTGCCCCCGCCACCAGCAGAAGCAGCGCCGCCGCCACGAGTCGCCGCACGCGCGGCAGCCGCCGACGACGCACCACGGGCGCCGGGCGCACATGCGTGTCCGCCTCCGAACCGTCCCGCTCCCCCGCCGCCGGCACCGCCGCCGCGACCACCGCCCGCCGCCGCTGCGCCGGTACGAACGCCTCGGCCTCGTACGACGGCGGCAGCAGCGCCTCCATCACCTCGCCCGGCGTGGGCCGGTCGGCCGGGTCCTTCGCCAGGCACCGGGCGACCAGCGGCGCGAGGTCCTCCGGCACCCCGCCGAGGTCCGGCTGGTCGTGCACCACCTGGTACGCCACGATGTACGGACTGTCCGAGTCGAACGGGCCCCGGCCCGTCGCCGCGTGGACGATCACGGCCCCCAGCGCGAACACGTCGACCGGCGGCCCGACCTCACGCGGCCGCTGGAACTGCTCCGGAGCCATATAGGGCGGTGAGCCGATCAGCTTGCCGGTCTCGGTGCGCAGATCACTGTCGTACGGCCGGGAGATCCCGAAGTCGATGACCTTGGGGCCGCCGTCGGTCAGCAGCACGTTGCTCGGCTTCAGATCGCGGTGCACCACGCCCGCCCGATGGATGTCCCGCAGCGCCTCGGCCAGCCCGGCGGTCAGCCTGCGCAGCTCGGCGGGGGCCATCGGGCCGCTCCGCCTCACCTGCTCGGCGAGCGTGGGCCCGGGAATGTAGAGAGTGGCCATCCAGGGCCGCCCGGCCTCCGGGTCGGCGTCGACGACGGGCGCCGTGAACGCCCCGCTCACCCGCCGCGCGGCCGCCACTTCCTGCCGGAACCGCGCCCTGAAATCGGGATCCGCCGCGTACGGCGCGTGCACCACCTTCACCGCGAGCTGCATCCCCGAAGCCGAGCGCGCCAGATGCACGACCCCCATGCCGCCCGAGCCGAGACGGGCCTCAAGACGGTAGGTGCCGGCGTAACGCGGAAACTCCGCTTCCGGATGCGCTCCGGGCTCTCGCAGCGGCGGCATCGCCCACCCCCGTGTGTTCGTGCGCATGCGACGCACGGAGCCTAGTCGATGGTGCGTGCGAGAGGCACGGGGCTTGCTAGCCTGCGCGTCATGCGCGTCGCGCGTACGCGTTTCTCAACGGGGGAGGCACATATGGACGTTGAAGAGCACACCGCGGAGCACACGCGGAACGAGGTGGACGGGCCGGAGGGGGCGACGGCCACGGCGGAAGCCGAGGTGACGGTGGAGACCACCGCGACCGGCACCCGCTATCCGATCGCCCCGGGCTACCGGGTGAACGTCCGGACCGGTCCCGGTACCAGTTACCGCATCGTCAGGACCCTGCCGTACGGACAGAAGATCCCGATCTACTGCCAGAAGCCGGGGGAGCGGGTCACCGGTCCGTACGGCACGTCGAACCTCTGGGACAACATCGCCAACGGCCAGTTCGTCGCGGACGCCTACGTCTATACGGGGCGTGACGGCTACATCGCACCGCGCTGCGACTGACGCGTCCGCAGGGGCGACCGGGGGCTACGGGGATAATCGACCCCGTGAGCGAGAACAGCGCAGCCCCCGGCACCCCGCCCGCCACGGCCCCGGGCCCGCGGCCCGAGCCCATCCGCTTCTTCGGCACGACGTGGGTCGACCACGACGGCGGTTACGGCCTCCGGCGCGTCGGCGTCGCCGTCGGCTCGCTGGCCGCCGCCGTGGCCGCCTGCTTCCTCCTGCGCTTCGCCTACCAGGGGCTGGAGATCGCGGAGGTCGGGAGTCTCGTCGGGGTGCTGGTGATCGCGATGTTCTCCATCTGCAGCGCCATCGCGTTCCGCAAGACCTGGGAGGGCTTCGCCGCCCGCCCGAAGGACCCGGCGCGCGAGGACTCCCTGCGCGGACTGAAGTCGATCGGCTTCATCGGCTCGCTCCTCGCCTACTTCGTCCGCTCGCTCACCGAGGCCCCGGGCGAGAAGCTGCGCCGCACCGAGTACGAGAAGGCCCTCGTCCAGTTCGAGAAGCGCCGATCGAGCCGCACCGGCAACCCGGCGGCCCGCAGGACCTCCGGCCGCAAGCGGCCGAAGCGCGGCTGAGGGCCGCCGCCCGCCCGACGCACGACCGAGGACTCACCAGCCCGCCGACGCCCCGTCGGCGGGCTGAGTCGTTCCCTGACGCCCCCACCCCTTGACGGGCGGCCCGACCGGGCGAAGAATTCATCACATGATGAATTACGAACCCGGGGCGGCGCCGGCCGAGCCCCCGGCACACCCACCGCCCCCGGCGATCGAAGCCCGCGGCCTCACCGTCGTCCGCGGCGACCGCACCGTCCTGCGCGCCCTCGACTTCACCGTCCGCCCCGGCAGCATCACCGGCCTCCTCGGCCCCTCGGGCTGCGGCAAGACCACCCTCATGCGCACCGTGGTCGGCACCCAGGCCAGGGCCACCGGCAGCCTCGACGTCCTCGGCCGCCCGGCGGGCGACCCCGCACTCCGCAGCCGCGTCGGCTACGTCACCCAGGCGCCCTCCGTCTACACCGACCTCACCGTCCGGCAGAACCTCGACTACTTCGCCGCCGTCCTGTACCCCGGCCGCGCCCACCGCGCCGCCCGCCGCGACGCCGTCACCCGCGCCATCGGGGACGTCGACCTCACCAGCCACGCCGACGCCCTCGCCGGTGCGCTCTCCGGCGGCCAGCGCAGCCGCGTCTCACTGGCCGTCGCCCTCCTCGGCACCCCGGAGCTGCTGGTCCTGGACGAACCGACCGTCGGGCTCGACCCCGTACTCCGCCGCGACCTCTGGGACCTCTTCCACCGCCTGGCCGCCGACCGCTCCACCGCACTCCTCATCTCCTCCCACGTCATGGACGAGGCCGAGCGCTGCCACCGCCTCCTCCTGATGCGGGACGGCCGGATCCTGGCCGAGGACACCCCCGACGCACTGCGCCGCCGCACCGGCACGGAGACCGTCGAGGACGCGTTCCTCCACCTAGTCGACGAGCACCAGCCCGCCAGGCACCCGGCCGACACGGCCACGCCCCCCACCTCGCCCCCCACCCAGGAGGAGGCCTCCCGATGACGGCCACCGCCCCGCCCGCGACCGAGGGCGCTCCCGCCCGCCCGCTCACCCCGTCACGCACGACCGCCACCGCCGGCCGCGTCCTGCGCCAGCTGACCCACGACCCCCGCACGATCGCGCTCCTCGTGATCGTCCCGGTCCTGCTGATCACCCTGCTCCGTTACGTCTTCGACGGCGCGGCCGGGACCTTCGACGCGACCGGCGCCTCCCTCCTCGGCATCTTCCCGCTGATCACGATGTTCCTGGTGACCTCGATCGCCACCCTGCGCGAACGCACCTCGGGCACCCTGGAGCGCCTCCTCGCGCTCCCGCTCGGCAAGGGCGACCTGATCGCGGGCTACGCCCTCGCCTTCGGCGCGGTCGCGGTTCTCCAGTCGGCGCTCGCCACGGCCGTCTCCATCTGGCTGCTCGGCCTGGACGTCACCGGCTCGCCCTGGCTGCTGCTCCTGGTCGCCCTGCTCGACGCACTGCTCGGCACCGCGCTCGGCCTGTTCGTCTCCGCGTTCGCCGCGTCGGAGTTCCAGGCGGTCCAGTTCATGCCGGCGGTGATCTTCCCCCAGCTCCTGCTGTGCGGCCTGTTCACCCCGCGCGAGGCGATGCACCCCGTCCTGGAGGCGATCTCGAACGTCCTGCCCATGTCGTACGCGGTCGACGGCATGAACCAGGTCCTCCACCACCCCGACATCACCGGCGACTTCGTCCGCGACATCGCCGTGGTCGCCGGCACCGCCGTCCTGGTCCTCTGCCTCGGCGCGATCACCCTCCGCCGCCGTACGCCGTGAGAACCCCGATGCGAGGATGACGGAGCGAAGAAGGCCCGAACCAGACCACAGCGCACGGCACAGAGCACCGCACGGAGCACAGCCCAGCACCGCCCGGAGGGTGAACGCATGACCCAGACAGTCGCAGTCCTCGGCACCGGCAAGATCGGCGAGGCCCTGCTCAGCGGGATGATCCGGGCGGGCTGGCGACCGGCCGACCTCCTGGTGACCACCCGCCGCGGCGACCGTGCCCAGGAACTGCACACGCGGTACGGGGTCGACTCCGTCACCAACGCGGAGGCGGCCGGACACGCCGACATCCTCATCCTCGCGGTCAAGCCGCAGGACATGGGCAAGCTCCTGGACGAACTCGCACCGCACGTCACCGCCGACCGTCTGGTCATCAGCGCCGCGGCCGGCATCACCACCGCGTTCATCGAGGACCGGCTCACCCCGGACACCCCGGTCGTGCGGGTCATGCCCAACACCCCGGTCCTCGTCGACGAGGGCATGTCCGTCATCTCGGGCGGCAGCCACGCCACCGGCGCGCATCTCGCCACCGCCGAGGAGATCTTCGGCGGTGTCGGCAAGACCCTGCGCGTCCCGGAGTCCCAGCAGGACGCGGCGACCGCCCTCTCCGGCTCCGGCCCCGCGTACTTCTACTTCCTGGTCGAGGCCATGACCGACGCGGGCATCCTGCTCGGCCTGCCCCGCGCCCAGGCCCACGACCTCATCGTCCAGGCCGCGATCGGTGCGGCCGTGATGCTCCGGGACAGTGGCGAACACCCGGTCAAGCTCCGCGAGGCCGTCACCAGCCCGGCCGGCACGACCATCAGCGCCATCCGTGAACTGGAGAACCACGGGGTGCGCGCGGCCCTCATCGCCGCCCTGGAGGCAGCCCGGGACCGCAGCCGCGAACTGGCCGCCGGCAACGGCTGACGATCAGCCCAGGCCCACCGCCCGCCCCCGGCCCTCCGGCACCACCGGCCGGGGGTTGACACACTCCGGACACATCCGTAGTGTGCTCCGAGTTGTCCGACGTGAGCGCCGACCCCGGTCGGTCCCCGGACAGCCATTCCGCAGTAACCACGACAGGACGCGACCTCGTGTCGCATGCCTTTTCGTGTGCCTGCGCGAAATGAGGAATCCGCGTTCGAAGGAACGCACCCCGATTAGCGTCGGGGGGCAGGAATCCGCTAAAGTCTCACTCGTCGGAACGGCCCAACAGCCGGGAAGACAAACCCCGCTGACTGGGAATCAGGCCCGAAAGGATCTGATAGAGTCGGACTCGCCGAAAGGGAAAACGCGAAAGCGAAGAACCGGAAGGCGAGATGCGAAACGCAAGGCCCGCTTCGACCGGGAATCGGACACGAAAGAGTCTGATAGAGTCGGAAACGCAAGACAGCAAGACAAAGCAGTAAACGAAGGGAAGCGCCCGGAGGGCCCCGGTGATACGGGACCGAAGGAAGCGTCCGTTCCTTGAGAACTCAACAGCGTGCCAAAAGTCAACGCCAGATATGTTGATACCCCGGCCTGCTACGGCAGGTTGGTGGTTCCTTTGAAAGCCCTGTCGTTCCACCCCTTGTGGGTGGCGGCAGGCAAGAACACAGCGAGGACGCTGAGAACAACGGGTCTTATTCCGACCGGTTGTTCCGCTCTCGTGATGTGTGCACCCGATCACGGGTAAACATTCACGGAGAGTTTGATCCTGGCTCAGGACGAACGCTGGCGGCGTGCTTAACACATGCAAGTCGAACGATGAAGCCCTTCGGGGTGGATTAGTGGCGAACGGGTGAGTAACACGTGGGCAATCTGCCCTTCACTCTGGGACAAGCCCTGGAAACGGGGTCTAATACCGGATAACACTCTGTCCCGCATGGGACGGGGTTAAAAGCTCCGGCGGTGAAGGATGAGCCCGCGGCCTATCAGCTTGTTGGTGGGGTAATGGCCTACCAAGGCGACGACGGGTAGCCGGCCTGAGAGGGCGACCGGCCACACTGGGACTGAGACACGGCCCAGACTCCTACGGGAGGCAGCAGTGGGGAATATTGCACAATGGGCGAAAGCCTGATGCAGCGACGCCGCGTGAGGGATGACGGCCTTCGGGTTGTAAACCTCTTTCAGCAGGGAAGAAGCGAAAGTGACGGTACCTGCAGAAGAAGCGCCGGCTAACTACGTGCCAGCAGCCGCGGTAATACGTAGGGCGCAAGCGTTGTCCGGAATTATTGGGCGTAAAGAGCTCGTAGGCGGCTTGTCACGTCGGATGTGAAAGCCCGGGGCTTAACCCCGGGTCTGCATTCGATACGGGCTAGCTAGAGTGTGGTAGGGGAGATCGGAATTCCTGGTGTAGCGGTGAAATGCGCAGATATCAGGAGGAACACCGGTGGCGAAGGCGGATCTCTGGGCCATTACTGACGCTGAGGAGCGAAAGCGTGGGGAGCGAACAGGATTAGATACCCTGGTAGTCCACGCCGTAAACGTTGGGAACTAGGTGTTGGCGACATTCCACGTCGTCGGTGCCGCAGCTAACGCATTAAGTTCCCCGCCTGGGGAGTACGGCCGCAAGGCTAAAACTCAAAGGAATTGACGGGGGCCCGCACAAGCAGCGGAGCATGTGGCTTAATTCGACGCAACGCGAAGAACCTTACCAAGGCTTGACATATACCGGAAAGCATCAGAGATGGTGCCCCCCTTGTGGTCGGTATACAGGTGGTGCATGGCTGTCGTCAGCTCGTGTCGTGAGATGTTGGGTTAAGTCCCGCAACGAGCGCAACCCTTGTTCTGTGTTGCCAGCATGCCCTTCGGGGTGATGGGGACTCACAGGAGACTGCCGGGGTCAACTCGGAGGAAGGTGGGGACGACGTCAAGTCATCATGCCCCTTATGTCTTGGGCTGCACACGTGCTACAATGGCCGGTACAATGAGCTGCGATGCCGCGAGGCGGAGCGAATCTCAAAAAGCCGGTCTCAGTTCGGATTGGGGTCTGCAACTCGACCCCATGAAGTCGGAGTTGCTAGTAATCGCAGATCAGCATTGCTGCGGTGAATACGTTCCCGGGCCTTGTACACACCGCCCGTCACGTCACGAAAGTCGGTAACACCCGAAGCCGGTGGCCCAACCCCTTGTGGGAGGGAGCTGTCGAAGGTGGGACTGGCGATTGGGACGAAGTCGTAACAAGGTAGCCGTACCGGAAGGTGCGGCTGGATCACCTCCTTTCTAAGGAGCACTTCTTACCAAGTCCGCTTGGTCAGAGGCCAGTACACCGGCGAATGTTCGGTGCTGGTTGCTCATGGGTGGAACGTTGACTATTCGGCACGACAGGTTGATCACAGCTAGTACTGCTCTTCGGGGCGTGGAACGTGGTGAGAGATCGGTTGTGCCGGGCACGTTGTTGGGTGTCTGAGGGTATGGCCGTAAAGGCTGCCTTCGGTTGCCGGCCCCAGTGAACTCGCCCTGTTTGGGTGGGGTGATGGGTGGCTGGTCGTTGTTTGAGAACTGCACAGTGGACGCGAGCATCTGTGGCCAAGTTTTTAAGGGCGCACGGTGGATGCCTTGGCACCAGGAACCGATGAAGGACGTGGGAGGCCACGATAGTCCCCGGGGAGCTGTCAACCAAGCTTTGATCCGGGGGTTTCCGAATGGGGAAACCCGGCAGTCGTCATGGGCTGTCACCCGCTGCTGAACACATAGGCAGTGTGGAGGGAACGAGGGGAAGTGAAACATCTCAGTACCCTCAGGAAGAGAAAACAACCGTGATTCCGGGAGTAGTGGCGAGCGAAACTGGATGAGGCCAAACCGTATGCGTGTGATACCCGGCAGGGGTTGCGCATGCGGGGTTGTGGGATCTCTCTTTCATAGTCTGCCGGCTGTGAGACGAGTCAGAAACCGTTGGTGTAGGCGAAGGACATGCGAAAGGTCCGGCGTAGAGGGTAAGACCCCCGTAGCTGAAACATCAACGGCTCGTTTGAGAGACACCCAAGTAGCACGGGGCCCGAGAAATCCCGTGTGAATCTGGCGGGACCACCCGCTAAGCCTAAATATTCCCTGGTGACCGATAGCGGATAGTACCGTGAGGGAATGGTGAAAAGTACCGCGGGAGCGGAGTGAAATAGTACCTGAAACCGTGTGCCTACAAGCCGTGGGAGCGTCGCTGGCAGCACTTGTGCTGTCAGTCGTGACTGCGTGCCTTTTGAAGAATGAGCCTGCGAGTTAGCGGTGTGTAGCGAGGTTAACCCGTGTGGGGAAGCCGTAGCGAAAGCGAGTCCGAACAGGGCGTTTGAGTTGCACGCTCTAGACCCGAAGCGGAGTGATCTAGCCATGGGCAGGTTGAAGCGGAGGTAAGACTTCGTGGAGGACCGAACCCACCAGGGTTGAAAACCTGGGGGATGACCTGTGGTTAGGGGTGAAAGGCCAATCAAACTCCGTGATAGCTGGTTCTCCCCGAAATGCATTTAGGTGCAGCGTCGTGTGTTTCTTGCCGGAGGTAGAGCACTGGATAGGCGATGGGCCCTACCGGGTTACTGACCTTAGCCAAACTCCGAATGCCGGTAAGTGAGAGCACGGCAGTGAGACTGTGGGGGATAAGCTCCATGGTCGAGAGGGAAACAGCCCAGAGCATCGACTAAGGCCCCTAAGCGTACGCTAAGTGGGAAAGGATGTGGAGTCGCAGAGACAACCAGGAGGTTGGCTTAGAAGCAGCCACCCTTGAAAGAGTGCGTAATAGCTCACTGGTCAAGTGATTCCGCGCCGACAATGTAGCGGGGCTCAAGCGTACCGCCGAAGTCGTGTCATTCATACACATAGGGTCAACGCCCGTATGGATGGGTAGGGGAGCGTCGTGTGCCGGGTGAAGCAGCCGCGGAAGCGAGTTGTGGACGGTTCACGAGTGAGAATGCAGGCATGAGTAGCGATACACACGTGAGAAACGTGTGCGCCGATTGACTAAGGGTTCCTGGGTCAAGCTGATCTGCCCAGGGTAAGTCGGGACCTAAGGCGAGGCCGACAGGCGTAGTCGATGGACAACCGGTTGATATTCCGGTACCCGCTTTGAAACGCCCAGTACTGAATCAGGCGATGCTAAGTCCGTGAAGCCGGCCCGATCTCTTCGGAGTTGAGGGTAGTGGTGGAGCCGATGAACCAGACTTGTAGTAGGTAAGCGATGGGGTGACGCAGGAAGGTAGTCCAGCCCGGGCGGTGGTTGTCCCGGGGTAAGGGTGTAGCCCGTGTGGTAGGTAAATCCGTCACACGTTAAGGGTGAGACCTGATGCCGAGCCGATTGTGGTGAAGTGGATGATCCTATGCTGTCGAGAAAAGCCTCTAGCGAGTTTCATGGCGGCCCGTACCCTAAACCGACTCAGGTGGTCAGGTAGAGAATACCGAGGCGTTCGGGTGAACTATGGTTAAGGAACTCGGCAAAATGCCCCCGTAACTTCGGGAGAAGGGGGGCCATCACTGGTGATAGCACTTGCTGCTTGAGCTGGGGGTGGCCGCAGAGACCAGCGAGAAGCGACTGTTTACTAAAAACACAGGTCCGTGCGAAGCCGTAAGGCGATGTATACGGACTGACGCCTGCCCGGTGCTGGAACGTTAAGGGGACCGGTTAGCTGCTTTTCGGAGCGGCGAAGCTGAGAACTTAAGCGCCAGTAAACGGCGGTGGTAACTATAACCATCCTAAGGTAGCGAAATTCCTTGTCGGGTAAGTTCCGACCTGCACGAATGGCGTAACGACTTCTCGACTGTCTCAACCATAGGCCCGGTGAAATTGCACTACGAGTAAAGATGCTCGTTTCGCGCAGCAGGACGGAAAGACCCCGGGACCTTTACTATAGTTTGATATTGGTGTTCGGTTCGGCTTGTGTAGGATAGGTGGGAGACTGTGAAGCGGCCACGCCAGTGGTTGTGGAGTCGTCGTTGAAATACCACTCTGGTCGTGCTGGATGTCTAACCTGGGTCCGTGATCCGGATCAGGGACAGTGTCTGATGGGTAGTTTAACTGGGGCGGTTGCCTCCTAAAGAGTAACGGAGGCGCCCAAAGGTTCCCTCAGCCTGGTTGGCAATCAGGTGTTGAGTGTAAGTGCACAAGGGAGCTTGACTGTGAGACCGACGGGTCGAGCAGGGACGAAAGTCGGGACTAGTGATCCGGCAGTGGCTTGTGGAAGCGCTGTCGCTCAACGGATAAAAGGTACCCCGGGGATAACAGGCTGATCTTCCCCAAGAGTCCATATCGACGGGATGGTTTGGCACCTCGATGTCGGCTCGTCGCATCCTGGGGCTGGAGTCGGTCCCAAGGGTTGGGCTGTTCGCCCATTAAAGCGGTACGCGAGCTGGGTTTAGAACGTCGTGAGACAGTTCGGTCCCTATCCGCTGCGCGCGTAGGAATATTGAGAAGGGCTGTCCCTAGTACGAGAGGACCGGGACGGACGAACCTCTGGTGTGCCAGTTGTCCTGCCAAGGGCATGGCTGGTTGGCTACGTTCGGAAAGGATAACCGCTGAAAGCATCTAAGCGGGAAGCCTGCTTCGAGATGAGTATTCCCACCCTCTTGAAGGGTTAAGGCTCCCAGTAGACGACTGGGTTGATAGGCCAGATGTGGAAGCCCGGTAACGGGTGGAGCTGACTGGTACTAATAGGCCGAGGGCTTGTCCTCAGTTGCTCGCGTCCACTGTGTTAGTTCTGAAATAACGAACGGCCGTGTTTTCTCCGGTGTTGGTTAATTTCATAGTGTTTCGGTG
This sequence comes from Streptomyces sp. MMBL 11-1, assembly GCF_028622875.1. NCBI lineage: Bacteria > Bacillati > Actinomycetota > Actinomycetes > Kitasatosporales > Streptomycetaceae > Streptomyces > Streptomyces sp. MMBL 11-1. The sequence goes on along the minus strand of NZ_CP117709.1, from coordinate 3,217,918 downwards.
GTCATTGCGTTAGGGAAACGCCCGGTTACATTCCGAACCCGGAAGCTAAGCCTTTCAGCGCCGATGGTACTGCAGGGGGGACCCTGTGGGAGAGTAGGACGCCGCCGAACAATTTTTCCGGGAAAGCCCCGTGCCTTGTGGCACGGGGCTTTTCTGCGTTCTGAGCGTCTAGGGTCGAACCATGCGCTACGAACTGGTCATCTTCGACAACGATGGTGTGCTCGTCGACAGTGAGCCGCTCGCCAACACCGTCCTCGCCGGCTACCTGACCGAACTCGGTCACCCCACCTCGTACGACGAATCGCTCCGTGACTACATGGGGTCCGCCGTGCACCGGGTCCACGATCTCGTCGAGGAGAGGACGGGGCAGAAGCTGCCCGAGGACTTCGACTCCACGCTCAACACCCGTACGTTCGCCGCGTTCCAGCGGGAGCTCGTCATGGTCGACGGGGTCGAGGAACTGCTCGGGAAGCTTGTCGCTGACGGGGTGGACTACTGCGTCGCCTCCTCCGGGGGCCACGAGCGGATCCGTGTCGCGCACCGCAGGACGGGGATCGACCAGTGGTTCGAGGAGGAGTGGATCTTCAGCTCGGAGGATGTCGGGCGGGGCAAGCCGGCACCGGACCTGTTCCTGTACGCCGCCGAGCGGATGGGCGTCGCTCCGGAGAGGTGCGTCGTCATCGAGGACAGCCCGCTCGGTGTCGAGGCGGCCCGCGCCGCGGGGATGGACGTGTACGGGTTCACGTCGATGATGCCCGCCGACCGGCTCGTCGGAGTGACCGGGCACTTCTCCGACATGGCTCAGCTTCCCGGACTGCTCGCCTGATCCGTTGATCCGTCTACCCCTGGGGGGAGCCCGGCTCTACGCTCGCGGCCATGACGGATGCGGGCTTGCGGCACGGCAGGGCTTCCCTGGGGTTGAGCTTCGGCGTTCAAGGGGTGGCCTTCGCCCTTCTGGTGACGCGTATCCCCGCCGTTCAGGACCAGTACGGGATATCCGACGGGCTGCTGCCCGTCTTCCTCGCCGCTGTCCCGATCCTGGCGGGGGCCGGCAGCGTGGCCACCGAGAAGGTGGTCGCGCGGGTGCGGCCCGGTGCCGTTCTGCGGTGGGCCCAGCCCCTGGTCCTGCTCGCCCTGCTCGGGGTGGGCGCGGGGCGGGAGGTGTGGCACGTCGCCGTCGCGCTCGGCGTCTTCGGGCTGGCCGTCGGGGCGCTGGACGCCTCGATGAACATGCTGGGCGTCAGCCTCCAACGGGCGTACGGGCGCAGCATCATGCTCGGCTTCCACGCCGCCTACAGCCTCGGCGGGATCGCGGGGGCGTCCCTGGCGTGGGTCGGGGCGCGGTGGGATCTGTCGTTGCTCGTGTCCTACCTGTCCGTCGTCGTGGTGCTGTTGCCCGCAGCGCTGGTCGGGAGCCGGTGGTACACGGAGGGCAGGGGGGCGAAGGAGACGGAGCCGGGCCCCGCCGGCGGGGCCGTGTCGTTCCGGCTGTTGCTGCCGCTGTGCCTCGTCATGAGCTTCGCGTACATCGGGGACTCGACCGTCTCCAACTGGAGTGCCAAGTACCTCCAGGACGTGCTCGGCGGTTCGGAGCAGCTCGCGACGGTCCCGTACAACGTCTACATGGTGACGACCCTGCTGGGGCGGGCCGTGGGGGACCTCGGGGTGCGGCGGTTCGGGGCGGTCGCCGTCGTGCGGGGCGGGAGCCTGCTGGCGGCCGGCGGGTTCGCGGTCGTGGCGGCGGCGCCCGGGCCCGGGGTGGGGATGCTCGGCTTCACGATGCTCGGGTTCGGGCTCTGCGTGATCGTGCCGCAGACCTTCGCGGCGGCCGGGCGGATGTTCCCGGGGAACAGCGACGCGGCCGTGGCCCGGCTGAACATCTTCAACTATGTCGGGTTCCTGGTGGGTTCGCCGCTCGTGGGAGCTCTGGGGGATGCGTGGAGCTATCGCGGGGCCATGCTCGTACCGATGGTCCTGGTGCTGACGACGCTCGTGTATGCCCGCGCGTTCGGGCCGGGGCCCGCCCGATACGGTGGCGGGCATGAGCGGCCGCACACAGCTGATGTGGGATGACGCAGTCACGGGATACGACTTCGGGGAGACGCACCCCATGGACCCGGTCCGGCTGGCCCTGACGATGGGGCTGGTGCGGGCGTTCGGGCTCGACGGGGCGGTGGATCTGCGGTCGGCGAAGGCCGCCGGGGACTCGACCCTGCGGCTCGTGCACCGCGAGGACTACGTGGCCGCGGTGCGGGCCGCCTCCGCGGACCCGCGCGCCGCCGACCAGGAGTACGGGCTCGGGACCGTGGACGATCCGGCGTTCGCGGGGATGCACGAGGCGTCCGCGCTGATCGCCGGGCTGTCGGTGGGCGCGGCCGAGGCTGTGTGGCGGGGTGCGTGCGAGCACGCGGTGAACTTCACCGGCGGGCTGCACCACGCCATGCCCGGGGCGGCCGCCGGGTTCTGCGTCTACAACGACCCCGCCCTCGCCATCGCCCGGCTGCTGGAGCTGGGCGCCGAGCGGGTGGCGTACGTCGATGTGGACGTCCACCACGGGGACGGGGTGCAGGCCGCGTTCTGGGAGGACCCGCGGGTGCTGACGATCTCGCTGCACGAGCACCCGAGGACCCTCTTTCCGCAGACCGGGTGGCCGGAGGAGACCGGTTCCGGGGCGGGGGAGGGGGCCGCGGTCAACGTGGCGCTGCCGGCCGGGACCGGGGACGCCGGATGGCTGCGGGCGTTCCACGCGGTGGTGCCCGAGCTGCTGGCCGACTTCCGCCCCCAGGTGCTCGTCACCCAGCACGGGGCCGACACGCACTTCGAGGATCCGCTCGCCCACCTCGCGGTGTCCCTGGACGCGCAGCGGTCGGTCATGGAGTCCTGCCACGAGCTGGCGCACCGGTACACGGACGGCGGGCGGTGGGTGGCGCTCGGCGGCGGCGGGTACGCGGTGGTGGATGTGGTGCCCCGGTCGTGGACGCATCTCGTCGGGATCGCGGCGCACGCTCCCGTCGATCCGGAGTCGGTGGTGCCGCCGTCCTGGCGCGATCTCGTCTACGCCCGTACACGGCAGTTGGGGCCGGGCAGGATGACGGACGGGCGTACGCCGTCGTGGAAGAGCTGGGAGGACGGGTACGACCCGGCGGACCGGCTGGACCAGGCGGTGCTGGCGTCCCGGAAGGCGGCGTTCCCGCTGCGGGGGCTGCTGACCTGAGCTCCGGGCGGCGCGGGGCATTGTGCCGTGCGTTACGCCAACGGTGGTGTGTAACGGGATTCCCGCCCGCCGGGACTCCGCGGTACGGCAGCATCCCAGGGGTGTTGAGCACCGGGGCGCTGCGCGCCCATCTGCTGGCGGCCCGGCTGGCCGGGCCCGTGGCCACTTCGCGCGAGACCAGTCTGCGGAGCTACCGGCTGTTCGCGGCGCGGGATCCGCGGGTGATGCTGGGGCTCGCGCCCGACCGGGCCTGGGGCGAGGGCGAGCTGTTGCGGCTGATGGCGGACCGCTGTGGGGTCTCGGCGGATCCCGCGCACGTGAGCGGTCCCGACGCGATCGATCCCGAGCGGACGGTGGCCGCGCTGGACGCGTTCGCCGAGCGGCTGGCGGTGGTGGCCGGGCGAAGGGCTCCGGTGCTGCTGGGGACCGGTCATCCACACCGGCTGCTCGGTTTCTACGCCGGGCTGGCAGACGCTCTGTCGGCGGCGGGCTGTCCCGTTCTCACCCCCGCGCAGGGGAGATGTGTCGACATAACGACCCGGTTTGGCGTACGCACGTACAACCTCGACTACGTACGGGGTGTCGCCCTCGTGCGCGAGCCGGGGGGACGGCCCACGGGGGGTGAGATCGGCGCGCACACGCATTCGCCGCTTCCGGTGCGGCTCGCGCTCCAGGACGCTGTGGAGCGGCTCGGGGTGCTGCCGGAGTTGGTGATCGGGGATCACGGCTGGGTCTGCGGCGCAGGTCAGCTGGGTATCGAGGCGATCGGGCCGGCGGACACGGATGATCCGGCGCTGTTCGTGGGGGAGGCCGAGGGGCGGGTGTCCGTCGTCGTTCCGCTCGACGACGGCGTACGGGCGCCGTTCTACCGGCCGTTGACGCGCTATGTGCTCCATCGGGCCCGTCTGTCGCCGTAGGCCCGTCGGCTGTCTCTCCTCTTCCCCACTCGCATCACGCGCCCCTAATCTGTGGAGTGAGCGCACAGCGACGAAGAGTCACCGGAGGGGAAGCCGGTGCGCGTCCGGTGCGGAAGGTACAGGTGGGTCATGGCTGCTGGCAGCGAGAGGCCTCTTAACGAGGTCAAGTTTCTGACCGTGGCGGAAGTCGCCTCGGTCATGCGAGTGTCGAAGATGACCGTGTACCGCTTGGTGCACAGCGGTCATCTGCCGGCGATCCGGGTGGGCAGGTCCTTCCGGGTGCCGGAGCAAGCGGTTCACGCGTATCTCCGCGAGTCCTTCGTGGGGGTGGAATCAGCCTGAGCCTGCCTGCGGATTACGTCCCTCGGACAGTGGCGGGTAGGCTAGGCCGACGTAGGTCGTGTGGGCCCAGACGCCCCGCACCAGTGAAAATGAAGTGAGCGAGGGTAGTCGTGGGCTCTGTTATCAAGAAGCGGCGCAAGCGGATGGCCAAGAAGAAGCACCGCAAGCTGCTCAAGCGCACGCGCGTTCAGCGTCGCAACAAGAAGTAAGCGAACGCAGTTCGTGAGATCCGCAGCCTCTCCGCCGTTCCGGTGGAGGGGCTGCGGTGCGTTTCGGAGCACGAGGTCGTCACAGGGCGGCGTCCACCCGCTACGGTGACGGCCAGGGAAGTTACCGCGGGAAGCAGGGGAGCCGGGCCAGGCTTCCCGGGCCGACGGAAGGCGCTGGTCTTGGGAAAGGTCGTGCTCGTCACAGGAGCGGCCAGGCAGCTGGGGGGCCGCTTCGTCCGGCGTGTCCAGCGTGAGCCCGGGGTGGACCGGGTGATCGCCGTCGACGCGGTCGCGCCGGCCCACGAGCTGGGCGACGCGGAGTTCGTGCGCGCGGACATCCGGCAGTCCGCCCTGGCGCGGATCCTCGCCGAACACGCCGTCGACACGGTCGTGCACCTGGACGTCTCCGGCAAGGCGCTGGGCGCCGGCGGCCGGACGGCGATCAAGGAGACCAACGTCATCGGCACCATGCAGCTGCTCGGCGCCTGCCAGAAGTCCCCGGCGGTGCGGCGGCTCGTGGTGAAGTCCAGTACGAGCGTGTACGGGTCGGCGCCCCGTGATCCCGCCGTGTTCACCGAGACCACCCCGCCCAAGTCACTGCCCAGCGGCGGATTCGCGAAGGACGCGGTGGAGGTCGAGGGGTACGTACGGGGCTTCGCCCGCCGCCGGCCGGACGTGGCGGTGTGCGTGCTGCGGTTCGCCAACATCCTGGGGCCCCGGCCGGACTCGCCGCTCGCCGACTATCTGTCGCTGCCCGTCCTGCCGACCGTCTTCGGCTACGACCCCCGGCTCCAGTTCGTGCACGAGGACGATGTGATCGACGTCCTGGGGGTCGCGGCGAACGAGCCCCGGCGCGGGACGCTGAACAGCGGCACGTTCAACATCGCCGGCGACGGGGTGCTGCTGCTGTCGCAGTGCTCGCGGCGGCTGGGGAAGCCGACGGTGCCGGTGCTGCTGCCCGCCGTCACATGGGTCGGCTCGGCGCTCCGTACGATCGGCATGACCGACTTCTCGCCGGAACAGATCCGGCTGCTCACCCATGGCAGGGTGGTCTCGACGGTGCAGATGCGCGAGACCCTCGGTTTCCGGCCGGGGTTCACCACGGCGGAGACGTTCGCGGAGTTCGCGCGGGGCCGGGGGCCGGGGCTGCTGCCGCCGGAGACGGTGGGCAGGGCGGTGGACCGGCTGGCGGCGCTGCCGCTTCCGGGAGGCGCCGGGCCGCGGGAGCGCGGGTCCGGTGCGGTACAGACGACTCACGGCGCCAGGTAGAGGAGCGCACCGACGATGGCGGACGCCAAGGTCATTCCGTTCGACGACGACCGTTCGCGGTCCGGTGGCGCGTCGCGTCCGGCGCGGCGCCGGACCGGGGCGGGCGGTCCCGGCGGCGGCCGGGGCGACGGCTCCGCGGCTCCGGTGAGCGCCCTGCCGGGGGCGCAGGTCCCCGAGGCGGGGGAAGAGGGGGGCCAGGAGCCCGGGCAGCCCGGTAGGGACGCGGTGGACGTGGACGCGGGCGGCTCACCGACGGGCGGCTGGGAGCGGCGGATCGCGGGCGGGCTCGCGTTCCTGCGGCGGCGGGTCACCGGTGATTACGACGTCGACGAGTTCGGTTACGACCGGGAACTCACCGACCAGGTCCTGATGTCGGTGCTGCGGCCGCTGGCCGACACGTACTTCCGGGTCGAGGTGAAGGGCATCGAGAACATCCCGTCGGACGGCGGGGCCCTCATCGTGGCCAACCACTCCGGGACGCTGCCGCTGGACGGGCTCATGCTCCAGGTCGCGGTGCACGACAACCATCCGGCGGACCGGCATCTGCGGCTGCTCGCCGCCGATCTGGTCTTCCATCTGCCGGTCGTCAACGAGCTGGCGCGCAAGGCGGGGCACACGCTGGCCTGTGCCGAGGACGCGCAGCGGCTGCTGGAGATGGGCGAGATCGTCGGGGTGATGCCGGAGGGTTTCAAGGGCATCGGCAAGCCGTTCGGCGAGCGTTACAAGCTTCAGCGCTTCGGCCGCGGCGGGTTCGTGTCGACGGCGCTGCGGGCGGGTGCGCCGATCGTGCCGTGCTCGATCGTGGGGGCGGAGGAGATCTACCCGATGATCGGGAACGCGAAGACGCTGGCCCGGCTGCTGGGTTTCCCGTACTTCCCGATCACGCCGACGTTCCCGTGGCTGGGGCCGCTGGGCGCGCTGCCGCTGCCGACGAAGTGGACGATCCAGTTCGGGGAGCCGATTCCGACGGACGGGTATCCGCCGGAGGCGGCGGAGGACCCGATGCTGATGTTCAACCTGACGGACCAGGTGCGTGAGCAGATCCAGCACACGCTGTACAAGCTGTTGGTGCAGCGGCGGTCGGTGTTCTTCTGACCTGCTGAGCCGCGACGAGAGGGGGGCCGGTACGCGGATCGCGTACCGGCCCCCCTGTTGCTTCGTGTGCGTCGGGCCCGTCGGTCTACGGCTTGAGGTTCTCGCCGTCGATGCCGAGGCCGGGCAGGAGCCCCGGGAGGAGCGGGGGCAGGGTGATGTCCGGAGCGGCGGGTGCGCTGGGCCGGTCTTCGGGGGAGGACGGGGTGAGGCCGTCCGCCGGGAGGTCGTCCAGCAGGCCGTCCGTACCGCCGCCCAGCAGACCGTCCTCCGGCGTGGCGTCGGCGGAGCCCGACGAGCCGGAGGGCTCGGGGGTGGTGCTGCCGTCGGCCCGGCCCCCGGGCTCCCCGGGTGCGGTGGAGGGTGCGGGGGCGTCGGTCCGGGGCGAGCCGGTGTCCGGTGTGGTGGCGTCGGAGCGTCCGGTGCCCTTACTCGTGCCCGGGGGGCGGGGGAGGAGGGACTGGAGCGGTGCGACTTCGTCCTCTATGGCCTCGAAGACGGAGCTGACCTCGTCGCGGACGTCGGTGAGCTGGACGGGCAGCCGGTCGCGGAGGCTGCTCCAGGCGTCGCGGTGCGAGCGGGAGAAGGTGTCGAGGGCCTGGATGGGGCCGATCGCTCCGTCGCGCCGGTAGGCGGAGTGGAGCAGGCGGTGGCCCTCGGAGGCGTCGTGGGACATGCCGTTGAGCGCGCGTCTGACGGCGCCGAGGGATTCGTGGTCGAGTGCGCCGGACCGGCCGCGCTCCATCAGTCTGCGGGCCTCGCTGAGCCGGGTGGAGGCCTGGTCGAGATAGACCTCGCCGCGGTCGGCGTCGCCCTTGGCCATGCCGAGGCTGATGTCCTCCATCCCGCGCTTCAGTCCGTAGAGCGAATCACCGGGGAGGGCGTCGGAGCTGGCGGCGGCCACGCCGCCGAACGCTCCCGCGGCCACGCCGACGGTGAGCCCGCCGGCAGTGAGCCCCTTCGCCCAGCGTGAGCGGGGTCGCAGTCTCCGCAGTGGTGAGGCCCGGTGGGCCCCCTTGCCCCGTTGCACGGGCACCGTAGGGCCCGTGGACGCGCCGCCCTCGGCGAACATGGTTTCCATGGCCGCGACGAGCTGGGCTCGCTGCGCCACTTTGACCTCGGGGTCCAACTGCGGCTTCGGTAGCTCACCGAGGCCGTTCGCCAGGGCCAACAGCGGTCCGCGGTCGGCCTGGTCGGCCGGTTCCGCGGGCTGTACGGCCGCCGCACCCTGGAGGGTCTGCTCTTCCAGGGCCTGGGCGAAGGCGTTCGCCCGCCGGTGTGCCGAAACGTTTGCGATCACTGGCGGCACCTCCTCTCGTCATGACGGTCGACTCCCCTGGCGGTCCGGAAGGTTGCACACCTTGAGCGTTTCCACTCGATGGAGTGAGTGGAGACGGACAGGGGGCGACGACAGGGGGCCTGCAACCGGCACAACGAGGCGCTCGGCACTTGGGTTACGCACGAAAGATGATCGGACCAGTGCGTGACGGGACGGTCACGCAGAGGTCGATCAGCGGGCGTCGTCCGGCAGGAGCCGGGCGAGCGTCCGTACGGCCCGGTACTGGAGGGTCTTGATCGCGCCCTCGTTCTTGCCCATCACCCGCGCGGTCTCGGCGACCGAGAGGCCTTGGAGGAACCGCAGGGTCACGCACTCCTGCTGCTGGGGGTTGAGTCGCCGCACGGCCTGGAGCAGTGCGGCGTTGGAGAGGGACTCCAGGACGGAGTCCTCGGGGCTGCGCGCCACCTCGTTGGCGTCGAGCATTTCGCCGGTGGTCACTTCCAGTCGGAAACGACTGGATTTGAAGTGGTCGGCGACCAGGTTGCGAGCGATCGTGACCAGCCAGGCGCCGAAATCGCGGCCCTGCCAGGTGAACGTGGAGATGCGGCGCAGCGCGCGGAGGAAGGTCTCGCTGGTGAGGTCCTCCGCGGTCGCCTTGCCGCCCACGCGGTAGTAGATGTACCGGTACACGGTGTCGCTGTACTGGTCGTACAGGCGGCCGAAGGCGTCCGCCTCACCGGCCTGCGCGCGCTCGACGAGATCCATCATGCGCGCGCTGTCGCTGTCGGCGGTGGGACGGCGGACGGTCGACGTGGTCGAGGCCGCGCGGGTGCTGCGTCTTCCGACCGCCGCACCGCGTTCGGCCAGGGCGTAGCAAGGGCCGGCAGGTGCAGGGGTGGCAAATGCGGGGACGGCGTACGCGGTGGGGACGAAGCCGCGCAAGCGGTCAATGACCGATGCACGCAGCGTAGCCAGGCCCGAGGCGTCAACCCCGACGTGTGGGTACACGGGACTCCCAGAGGCAGAGCTTCCATCACGAGCAGTTCGAAAAACGTCACCCGTGGTGGCGAGTGGCGGTCTCCGTGATGCGTCTGAGGAGAATAACGCTTCGTGCAGGCAGCGCTACACCCAGTTGTCTAAATCACCGGTTCCGTCGCTTCTCTTATCGCCAAGTGACGTATCAAGTAGCACATGGTGACCGTTTATTGATCGGATTACTTCGTGATCTGTCTACGGGGGCGACGGGTTGTGGCAGGGCCCGGGCGATCCGGCAGGCCGGAGGGGGCGTCGCCCGCTCCGGCGGACCGGCTCGCGATCGGCCGTCCGGCCCCGGGCGTGGCTGCGCCCCGTGGCCGTTCGCGGTGGGCGGCACGGGGCGGGGAGGGTGCGGGAGGGGTTACGGAGGGGGTGCGGGCGTGGGTCAGCGGCGGCGGCGGTGCAGGGCGACGGCCGCGGCGGTGCCGCCCGCGAGCGCGCCGACCCCGGCGGCGGCCGGGATGCCGACCTTGGCCGCCTTGCGGCCGGTGCGGTAGTCGCGCAGCCGCCAGTCGCGGGCGCGCGCGTACTTGCGGAGCTTGGTGTCCGGGTTGATCGCGTAGGGGTGGCCGACCAGGGAGAGCATCGGGATGTCGTTGTGCGAGTCGCTGTAGGCGGCGCAGCGCTCCAGGTCCAGGCCCTCCGCGATGGCGAGGGCGCGGACGGCCTCGGCCTTGGCGGGGCCGTGGAGGGGTTCGCCGACCAGGCGGCCGGTGTAGACGCCGTCGACCGATTCGGCGACGGTGCCGAGCGCGCCGGTCAGGCCGAGGCGGCGGGCGATGATGGTGGCGGTCTCCACGGGGGCGGCGGTGACCAGCCACACCTTCTGTCCGGCGTCCAGGTGGGCCTGGGCCAGGGCCCGGGTGCCGGGCCAGATGCGGTCGGCCATGTACTCGTCGTAGATCTCCTCGCCGATGGACATCAGCTCGGAGACGCGGTGGCCCTTGACGATGGACAGGGCGCTGTCGCGGGCGTCCTGCATGTGTTCGGGGTCCTCGACGCCGGCCAGCCGGAACCAGGCCTGCTGCCAGGCGAACCGGGTGAGTTCGCGGCGCTCGAAGAACTTCCGCTTGTAGAGGCCGCGGCCGAAGTGGAAGATCGCGGCGCCCTGCATGACGGTGTTGTCGAGGTCGAAGAAGGCGGCGGCGCGGTCGTCCCCGGCGACCGGGAACGCGGGCTCCTCGGGAGGCGTCGCGTCCGCTTCTTCCGGGGCCTTGACCAGGAGGGCGGATTCGTCCTCGGCGGCCGAGGTCCTGCGCGCGGCCTCGGCGGCGGCCTCGCCTGCCAGGACGCTCCGTGCGGTAGCGGAACGCCTACGGGGTGTGAGCCATCCAAGAGCGGCCATGCGGTGAGCATAGCCAGTCCGTCCGCACCTGCCCGACCTGCCGCGATGCGTGAGCGTGAACGCTGCGGGTCGGAATGGTGAATCGGTTGATTCCGGGCGGCCCGGGGTGGTGGCCGACAGGCGCGGAACACGGGCGTCGCGCGCTCGGGAAGAGGGCACCACGGGCTCGGGAGGAAGGCGTCGCGGGCCCGGGGGGCGGGCGTGACGGGCGCAGAATGAAGGCATGAGTGCTCTGTTGCGACGTAAGAGGAAGAAGCCCGCCGAGCGGGTGGTCACGCTGGTGGGGAAGCCCGGATGTCATCTGTGCGAGGACGCGCGGGCGGTGGTGGGCGCGGTGTGCGAGGAGACCGGTGCGTCGTGGGTGGAGAAGGACATCACCGAGGACGAGGAGCTGTACCAGAAGTACTGGGAGCAGATTCCGGTGGTGCTGATCGATGACGAACAGCACACGTTCTGGCGCGTGGACCCGGCGAGACTGCGCAAGGCGCTGGGTGCGGACGCGAAACCCGGTTAACATTGTGGGCGTTTTGGGTGGCCTCGGGGGCTTGGCTGTGAGGAGTGTGTACTGCTTTGCCCCCTTCGAGGCTGCAACGGGTTGATGCGGTCCCCGGTTCCGGGATCGCGCGGGGAATGTGCGTGACCCCGGTCACTTTGACCAGACAAAACGGACACTATCTTTGTGCACGCGTTCACAAAGACATAGCCTGCATTCGACGGGGCGGTCCTGGGACATACGGCCGCCTGCAGCCCCGCTCATCCCGCAGGAGCACCGTGGCAACTGGCCGAACTCACCGACCGGCGACCCGTAGCCGAGGAATTCCCGAGGCCACCGTCGCCCGACTTCCGTTGTACCTGCGCGCCCTGACCGCGCTCTCCGAGCGATCGGTGCCCACGGTCTCCTCCGAGGAGCTGGCCACGGCGGCCGGCGTCAACTCGGCGAAGCTGCGCAAGGACTTCAGCTATCTGGGTTCCTACGGCACCCGCGGTGTCGGGTACGACGTCGAGTATCTCGTCTACCAGATCTCGCGCGAGCTCGGGCTCACCCAGGACTGGCCGGTCGCCATCGTCGGCATCGGAAACCTCGGCGCGGCCCTCGCCAACTACGGCGGGTTCGCCTCCCGCGGCTTCCGCGTGGCGGCGCTGATCGACGCGGACCCCGCCATGGCCGGTACGCCGGTGGCCGGGATCGCCGTCCAGCACACGGACGACCTGGACCGGATCATCAGCGACAACGGTGTGTCCATCGGTGTGATCACCACCCCGCCCGGCGCGGCCCAGCAGGTCTGTGACCGGCTCGTCGCCGCCGGTGTGACCTCCATCCTGAACTTCGCGCCGACCGTGCTGTCGGTGCCCGAGGGCGTCGACGTGCGCAAGGTCGACCTCTCCATCGAGCTCCAGATCCTCGCGTTCCACGAGCAGCGCAAGGCCGGCGAGGACGCCGCCGCCGAGGACGAGGGCGCGCCCCCGATGCGCTCCACGCCCGCCAGCCGGAAGGGACCTGACGGGGACATGCCCGCCGTGATGCCGGCATGAGTCTCCTCGTCGTCGGGCTGAGCCACCGCAGCGCCCCCGTCTCCGTCCTGGAGCGGGCCTCCCTCGCTGCCGAGACCCAGGCCAAGCTGCTCCAGGACACCCTCGCCGCGGAACCCGCGACCGAGGCCGCCGTGCTGGCCACCTGCAACCGCATCGAGCTGTACGCCGACGTGGACAAGTTCCACGCGGGCGTCGCCGAGCTGTCCACCCTGCTCGCCCAGCACAGCGGCGTCGGTCTGGAAGAGCTCACTCCGTATCTCTATGTGCACTACGAGGACCGGGCCGTCCACCACCTCTTCTCGGTGGCCTGCGGCCTCGACTCGATGGTCGTCGGCGAGGGACAGATCCTCGGCCAGATCAAGGACGCGCTCGCGCGCGGCCAGGAGCTGCACACCGCCGGACGGCTGCTGAACGACCTCTTCCAGCAGGCCCTGCGGGTCGGCAAGCGCGCCCACAGCGAGACCGGGATCGACCGGGCCGGGCAGTCGCTCGTCACGTTCGGACTCCAGCAGCTCGCCGCCGGGGCCGACCCCGGGCGCTGGGCCGCCGGCAAGCGGGCCCTGGTCATCGGCGCCGGGTCCATGTCCTCGCTGGCCGCCGCGACCCTCGCGCGCACCGGTGTCGCCGACATCGTCGTCGCCAACCGGACCCGCTCCCGCGCGGACCGCCTGGTGGAGATCCTCCAGCAGGGCGACGACACCGCGGTGCGCGCCCGGGCCGTCGAGATGTCCGCGGTCGGTGACGAACTGACACGTGCCGACATCGTCGTCTCCTGCACCGGTTCCACGGGCCTCGTGCTCACCGCCGACGCACTCGCCGACGCCCTGGGCGTGACCCTGGGCGCCGCGCCCGAGCGGCCGGCGGTCACCGTCACCCCGGCCCCGGCCGACGTCGACCAGCACGCCGCCTGGGTGGAGAACGGTTCCGCGGTCTCCGCCGCACAGGCCGGCCCGGCGAGCGCGCCGCGCCGGGTCACCGTGCCCGCCCAGTCGACCGGCCCGGTCCGGCTGGCCCTGCTCGACCTCGCCATGCCGCGGGACATCGACGGCGCCGCCCACCGCATCGACGGTGTGCGCCTCGTCGACATCGAGTCGCTCGCCGAGGCGTCCGCCGACGCCCCGATGGCCGCCGATGTGGACCGGGTCCGCACCATCGTCTCCGACGAGGTGGCCGCCTTCGGCGCCGCCCAGCGCGCCGCGCACGTCGCCCCGACCGTGGTCGCCCTGCGCACCATGGCCGCCGGCGTGGTCGCCGGCGAGATCGCCCGGCTGGACGGCCGCCTTCCCGACCTGGACGAGAAGCAGCGCGCCGAGATCACCCAGACCGTGCGCCGCGTCGTCGACAAACTCCTGCACGCGCCCACCGTGCGGGTCAAGCAGCTCGCCAGCGAGCCCGGCGGAGCCGGGTACGCGGACGCGCTGCGAGAACTCTTCGACCTCGACCCGCAGACGGTGGCCGCCGTCTCCCGGGCAGACCTGAACGACCCGAATAGAGGGCGGTCATGACCCACAACTCATCCCCGGGCGCGCGGAACTCCGCGCCGCTCCGGCTGGGAACCCGGCGCAGCAAGCTCGCCATGGCCCAGTCCGGACTCGTCGCCGAGGCGGTTCGCGAGGTGACCGGGCGCGCCGTCGAGCTCGTCGAGATCACCACGTACGGGGACACCTCCCGCGAGCACCTGGCACAGATCGGCGGGACCGGCGTGTTCGTCGCGGCCCTGCGCGAGGCGCTGCTGCGGGGCGAGGTGGACTTCGCCGTCCACTCGCTCAAGGACCTGCCGACCAGCCAGCCCGACGACCTCGTGCTGGCGGCCGTGCCGCAGCGCGAGGACCCGCGCGACGCGATGGTCGCCCGGGACGGGCTGACCTTCGCGCAGCTGCCCGACGGCGCCCGCATCGGCACCGGTTCGCCGCGCCGCATGGCGCAGCTCAACGCGTACGCCCGGTCCCACGGACTGCGGATCGAGACCGTCCCCATCCGGGGCAACGTCGACACGCGGATCGGGTTCGTGCGCGACGGGGAGCTCGACGCGGTGGTTCTCGCCGCCGCCGGGCTCAGCCGTCTCGGCCGGAGCGGTGAGGTGACCGAGTTCCTGTCGGTCGACACCGTCCTGCCCGCTCCCGGCCAGGGAGCACTGGCGATCGAGTGCGCCGCGTCCAGCGCCGACCTCGCCGCCGCGCTCGCCGAGCTCGACGACCCGTACACCCGGGCCGCCGTGACCGCCGAGCGTGCCCTGCTCGCCGCCCTGGAGGCCGGCTGCTCCGCACCTGTGGGTGCGCTGGCCGACCTCCTGGTCGACGGACAGGTTGTCAACGAACTGCGCCTGCGCGGAGTCGTCGGTACCACCGACGGTTCCTCGCTCGTACAGCTGTCCACCACCGGTCCCGTCCCCACGTCGCACGACGACGCGGCGGCCCTCGGTCGCGAACTCGCGGCCGAGATGCTCGCCAAGGGTGCGGCCGGTCTTATGGGGGAGCGAGCACTTTGAGCCCCACCGGCCCCGCCGCATCCGACTTTCCGGTCCTGTCCGCACAGGGTCAGGTCACCTTCCTCGGCGCCGGTCCCGGCGACCCGGGACTGCTGACCCTGCGCGCCGTCGAGGCGCTCGCGAGCGCGGACGTCCTTGTCGCCGAGCCCGATGTGCTGGACGTGGTCCGCAGCCATGCGCGGGCAGGCGTGAGCACGCCTGAGCTGACCGTCGTTGACACCCCGTCAACAACCGTCGGTGTACCCGTTCTCAGGGATGCGGCCAATCTTGTCATGGAGGCCGCGAAGGGCGGCAGGCGGGTGGTCCGTGCTGTCGCGGGCGACCCGGGCCTGGACGGGAACGCGGGGGCGGAGATGCTCGCCTGCGCCGCCGCCGGGGTGCCCTTCGAGGTCGTCCCGGGCGTCGCGAACGCCGTCGGCGTCTCCGCGTACGCCGGGGTGCCGCTGCGGGACGCGCAGGGCGCGGACGTCCGCTTCGTCGACGCCCGTACCGCCTCCGACCGGTGCTGGAGCGAGGTCGGCGCGAGCGACGCGACCGCCGTCGTCTCCACCACGCTGGACTCGGTGGCCGCCGCCGCCGGTGAGCTGGTCTCCGCCGGCCGCAAGCCCGACACCCCGCTCACCGTGACGATCGCGGGCACCACCACCCGCCAGCGCACCTGGACGGCGACCCTCGGGACGATCGCCCAGGTCCTCAAGCAGGCCAAGGTGCTGCCCTCGCCCGAGGGCCACCGGCCGGTCATAGCCGTGGTCGGAGAGCGCAGCTCCGCCGCCCAGCGCGACCAGCTCTCGTGGTTCGAGTCGAAGCCGATGTTCGGCTGGAAGGTGCTCGTCCCGCGTACGAAGGAGCAGGCCGCGTCACTCTCCGACCAGCTGCGTTCCTACGGTGCGGTGCCGCACGAGGTCCCGACGATCGCCGTCGAGCCGCCGCGTACGCCCCAGCAGATGGAGCGCGCGGTCAAGGGCCTGGTCACCGGGCGCTACGAGTGGATCGCCTTCACCAGCGTGAACGCCGTCAAGGCGGTCCGGGAGAAGTTCGAGGAGTACGGGCTCGACGCCCGCGCCTTCGCCGGCATCAAGGTCGCCGCCGTCGGCGAGCAGACCGCCGCCGCGCTGATCGACTTCGGCGTGAAGCCGGACCTGGTGCCGTCCGGCGAGCAGTCCGCCGCCGGGCTGCTGGAGGACTGGCCGCCCTACGACCCGGTCTTCGACCCGATCGACCGGGTGTTCCTGCCGCGTGCGGACATCGCCACCGAGACCCTGGTGGCCGGGCTCATCGAGCTGGGCTGGGAGGTCGACGACGTCACCGCGTACCGCACGGTCCGCGCCTCGCCGCCGCCGGCCGACACCCGCGAGGCGATCAAGGGCGGCGGCTTCGACGCGGTCCTGTTCACCTCGTCCTCGACGGTGCGCAACCTGGTCGGCATCGCGGGCAAGCCGCACAACGTGACCGTGATCGCGTGTATCGGCCCCGCCACCGCGAAGACCGCCGAGGAGCACGGCCTGCGGGTCGACGTGCTGTCGCCGGAGCCGTCCGTGCACAAGCTCGCCGAGGCGCTCGCCGCCTTCGGCGCGCAGCGCCGGGACGCGGCGAAGGAGGCCGGTGACCCGGTGACCCGGCCGAGCGAGCGGCGCCCGGGTGCGCGCAGGCGCCGGACGACGACGTAGTGACAGGGGTACGGGGGTGAGCGGGCCCGGTCGCTTCGGCGGCCGGGCCCGCTGCCGTTCTCCGGGCCGATACGCGGGCCGATACGCGGGCCGATACGTGGGCCCGTTCGCGGCCCTGTTCGCGGCCCTGTCCGTGGGTCTGTCCGTGGGTCTTTCCCGGCGCGGGTGTCGGTAAGACCTGACGGTGTACGGGTCTATCGTCGAAGGATGACTGCGTACGGAAACTTCCCCGGCTCCCGCCCCCGGCGGCTGCGGACGACCCCGGCGATGCGGCGGATGGTCGCCGAGACACGGCTCGACCCCGCGAACCTGATCCTTCCCGCGTTCGTGCGGGAGGGCATCGACGCCCCGGTCGCCATCTCGTCGATGCCCGGTGTGTACCAGCACACCCTGGACACCCTGCGGAAGGCGGCCGTCGAGGCGGTCTCGGCCGGGGTCTCGGGGATCATGCTCTTCGGTGTGCCGGAGGACGCGAAGAAGGACGCCCGGGGCACGGCGGGCACGGACCCGGACGGCATCCTCCAGGCCGGCCTGCGCGCGGTCCGCGAGGAGGTCGGTGACGACCTGGTCGTGATGTCGGACCTGTGCCTGGACGAGTACACCGACCACGGCCACTGCGGGGTCCTCGACGACGCCGGACGGGTGGACAACGACGCGACGCTGGAGCGGTACGCGGAGATGGCCCAGGTCCAGGCGGACGCCGGGGCCCATGTGGTGGGCCCCAGCGGGATGATGGACGGCCAGGTCGGCGTGGTCCGCGACGCCCTGGACCAGACCGGGTACGAGGACGTGTCGGTCCTCGCCTACACCGCGAAGTACAGCTCGGCGTTCTACGGCCCCTTCCGTGAGGCCGTCGGCTCCTCGCTCACCGGTGACCGCAAGACCTACCAGCAGGACCCGGCCAACGCGCGTGAGTCGCTGCGGGAGCTGGCGCTGGACCTGGAGGAGGGCGCGGACATGGTCATGGTGAAGCCCGCCGGACCGTATCTGGACATCCTCGCCAAGGTCGCCCAGTCCGTGGACGTGCCGGTCGCGGCGTACCAGATCAGCGGCGAGTACGCGATGATCGAGGCCGCCGCCGAGCGGGGCTGGATCGACCGCGACAAGGCGATCCTGGAGAGTCTGACCGGGATCCGGCGGGCCGGGGGGCAGATGATCCTCACCTACTGGGCGACCGAGGCGGCCCAGTGGCTCGGGCGGGACGGGCGGCGCTGAGCCGGTCCGCTCCACCCGGCGTGTTTCACGGCCCACCCGCTCCGGTCTCCTGGAGCCGGTGGGCCTCCTCGATGGAGAAGCGGGCGCTGTCCCGTACGAGCGGGTCCTCGTCGGCCCGTGCGGTGGTGTCCAGGACCGTGGCGACGACCGGGTCGCCGGTGTAGGGCGCCAGCGACATCGCCGCGTACTGGCGGACCAGGTCCTCCCGCGGGTCCCGCAGGGCCGTGAGCAGGGCGCGGCCCGCTTCGTGGCGGAGAGCGGGATCGGCCGGGGGCCACAGGCGCAGGACGGTGGCGCTCTCGACGCGTGCGAGGCCGTATTCGCCGGCGTCGGCGACGACCGAGACGAGGAACGGCAGCGCGTGGGCGTTGGCGTCCAGCTCGGTGATGATCTCGGGCTTGCGGTCGCTGGTGGCGGGCAGGGCGCGGAACTCGGCTATCAGACGTTCTGCGGCTTCGGCCGTTTCCGTCGTGGTCGTGAGGTTCGTGTCGTTCATGGGGGTGGACACTTTCTGTCAGGGCCAGTCGACCAGTGCCATGAATGCTACGAAAGTGACCCCGACGACGGTGGGGGCGGTGAGGGCCAGGCCCACGCGGCGGGCGGCGTGGCGGAGCTGGTGGGGGGTGGCCCAGGCGGCGATCAGCACGATCAGGGCGAGGACCAGGCCGGTGCACAGGACGGTCCACGCGGTGGTGAAGCTCGCGTCGAAGCGGTCGGCCGCCGCCCCGTTGCAGGAGTCGCACGCCATCGGGGTGAGACCGCCGATGAACAGCGCGACGAGCCCCATCGGCAGTGTCACGATCGTGGAGATCAGCGGGGCGACCCACGCGCGGGGGTCGGGGGCGTGCGCGGGGCCGGTCACCGGTGTGCTGTCGCCGTCGTGGTGGTTCTCGCTCATGGGGCCGAGTCAACCCCCGGGGCCTGCCGCCCGCATGAGTACGAGGGCTCAGTCCGCGGCGGTCCTGTCGGCGCGGGCCTCCGCCCAGGCGTGTGCCGCCGCCAGCTGCCCGTCCGTGAGGGGCGGGCTGACCTGGTCCGGGTAGCGGAACACGTAGTGCTCGCGGGCGGTCTTCAGGCCGATGGCACGGGCCGCGTCGGTGAGGCGGGGGTCGTCGGCGACCTCCTGGGCGCGCAGCAGCCAGCTGTGACTGCGCGGGTCGATGTCGTAGTGCCAGAGCGGCTGGGCGGGATCGGCCACTCCGATCAGGACCCGGTGCAGGACGTACGCGCGGACGCCGCGCTGTCCGATCAGCCGCTCGGCGACGAGCAGGGGGTGGGTGCCGTCGAGCCGGGCACGGAGCAGCACCCAGGTCATCAGGTGCCCGGTGTCGTGGGCGCCGGAGACCACGAAGTCCCAGAGCTCGGCGGCTTTCGCCTCGTCCGGTGCGCCGAGGTGGGTCAGCAGCCGGACCGGGTTCTTCCAGAGCGGCTTGGGCTTCGCCCACCAGGCCAGCAGCGCTTCGGCGGCCGGGTGGCCCAGATCCTGGGCGAGGCAGGTCAGGGTGACCAGCGGGTGTCGCCACTCGGTGTAGGTGGTGCGGTACTGCTTGGTCAGCTCCTTCTTCCAGCGCGGCAGGAGCGCTGTCAGCTCGGCTTCGCCCGCCTCGCCGTGGGCGTGGAGCAGTTCGAGGCAGAACGCGATGCCCTGGACGCCGGTGGACGGGTCGGCCACCCGGGCGCGCAGCCACTGGACGTCGGCGGGGGTGAGGACGCGGTAGCGGTGGTAGATGTCGCCCAGGCGGCCCTCGTAGCCGGTGAGTTCGGGGCCGGTGCCCGCGAGGAGGCCGTCGCGGGCGGCCTCGTAGCGGTCGGCGGCGGCGAGCACCTCGGCCTCGGTGACGCCGGCATACAGGGCCGCCCGCTCCCGTACGTGGGCGACCTGGTCGTACGCACTGAGCGCGGCGGCCTCGCGCAGGGGGCGCGGCAGGTTCTCGTCGGTGGCGAGGCGGACGGCGGTGAGGGCCGCGAACGCCTTGGCGGCCGTGTGGTCCTCCGTGGGCCGGGCCGCACGCCAGTCGTCGGTGACGGTGGCGCTGAGCGCGCCGAACAGTCTGCTCAGGGATGTCTCGGGGGCCTCGTGTGCGGTCAGCTCCCCGGCGAGCACGCCGGCGGTCCGTACCGGATCGGTTCCGTGGACCGCCCCGTGCACGGCGAGCCAGGCGCGGATCGCGTCGGGCCGGCCGGTGAGCGACCACCCGCGCAGGATGTCCAGGGCCCGGGGGGAGGGGGCCGCGCCGAGGGTGTCGGACGCCAGGGGGCCGAGGCTCGCCACCGTGTCCCAGACCGCCTCGTGGTCGTGGCGGAGCAGCGCGTCCAGCAGGGCCGCCCAGGCGGGCCATGCGGTGAGCCGCCCGGCGTACTCCTCCCGCCAGGCCGGCAGCAGCCGTGACGTCTCCTCGGCGGTCAGCGCCTGCCGGGCCTCCAGCGCGGTGACGAACCCCGCCGCCCCGGACAGCTCCACCGGATCGCGCAGCCGGTCGTGCAGCCAGCTCTCCTCGGCGGCGGTCAGCGGGGCGTGCTCCACGGCACGGGCGGTCCGGGCGCGGGGTGTGCCGAGGCGGGCGAGGAACTGGCGCACCCCCGCGGTGTCTTCGGGGTCGGGCAGTCCGTCGTCGTCCTTCTCCGTGACCTTGTCGAGCCCGAACGCGCCCTGCGGGCCGTTGTCGATGACCCGGTAGCCGGCCGGGCCGTCGCCGAGGCCGGCGGCGACGGTGGCGTGGTCGCCGCCCCAGTGGATGTACAGCTCGCGCTCCAGGCCGCCGGAGCGGTCGAAGGCGGAGTGGGACTGCCAGTGCCAGTAGGAGAAGGAGGTGCTGGTGGGGAGGGATCGGGCCGCGAACATCTCGGCCGCGTCCTCGTGGCCGTCGGACTGGGTGTAGCGGCTCCGGGTCGGCGGCGGGAGGACGGCGAAGCCGTCGCCGCCGAGCGTGCGCCACCACTTCTTGACGCTGCTGAGGTCGGAGCGCCGCCCGGCCGGGCGGCCCTTGTCCGGTGCCATCGTGTCCCGTCCCGTCGTGCCTGGTCCTGCTGTCCCCGGTCCCGCTGCCGCTGGTCCCGCTGCCTCCGGCCCCGGCTGGGTCAGTCCCACCAGAACGACCACGCTTCCTGGTTGAGCACGGCCTTCTCGGCGTAGGCGTCGAGGTCGTACGGCGGGGACTGGTCGATGTTGTCCGGACAGAACGCGTAGTGCTCGGCGGCCAGGGCGCGGGCCTCCTCGGCGGTGGCGGGCGGGCGGCCCACGGAGACGATCATCGTGTCGAAGCCGAGCACCACGACCCGGGCGTCGTAGCGGTCCTCCCAGGAGCGGAGGACCGCGCAGAGCCGGGCCACGTCGTTCTCGTGGTTCATCGGGCCCGACCAGCCGATCGCCGCCGGTATGTCGGCGCTGCGGCGGGCCGGGACGAGAGCCATCCGGGCCCCGCCGAGCCATGCGTCCGGGTCGGCGGCGATCACGCCCGCGAGTCCCGCCGCCGCGACGTCGGCGTCCTCGGCCGCCTCACGGGCGGGGACGGGCGCGAGGCCGGGCCAGGAGCCGGGGCCCGCGGAGCCGTCCGTGTGCGGCCCGGTCCCGTCCGCGTCCGGTCCGGTCCCGTCCGTGTCCGATCCGGCGTTCTCCGGGGCCACTTCGTCGGCCGCGTGGTCCGTCCAGTAGCCCGCGAGCACCTCCTCGGCGTCGTGGTCGCCGGGGTACGACGTGTCGTCCGGGCAGAGGTCCCACTCCTCGGGCCACTGGTCGCGTCGGCCGCCGGTGACCAGGACCGGCAGCAGCCCGAGCGGTCGCCCGGCCGCCCGCAGCCTCGGCCAGTCGCGCAGTTCGGCCGGGCCGTCCGCGTACCAGAGCAGCGGCTCGTGCCAGGGGCCGTCCAGTGTGGCGTCCACCAGGGAGCCGGGCGGGAGGTCCAGGCCGGAGGAGGCCAGTGAGGGCAGGGGATTGGGGAGCGTCGCCATGACGGGGAGCCTAAGCGGGGCCACTGACAACGTCCCCGGCAGCACCCTTGCCACGGGCAGCACCCTTGTCACGGGCGTCACGGGCGTCACGGGCGTCACGGGCGTCACGGGTGCCGTTGCGGCCCAGGGGCCGGGGGACGCCGAACAGCCTGCCGATGAGCAGGAGTCGGCGTCGGCGGAAGCGTGCGGTGAGCGCTCCGGTGGCGAGGTCACGGCGGGCCTGCCGGGCCCCTGGGGCGTGGCGGTCTTCGTCATCCGTGGCGTTCCACTCCCAGCGGGTGGCGGGCTCGGCCGGAAACCGGCCGGGGGAGGCGGGAAGGGAACGGCTCGGAGAGGTCAGACGAAGGCGTCGGCGAGCATGAAGGCCGCCACCGCGAGCAGGGCGTAGGCGAAGAGGCGCTGCAGCGTGTTGCCGCTGAGCCGTTGTGCGTAGCGTTTGCCGTCCCAGGCGCCGAGGATGGCGGCGGCGGTGAAGGGCGCGATGACGGACCAGTCCAGAGGTGTTCCGACACCGGCCCGGGCACCGAGCGCGGCGAGCGAGTTGATGGTGATGACCAGCAGGCTGGTGCCGATGGCCCGGCGCACGGGGAGGTTCAGCACGCGTGTCAGGGCCGGTACGGCGAGGAAGCCGCCGCCCACGCCCAGCAGTCCGGTCATGGCGCCGAGGCCGGCTCCGGCCGCACCGGCCTTGACGGGGCGTACCTCGCCCGTGGCCGGGGCGGGTGCGGGTCGCAGCATGCGCAGTGCGGCGAGTCCCGCGACGGCGGCGAAGGCGAGGGTGAGGCCGGCCTGGGGGAGATGGCCGGCGGCCGTGCCGACGAGCATGGCGGGGATGATTCCCGCCGCCGCGAAGAGCAGCCCGGTCCGCCAGGCCACGTTGCCGTCCCGCGCGTGTCCGGTGAGCGCGGTGATCGACGTGAGGGCGACGATGATCAGACTGGCGGTGATCGCGGCTGCCGGTTCCATGCCGATCAGGTAGGTCAGGGCGGGGACGGCCAGGACGCTGCCGCCACCGCCGAGGCCGCCGAGCGCCAGGCCGACCACGGCTCCGGCGATGACCGCGAGGATCAGGGCAGTCATGTCTTCGAGCTCTCGTCGCCACCCGAGCCGACCACCGAGTACGCGGCTGCGGCCCACTGCCGCGTGCCGCCCTCGACGTCCACCGCGTCCATGCCACGCGCACGGAGCGGCCCGACGGCCTGCTGCGAGCGGTTCCCGCTGCGCTCCCGTACGTCCAGCGGGACGGCCGGGGCGGGGGCACCCTGGGTGTGCCGATGGGTCTCCTCGACGGTGACCCGTTTCTTGTCTCGGGAGAACAGGGACATCACAGGACCTTTCGAACGCAGTCGTGCAGGAAGTTGTCGCAGGTACCGGGGCGGCCACCGGATCCCGGGCGTTCCCGGGCGTTCCCCGACGCGACGTCGCCGGGCCCGGACCTCGCCGTACGGTCGCCGGGCCCGGACCTCGCCGTACGGTCGCCGGGCCCGGGCCTCGCCGGGCGGGAGGCCGGTGGGGCCGGGGGAGGGGTTCATCGCGGTCGCCGGGAGCGGGGTGCCGCGGCGGCTCTCATCGGAGGATCGCCGGCCGGGCCGAGTGCACGACGCTCACGACCGGTTCCGGAGGGAGGCGATGACGGAGCGGATGTCGGTGCGCGGGCCGCGGTTGTAGGGCAGCTTGGCCAGCATCATGCCCATGGCACAGGTATTGCTGAGCGCGGCGAAGGTCAGTCCGGCGCCGACCGCGGTGCCGATCAGGTGCACGCCGGGGACGAAGAAGCCCACGACGCCGCTGACGAGCACGATCGAGCCGGCGATGAGACGGACCTGGCGTTCCATCTCCCAGCGCTGCTCGCCGCGGTTGACCGGTGCGCCGGACGCCTCCCAGGCCATCATGCCGCCGTCGAGGACGCGCAAATTGGGCAGGCCCGCTTCGGCGAGCGCCTCCTCGGCCCGTGTGGCGCGGGCGCCGGACCGGCAGACCAGCACCACGTCCTCGTCCAGGTGCCGGCCCAGCTCCATGCGGTGCTCGCGCAGGGTGTCCAGGGGCACGTTGTAGGCGCCGGGGATGTGACCGGTCTCGAACTCACTGGGTGTGCGCACATCGAGCAGACGGGGGCCGTCGCCGGTCGTGAGCAGGTGCTGGAGGGTGGCGGGTGTGAAGGCGGAGGGGCGGGAAGCGTCGGTGGTCATGAGGACTGCTCCATGAAGAGAGGACGGTCAGGGGTGGGAAGGGGAGGGGCGGCGTCCATGAGCGAGGGGGCCGGGGCGCGGGCCCCGTACGGGGCCTCGGCAGCTGAAGGAAGCCGGCGGTGCCGCGTCAGACGGCGGGGGCGTTCAGCAGGGCCCAGGCGGTGTAGCCGCCCAGGATGTCGGAGACGTCCTCGAAGCCCTGGTGGCGCAGCAGGCTTGCGGCGATGGAGGAGCGGTGACCGCCCGCGCAGTGCAGGACCAGCGGTTCGCCGCGCGGGATCTCGTCCAGTCGGCCGGGCAGTTCTCCGAGGGAGATGTGCAGGGCGCCCTCGATGAAGCCGGCGTCACCACGCTCGCCGCAGTTACGGACGTCGACGACGACGGGCGGGTTCTCTCCGTCCAGCGCGGCGCGCAGCTGTGCGGCGGTCAGGCGGCTGGCCGGGGCGACCTCCTCGGCCATGGCGGCCATGGCCGTGTCGGGAGAAGCCAGGTATCCGGCCGCACGGTCGAAGCCGATCCGGGCGAGCCGGGTGACGATCTCCTCCTCGCGCTCCTCGGGCGCCACGACCAGCAGATCGGCGTCGACCGGCAGGACGGTGCCCGCTTGCTCGGCGAACCGGCCGTCGGCCGGGACGTTGACCGCTCCGCGCACATGACCGGCGGCGAACTCCTGCGGGTCACGCGCGTCGACGACCACGGCGCCCGCGGCACGGCGGGCCAGGAAGTCCCGCGCGTCCAGCGCCTTCGGCGCGCTCGCCGGGTCGAACAGCGCGCGCTCCCGGCGGTTGAGGTCCGCGTCGTAGGCGAAGTACCCGGGAGCCGCCGACTGTCCAGCGGTGACGATCGCGACGAAGTCCTCCTCGCTCATCGGCGCACAGGCGTAGTTCGTCGCCCGCTGCTCGCCGATCGTCGACTGCCGCTCGGTGGACAGGTTCTTGCCGCAGGAGGAGCCGGCGCCGTGCGCGGGGAACACGCGCACCCCGTCGGGCAGGCCCATCAGCTTGTGCTGCACGCTGTCGTGCAGCATCGCGCCCAGCTCTTCGGCGGTCACGCCCACGGAGGCCAGGAGGTCGGGGCGGCCGACGTCGCCGATGAACAGCGCGTCACCGGTCAGCACCCCGTACGGGACCGTGTCCTCGGCGCGCTCGTGGACCAGCACGCTGATCGACTCGGGGGTGTGCCCCGGGGTCTCCATGATCTTCAGCGTCACCTCGCCGAGGCTGATGGTGTCGCCCTCGGCCAGCTTGCGGATCTCGTACTCGGTCTCGGCCCGCTGCCCGTAGCCGATCCACGCGCCGGTGCGGGAGGCCATCTCCAGGTGACCGGCGACGAAGTCCGCGTGGAAGTGCGTGTTGATGACACCCACGACGGTGAACCCGCGGGACTCGGCATCGCTCAGGTACTCCGACACGTCCCGGCGCGGGTCCACGACCACGGCCTGGCCCGTGCCCTCGTCGGCGATCATGTACGACGCCTGGGACAGGCACTCCAGGTAGTACTGCGAGAAGAACACGGAAACCTCCGGAGCGGACAGGGCCCCAATACCCAGGGGGGTATTAATCGGGCCAGACGGCGGCCCGGCGCGAGGGGGTGCGCAGGGCGGGGTGGGGGCTCGCGGGATCCGGTCCGGCCTGTTCGGCGACGACGGTGGATCCCGGCCCACGGAAATACCCCATGGGGTATGACATTTTCGACCGTACGGATCCTCGATCGTCCTGTCAAATACCCGGGGGGGTATCGAGCTCGCGAGGGGGCCGCCGGTGGGCGCGCCCGGGCCCGCCAGGTGAGGGAGCCCGCCCGCACCTGCCCGACCGCGCCGAACCCGTCATCGAGGCGCTCGCCCGCGTGCTCGACGTACCCGCGGACGGGCGGTACGCGGCAGTCATCTTGAGCGCCGCGACGGGCCCGGAGGCTGAAAGCCGGTGCGGTGCGGGGGTGGCTGGATAATGATGTCGGGCATGAGTTTGTACGTCGATGATCCCGCCCGCCTCGGAACCACCCGCCTCTCCGACGGGAGGGTGCTCGGCTGGGCGGAGTGGGGGCCGCGGGACGGGCTGCCCGTCCTGCTCTCGCCCGGGGCCGCGACCAGCCGCTGGCTCGGGATCGGGGCCGGGGCCGTCGAGAACGAGGGCGTCCGGCTGGTCTCGGTGGACCGGCCCGGGCTCGGGGTCTCCACGCCCGCGCCCGACCGGACCTTCGGCGACTTCGTCGACGATGTCTCGGAGCTGACCGGGCTGCTCGGACTGGGCCCGCTTCCGGCCATGCTCGGGAACTCCCAGGGCGCGCCCTTCGCCCTCGCCTGCGCGGCGGCGGGCGTCGTCTCCGCGCTCGCGCTCGTCTCGCCCGCCGACGAGGTCGCCGCCCCGGAGGTCGCCGCCGCGCTGCCGGACGATCTGCGGGGCCTGGTCGCGCGGGTGGCGGAGGATCCGGTCGGGGCGGAGAAGCTGTTCGCCGGGTTCGACGCGGACACGATGCGGCGGATGGTCCTGGCCGGAAGCCCGGCGTGCGACCTCGTCGTGTACGGGGACCCCGGTTTCGCCGCCGCGTACGGCCGGGCGCTCGACGAGGCGTTCTCCCAGGGGGCAGCGGCCGGGTACGCCCGGGACACCGTGCTCGCGATGGGGCGCTGGCCCATCGACCTCGGGGCGATCACCGTCCCGGTCGAGATCTGGTACGGCGAGGAGGACGTCTCCCACTCGCCCGACCTCGGCCGCCGGCTCGTCTCCCGTATCCCCGGGGCGCGGCGCACGGTCGTGCCGGGGGTCGGCGGCGCGCTGCTCTGGGCCACGGCCGAGCCGATCCTCGCGTCGCTGGCGGAGACCGTACGGCCGGACGAGCCGGCCGAGCGGGACTGGCGCGAGGAGCAGGCGCGGCGGAGGGCGGTACGGGGGAGCGGGCGGGGATAGCGCGGGCGTGTCCCGGACCCGGCCGGCCGGGCCCGGGACGGCGGGCGGCCGGGCGCGGGCGGGGGACCGTACGGGGGAGACGGCCGGTGACCGTACGGGGGCGCGGGCGCGGCCGGGCGCGGGCGGGGGACCGTACGGGGGAGACGGCCGGTGACCGTACGGGGGGGAACGGGCGCGGCCGGGCGCGGCCGGGCGCGGGCGGGGGGCCGTACGGGGGAGACGGCCGGTGGCCGCACGGGGGCGCGGGCGCGGCCGGGCGCCGCTGTCAGTGCCCGGGTCTATCGTCGAAAGCCGGTTGCGCGCCGCCCGGCCGTCGTTCCCGTCGACCGGGCCGATCCGACAGGAGCCCCGGTGAACAGGATCGTCACGTCCATCTCCCTCTCCCTCGACGGATTCTTCGAGGGGCCCGACCACGACATCGACTGGCACACCGTCGACGAGGAGGTGCACCAGCACTTCAACGACTACTTCCGGACGATGGGCGGCTTCGTCGAGGGGCGTGTCACCTACGAGCTGATGGAGGAGTTCTGGCCGACGGCCGATCAGGACCCGGCCAACGAGGGCCCGATGGCCGAGTTCGCGGGGATCTGGCGGTCCATGCCGAAGTTCGTCTTCTCGCGCACGCTGGAGAGCGTGGGGCCGAACGCGACCCTGCTGCACGAGGTCGACCCCGAGCAGGTGCGCGGTCTGCGGGACGCCGCGTCGGGGGACCTGGCGGTCGGCGGGGCGGATCTGCTGGAGTCGTTCCGGCGCGCCGATCTGATCGACGAGTACCGGATCTACGTCCACCCGGTCATCCTCGGCCGGGGCCGCCGCTTCTTCCGGGACACGGAGGAGCGGCAGCTGCTCCGGCTGGTGGAGACCCGGACCTTCGGGAACGGGGTCGCGATGCTCCGTTACGAGACGGTCCGGGAGGGGTAGCGGCGGCGCGGAGTCAGGCGGTGGCCGCGTAGGCGGCGAACGCCGTCCAGGCGGTGGGCGCGACGGTGAAGGTCGGGCCCTCGATGTCCTTGGAGTCACGGACGTGGACGGCGGCGGGGTGGGCGGCGATCTCGACGCACTGGCCGCCTTCGTCGGAGCTGTGGCTCGACTTCTGCCAGTCGTAAGCGACTTCGAGGCACGCCCCGCCCTCGCTGCCGCTGTGGCTCGACTTGCGCCAGTCGTAGGCGACTTCGAGGCACGCGCCGCCTTCGTCGCTGCTGAAGCTCGACTTGAACCAGTTCAGTGCGGTGCTCATGTCTCTCCCAGTAAGCGTGCCAGCAGGCGCAGGGTCTCCACAGGGCTGAGCGCCTGGGCTCGCAGCATCGCATATTTCTGGGCGAGGATGCTGATCTCATTCCGGTCGGAGATCAGCTGGCTGCCGCGCTGGGTCTCGGTGTACGCGGCGTGTTGATGATCCGGTGTTTCCAGGAGAATGAAGGGGCCGGCGAGGCCCGCGTGGACCCTGCTGTCGAGCGGCAGCACCTGGAGGCAGACGCCGGGGAGTTGGGCCGTCGCGTAGAGGTGGCGGAGCTGTTCCCGGTGGTCCTCGTCCGAGGTCAGCTTCATCATCAGGACCGGTTCCCAGATCACGATGCTGGTGGTCGGCGGCTTCTTCCGGTCCAGGATCTGCTGGCGTTGCAGCCGCGTCGCCGTCTGCGTCTCGATCTCCTCCGGGCTGTAGACCGGGATCCTGTTGCGGAACAGCGCCTCCGCGTACGCCTTCGTCTGGAGGAGGCCCGGGATGACCTGGTTGTCGTACCAGGACAGCGCCAGCGCGTCCCCCTCCATGTCGATGTAGTCCTCGGCCCACAACGGGATCAGGTCGACTTCCGGCATGTTGTCGACCGCCGTCGCCAGCGCGCCCTTGGTGTCCAGCAGATCGTCGATCGTCTCCGCCAGATCCGGGACGAGTGAGCGTCTGCCCTGCTCGACGGAGGCGATCGTGTCCTCCTGTACGCCTGCGGCCTGGGCGAGTTCGACCTGGGTCATGCCCGCCTCGGTGCGGAACCGGGCCAGGAGCTTGCCCACGAGCTTCATCGTCGACGCGTTCTTGCGCTGTCGCTTTCTGGGGTGCATACGGTTCCCACTCCCACCCCGGAACCCGGTTCACGCATGCGCGACCCGTACAAGAAATATGTACGGGTCGCGCACAGTTACCGCACGTCAGGCGCTGGCCTGCGGTGTCCCGCGAGGCTCAGAACATCAGGGCGTTCTCGACGTCCGACTGCCAGTAGGTGACGAAGCCCAGGCCGTCCGTGGCGGTGTCCGCCGGGAGCTTCAGCGTGGCCTCGCCCTTCGACTGGTTGTTCCTGTCGACCATGATCACGCCGACGTTGTCGCTCGGGACCGGCTCGTTCTGGCCGGGCTCTCCGAGCAGCGCGATGCCCGCGTACGCCTCCTCGCCGGGGGAGAGCGTGACGACCGCCTGCGGCTTGCTGTCGTCGAGGATCGGGTACACCGCCTGCGCGCCGTCGAAGCGGAGGAACGGGGCGTAGTAGGCGGCGCAGTTGGTGGAGCCGGTGTTGGTCACCGTGAGCAGCAGGTGGTTGATCGGGCGGCTCACCGAGGAGACCTTGACCTTGGAGTTCTTGGGCGTGCAGGCCGGGATCGACGGTGCGGCCTTCTCGTTCGGCGCGGTCTCCGGCTTCTTGCCCTCGCCGTTGCCGCCCGCGTGCTTCCCCTCGGCGGGGACGGTCTGGGTGTCGGGCGTGCCGGCCTTCGGAGCGTCCGGCTGGGCCGTGCCTTCGGTGGCGGTGGCGGTGGTGTCGGTGCTCGTCGCCGTCGGTGCCGCCGAGCCGGCTGCCTTCGTCCCCATGGCCTTGTCCTCGCCGCCACAGGCGGTGAGGGAGAGGGCGGCGACGAGGGCGGTGGCGGCGAGGGCGGTGGTGCGGACGCGGTTGGTGCGCATGGCGGTGGTACTCCCCGTGATCGGTGGACGTGGTGGTCCGGTTCGAACGGCCGGCCCGTGGTCCTGCTGGGTGCTGCTGTGGTCTGGTCCGAGCTTGTGGGACGGCGGATTCCGGCCGCAACGCCTGCCGAACCATTGGGGATGCTGGAACGTCTACGCGTACGGTGACCTGCGGGAATTCCGCGTCCCTGGAACGCCGTTCCGGGACGTACGAGGAAGGGGAACGCCGTCGTGGCGACGCCGGAGGCCGTGGAGTTCGCGGCTCTGCTGAAGGATCTGAAGGACCGTTCGGGGCGCAGCTACGGTGTGCTGGCGGGAAAGCTGCACGTCAGCACGTCGACCCTGCACCGGTACTGCAACGGGGACGCCGTGCCGAACGAGTTCGCCCCGGTGGAGCGGTTCGCGCGGGTGTGCGGGGCGTCCGGCGACGAGCTGGTGGAGGTGCACCGGCGGTGGATCGTGGCGGACGCGGCCCGGCGGCGGCCTCCGGCGGGTGCGGGCCAGGGGGCGGCACCGGGCGCGGCTGCCCCTGCCCCTGCGCCTGGCCCCGTTCCTGTCCCTGCCTCTGGCCCCGTTCCTGCTTCTGCTTCCGGTCCTGTGCCTGGTGTTGTTCCCGAGGGCGTCGAAGTCGCTGAGGCCGCCGAGCTGTCCGAGCCGTCCGAGTCGTTCGAGCCGTCTGTTGTGTCCGGCGGCGCTCGGCCCGCGGCGGGCTCCCGGTGGTCCCGGCTCTCCCGGCGTACGCGGGTGCTCATCGCCGCCGCCGGGGTCGCCGCACTCCTCGTGCCCACCACCGTCGTCGCCGCCGACCTCGTCGGGTCGGGCAAGGAGGACGGCGGGAGCGCCGCGGACCGGGTGGAGGACGCGGGCGGAGACCGCGGGCCGGCGGTGGAAGGCTCCCCTTCGGTTACGCCCCGCCCCTCCGCGAGCCCGAGTTCGGCCGGTCCTTCGGCGAGCGCCTCCGCGTCCCCCTCGGGGCCGTCGTCCGCCAAGCCCTCGGCGGGCTCCGGCCCGGAGCGGCCGCAGAGCGGTGGCGGCAGTGGAAGCGGTGGTGGCAGCGGTACGGGCCTCGGGGCTCCGCCGACCGTCAGCATCTCCTCGTACAACTGGGACGAGCCCTGCGGCCAGCACTATCTGGTCAACCGGGGGCCCGACGAGCTCGACCCGCCGCCCGCGCCGCGGGACCGGCGCGGCTGGGCGGAGTCGTACGGCGGGGTCGACGCCGGGAACATGCTGCTCCAGCTCACCGTGCAGGGCACCTCGCGCGAGGCGGTCGTCCTCAAGGGCATGAACGTCCGCGTCGTCTCCCGCAAGGCCCCGTTGCCCTGGTCGGCGTACCTGATGGGCAACGGCTGCGGCAGCGGGATCATGCCCCAGACCTTCGCCTCCCACCTCGACGCCGGGCATCCCACCCTCCGGCCGGTGCCGGGGAGGCAGGGGGACACGGTGGTTCCGGCCGTGGACTTCCCGTACAAGGTGACGTCCGAGGACGTGGAGGTCTTCAACCTCGACATGAAGGCCGTCGGTTACGACGTCGTCTGGTACCTGGAGCTGGAGTGGAGCAGCGGCGGGAAGGAAGGGGCCCTGCGGATCGACGACCACGGGAAGCCGTTCCGCACCAGCGGGATGAAGGGGCGGCCGGAGTACGTGTACGGCAACGAGGAGACCGGGTGGGAGCCCGTGACCTGACGCGTGCTCGGGCGGGCCCCTTACTCCGGGGGCAGAGGGGCGGCTGAGGCGAAAGAACCGTTGTGGTGGATCAGGGGGGTGGCGGCCGGGGGAGCGTGGTGGCCCGGGGAAGAGGCGGCCGGAGGTGCCGCGTCCGCCAGCTCGCCGACGATCAGCCAGTGGTCCCCGACGCGCTGTCGCAGCGTCACCCGGGCCACCAGCCAGCCCGTCGCCGCGAGGAACAGCGGGGGTCCGAGGCGGTGGGCCGTCCAGCCGGGGGCGGCGAAGCGGTCGGGGCTCCAGCGGGCGAACGTACGCGCCAGGGCGGTGTGCCGGGCGCCCAGCAGATGCACCGCGAAGTGCTCGGCGCGCAGGACCGAGGGGGCGGCTGAGGTCTCGGCGTCCAGGTAGAACGAGACCAGTGCCGGTTCCAGGGACACCGAGGTGAACGAGGACGCGGTGAAGCCGGCGGGGCCGGGCACGGTGATGACGGTGACGCCCGACGCGTGTCCGCGCAGGGTGCGACGCAGCAGGGCGGCGGCCTCGGAACCCTGCGGGGCGGTGGTGCTCGCCGTGGCGGTCTCGGTGGTGTCTGCCGTGTTCACGCGGATACCTCCAGGGGTGTGGTGACGGCGGTGGACAGCGCTTCCCCGTGGGCCGGGCCCCAGCGGCGGAGATCGAACGCGGGGTGCTGGGCGGCCGCGTTGGCGTCCCGCCAGATCCGCTGGACGGGTGCGGTGTCGTAGATCGCGCCCGCGCCCGATGCCTCGTACACGGCGTTGACGACTTCGCGGCAGCGCGTACCGGCGTAGGCGATGTCCCGGCGTGTGCGGGCCCGCTCCTGCGGACTTCCGCCGGGGGTGTCCGAGGCGGCGAGGGCCGCCAGGTCGGCGAGGAGCAGGGCGCGGGCGGCGTCGACCGTGGCGGTGAGCGCCGGCGCGTCCACTGCGGAGCCACGGCCGCCGAGCTCCGCGTGGGCGTCCAGGGCCGCACGTGCCGTGCCCAGCAGGACCCCCGCGAGGGCCGTCGTGCCGATGGTGGCGAACGCCATCCGGTACGGGGCGGTCTCCGGACGTTCGTGGGGGGAGACGTTGACCGGGTCGAGGGCGCTCAGGGGCAGGACGCGGTGTTCCGGGACGAGGAGCGTGGGGGTGGTGAAGGAGCGGCTGCCCGTTCCGCGCAGCCCCCCGGTGTGCCAGTCGTCGATGCCCTCGGTGCGCCGCCGGGGGAGAAGCACGACGTGCGGTTCCGGTTCGCCCCCTGGCACGGCCGGGGCGCTCACCCCGGCGAGGATCCACTCGGCGTGGTCGACGCCGGAGCAGAAGCGCCCGCGCTGGGCGGGCAACAGACAGCCCTCGGCGGTCCGTTCGGCGGGTGGGCCGTCGAGTCGCAGCTGGAGGGCGACGCGGGTGGAGGGCGCGGAGAAGACCTCCTGGCGCGCCGGGGCGGGCATCTGGGCGACCACCCAGGTGTTGCCGCCCAGCACGGCGCGCACCCAGCCCGCCGACGCGCAGCCCCGGGACAGCTCCTCGGTGACCAGGAGAGCGGTGTCGAAGCCGAGTCCGCTGCCGCCCCAGGCGCGGGGGGTCAGGAGGTCGAAGAGGCGGGCCTCGTCGAGGAGGCGGACGGCCGCGTCGGGAAGGGTGCGCAGCCGGTCGGCCTCGGGGGCGTGCTCCCTCAGCCGGGGGGCCAGCGCGTGGGCGGCGGCGACGGCCTCTTCGTGGGTCCGCGGTGGGCGGGGGCCGTCGGCCGGCGCGGAAGGGAGCGGAGCGGTGGTGGTCATGCGGCACCTGTTTCCGTTGCTTCGGTCAGGAGAATCCCTCTGAGTTAGGGTACCCATAGTTAAATTGGATCCGATTTGGAGCGTCGCGTCAAGGGCCGTACGCGGTGCCGCGGTGCCGCGCACCGCGAGAACGCGGCGGGGCGAGGGCTGGGAGGGGGTGGGGGGTGGGGCGGGGGTGGGACGAGAGTGGGCCCGTGCCGGATACTGAGGACCATGCCGCCTAGCCGTCCCGCCCGCCCTCGCGTGGCCGCCACGCTGGAGAGACGCGTCTTCGACCTGCTCAACGCGGAGATCCTCGGCCTGCGCCTCGGCCCCGGCGAGCACATCGTCACCGAGGCCGTGGCGGAGGCGCTCGGGGTCTCCCGGCTGCCGGTGCGCGAGGCCTTGCGCAGCCTGGCGGGGCGGGGGCTGATCGACATGCAGCCGCACCGGGGGGCGTTCATCCCCCGTCTCGGGCCTGAAGACCTGGACCGGATCGTGGAGACCGTGGAGGCACGGGCCAGGCTGGAACCCTGGGCTGCCGAGCGCGCCGCCGACCGCCACGACGCCGACCAAC
Organism: Streptomyces sp. MMBL 11-1; assembly: GCF_028622875.1. Lineage (NCBI taxonomy): Bacteria > Bacillati > Actinomycetota > Actinomycetes > Kitasatosporales > Streptomycetaceae > Streptomyces > Streptomyces sp. MMBL 11-1. Next base: position 3,184,376 of record NZ_CP117709.1, on the reverse strand, counting down.
TGGCGGCGCTGGACCGGGCCCTGGAACAGGGCTTCGACGCGCTGGCGCGCGGGGCGCGGCCGGACGCCAACCGGGCGCACAGTGAGTTCCTGCGGGTGCTGACCCTGATGTCGGGTCACGCGACGCTGATCGAGGTGCTGGAGCCCCTCCAGTACCGGACCATGCTGGCGTTCGTGTCCATCGTGATGACAGCGGAGCCCGAGGGGTGGGCCTCCCACCGGGTGGTCCGCGATGCGGTGGCGGCCCGGGACGGGGCGGCCGCGTCGGCCGAGATGGGCCGCCACCTGGCCGAGGTGCTGGACGCGTTGCGGCGTCCCGGCAACGTGGTGCCCTCCGCGATGGACCGGGCCGCCGGACGCAAAGGCGGCCGACGCCCCGCGAGCCACCGGATCAAGGCGCTCAAGCTCGGCGGACGGGACGCGGACGACGGCGGAACCACCCCGCCCCCGGCCCGGCCGGCATCTGGCCGATAACCACCTGCGCCCGGTCGGGGCCACGATCCGCGCCCGGTCGGGGCCACGATCCGCGCCCGGTCGGGGCCACGATCCGCGCCCGGTCGGGAACACCACCCGCGCCCGGCCGGGGAAACGGCCCGCGCCGGCCGGAAGCACGCGGCAGCCGGCGGACAGGCGTCAGGGGTGGAGGCGGAATCCGTCCGGATTCGTACAGGAGTACAGTCGCCGGGTCCTCGCGGTCCGTCCGGTTCCGGCCGGTCTGCCGCCCCAGCCGCCTCCCCTTCAGGTGACCCATGTCCGTGACTGCCGAAGCCTCCGACCCGACGGCTCTGGACGCCCGTACCTGCGAGGAGCGGTCCCTGCGGCTCAGACGCAGGCTGGAGCGGCTGATCGGCATCGCCGCCACCGAGGGGAACGCCCTCCTTCCGCTCCGTAACGGCGACGAGATATTCGGCGCGATGCTGGAGGCCATCCGGGGCGCGGAGCACACCGTGGACCTGATGACGTTCGTCTACTGGCGCGGTGACATCGCCCTCCGGTTCGCCGAGGCGCTGGCCGAGCGGGCCCGGGCCGGGGTCCGGGTACGGCTCATGCTCGACGGGTTCGGCTGCCGGCTCATCGAGAAGGACCAGCTGGAGCTGATGGACCGGGCGGGGGTCACCGTGACCTGGTTCCGCAAGCCGCTGCACCTCTCGCCGCTGAAGCAGAACCACCGCTGCCACCGCAAGGTCCTCGTCGTCGACGAGCGCACCGCGTTCACCGGGGGCGTCGGGATCGCCGAGGAATGGTGCGGCGACGCCCGCAACGAGCACGAGTGGCGCGACACCCACGTCAAGGTCACCGGCCCCGCCGTCGACGGCCTGGCCGCCGCGTTCGCGCAGAACTGGGCCGAGTGCCACGAGGAGCTCTTCGACGAGCGCGACCGGTTCGTCGTCGGTGAGCACCACGGGGACGCCGTCGTCCAGGTCGTACGCGGCTCCGCGTCCTTCGGCTGGCAGGACATGCAGACCCTGATCCGGGTCGTCCTGGAGTCCGCCGAGGAACGCGTCCGCCTCACCACCGCCTACTTCGCCCCCGACGCCTACTTCACCGGGCTCCTCTGCGACGCCGCCCGGCGCGGGGTGGAGGTCGAGATCCTGCTGCCAGGACCGCACACCGACAAGCGGGTCTGCCAGCTCGCCGGCCAGCGCTTCTACGAGGAGCTGACCGCGTGCGGCGTGAAGATTTACCAGTACCAGCCGACGATGCTGCACGCCAAGGTCCTCACCGTGGACCGGGTCGCGAGCCTCATCGGCTCCACCAACTTCAACCGGCGCTCGCTCGACCACGACGAGGAAGTCATGCTCGCCGTCCTCGACCGGGACTTCACCGCCACCCTCGACGGCCACTTCGACGAGGACCGGGAGAAGAGCGTGCTGATCGAGCGCGGCCGGTGGAAGCGCCGCGACCTCCTCCAGCGGGCCCGGGAAGCGGCCGTCCTGCCCATCCGCCGTTTCCTCTGAGGCCCGGTCCCTCCGGCGGGGGCGTGGTCCCGCGCTCGCCGGGCAGGCGGGGAGGACGACCGTCGTCCGCCATGTGAAGGGAAGGGCCCCATGAGCACCACCGCCGACACCTCACCGGCCCCGTCCGCCGCGGTGATCACCGAACCCCTGCCCGACCTCCAGCTCCAGCTGCTCATCCAGCTCCTCGACCAGGACCCCCGCTCCAGCCTGCCCCTCACCCTCACGCACCCCGGCGGCCTGCTGCACGGGGACGTCATCGGGCACGAACAGTGGAAGGCCGAGTGGGCGAGGAGCCTGCGCCAGGTCGAGGGGGAGGGGGCCAATCTGCTCGCCGAGTTCCCCGAGACGGTCGACCAGGGCGTACGGGAACTGCGTGCCGAGGAGGACGAGACGGGGGCGTCCCGGCTGCCCCGTTGGATCCATCTGCGGGACGTCACCCTCGCCGGCGGGGCGATGAGCCCGGTCTCCCTGCCGCTGTGGCGCGGACGCCTCGCCGACGTGTCGGGGTGGGCGCTGGGCCGCCCGCAGTAGGCGGCCCCGCAACCGCAGCGCCGCAGCGCCGCGGCAGGAAGTTCTGCGACCGCGCCGCAGCGGGCGGTGCCGCGACCGCGCCGCAGCAGGCGGTGACGCGACCGCCCCGCAGCGGGCGGCGACGCTCAACTCCGGCCCGTTGCTTAGGCTTTGGGTATGACCACAGAGAACCTCCCGGCCGACGGCACGCCGGACTCGGCCGTCACCTTCATCAACGTCTTCGAGATTTCCGCCGACGAGCTCGACGCGTTCGTCGGGAAGTGGGAGGAGCGAGCCCGCCTCATGCGGGAGAAGCCGGGCTTCATCGACTCGCGGATGCACCGGGCCCGCTCCTCGGACTCCCGCTTCCAGCTCGTCAACGTCTCCCACTGGGAGAGCCAGGAGGCGTGGGAGGCCGCCACCGCCGACCCCGACTTCGCCTCCCGTACCCAGGCCGCGCGCGAGCAGACCGTGCGGCCGGTCACCCCGAACCCGGCGGTCTACGACGTCGTCGTGGAACTCACCGCCCCCTGACCCGGGCCGGACCGCGCGCGTCGGCCCCGGCACCTGTGACGGTGACCGGGGCCGACGTACGTACAGCCGGGTGCGGGATCAGAGCCGCTCGGGCGTCCGGATGCCCAGCAGCGCCATCCCCTGGTGCAGGGTCCGGGCGGTCAGCTCGACGAGGAAGAGCCGGTTCTCGACGACCTCCGGGGCGTTGTCCGGGCTGAGCACCTGGCACTGGTCGTAGAACGTGGTCAGGTGCGACGCCAGCTGGTAGAGATACGCGGCCAGCTTGTGCGGCTCGTAGCCAGCCCCGACCTCGGCGAGGACCTCGCCGAACTGGTCCAGGTGCAGACCGAGCGCCCGCTCCGCCGGGGCCAGCTCCAGCTCCGGGTGGGCGGCCGGGACCGCGTCCCCCGCCTTGCGCAGGATCGACTGGATCCGGGCGTACGCGTACTGGAGGTACACCGACGTGTCGCCGTGCAGCGCCACCATCTGGTCCAGGTCGAACTTGTAGTCCCGCACGGCGGAGGTCGACAGGTCCGCGTACTTCACGGCGCCGATGCCGACGTACCGGCCGTTCTCGACGATCTCCTCCTCGGACAGGCCCACCTTGTCGGCCTTGTCCCGGACGACCGCCGTGGCCCGGGTGACCGCCTCGTCGAGGAGGTCCTCCAGCCGCACGGTCTCGCCCTCACGGGTCTTGAACGGCTTGCCGTCCTTGCCGAGGACCGTGCCGAACGCGAGCTGCACGGCCTTGACGTCGTCGTTCAGCCAGCCCGCCCGGCGGGCCGTCTCGAAGACCATCCGGAAGTGCAGCGACTGCCGTGCGTCCACCACGTACAGCAGGGTGTCCGCCTTGAGGTCCCGCACCCGGTTCCGGACCGCGGAGAGGTCGGTCGCCGCGTAGCCGTAGCCGCCGTTCGTCTTCTTCACGATGAGCGGGACCTTGTTGCCGTCCGGGCCCAGCACATCGTCGAAGAACACGCACAGCGCACCCTCGGAGCGGACGGCGACGCCCGTCTCCTCCAGGATGCGGCAGGTCTCCTCCAGCATGTCGTTGTAGCCGGACTCACCGACGATGTCCGGGTCGTGGATCTCCATGTCGAGCTTGTCGAACACCGAGTGGAAGTAGATCTTCGACTCGTCGACGAAGCGGTGCCACAGCTCCAGCGTCTCGGGATCCCCGGCCTGGAGGGCCACCACCCGGTCCCGGGACCGGGCCTTGAACTCCTCGTCGGAGTCGAACAGGGCCCGCGACTCCTTGTAGACCCGGTTCAGCGTCGACATCGCCGCCTCACCGTCGCTCGCGCCGCCCTCGTGCTTCAGCGCGCCGGGGTGCTCGATCAGATACTGGATGAGCATGCCGAACTGGGTGCCCCAGTCGCCGATGTGGTGGCGCCGCACCACGTTCTCGCCGGTGAACTCCAGGATCCTGACCACGGCGTCGCCGATGACCGCCGACCGCAGGTGGCCGACGTGCATCTCCTTGGCCACGTTCGGCTGGGCGTAGTCGATGACGGTCGTCCCGGCGTCGTCCTTCAGCGGCACGCCGAGCCGGCCCTCGCCGTCCGCCGCCCGGGCGGCCAGCGTCTCGACGATCGCCCGGTCGGTGAGCGTGATGTTGAGGAAGCCGGGCCCGGAGACCTCGATGTCCTTGATCGGCCCGCCCGCCGGGAGGGCGTCGGTGACCTGGGCGGCCAGCTCCCGCGGATTGCCCTTGAGCTTCTTGGCGAGCGCCAGGATGCCGTTGGCCTGGAAGTCGGCCCGGTCGCTACGTCGCAGCAGCGGGTCCGCGGCGCCGGCATCCGGCAGCGCTGCCGTCAGGGCGTCCGCCAGCTGCTGCTGGAGCGTGGAAGCGAGGGAAGGGACCGAGGCCATGTCTGGCTGCCGTTTCCGTAGGGGGTACGAGGGGCTCTCTTGGGTGTCCAAGGGATCTCCCCAGTATCCCACGGGGCGTAAAGCCGTTTTCGCGCTGCTGGGTGTAGCTGGGAGAATGGTCCGTACCCCATCGGGAAACGACAGACGAGAGAAGGACGTGCCGACCGTGGCCGAGAGTCAGACCAGCACCGAGACCGACTGGGTCTCCCGCTTCGCGGACGATGTCATCGCCGAATCGGAGCGTCGTGCGCCTGGCAAACCGGTCGTCGTCGCCTCCGGCCTGTCCCCGTCGGGCCCGATCCACCTCGGCAACCTCCGCGAGGTCATGACCCCGCACCTGGTCGCCGACGAGATCCGCCGCCGCGGGCACACCGTGCGCCACCTGATCTCCTGGGACGACTACGACCGCTACCGCAAGGTCCCGGAGGGCATCCCCGGGGTCGACCAGGCGACCTGGGGCGAACACATCGGCAAGCCGCTGACCTCGGTGCCCGCCCCGCCCGGCTCCGCGCACCCGAACTGGGCCGAGCACTTCAAGGCCGCCATGACGGCGGCCCTGGACGAGCTGGGCGTCGAGTACGACGGCATCAGCCAGACGGAGCAGTACACCGCCGGGACCTACCGCGAGCAGATCCTGCACGCGATGAAGCACCGCGCCGACATCGACGCCGTCCTGGACCGCTACCGCACCAAGAAGGACCCGGCCGGCGGCCCGCAGAACAAGGGCGGCAAGAAGCCGCAGCAGCAGAAGAAGGTCGACGAGGCCGAGCTGGAGGCCGCCGAGGGCTCCGGCGCCGCCGACGAGGACGACGGCAGCGGCAACACCGCCGGCTACTTCCCGTACAAGCCCTACTGCGGCAACTGCGAGAAGGACCTCACCGTCGTCACCTCCTACGACGACGACACGACCGAGCTGAACTACACCTGCTCGGCCTGCGGCTACGCCGAGACGGTCCGCCTCAGCGAGTTCAACCGCGGCAAGCTCGTGTGGAAGGTCGACTGGCCGATGCGCTGGGCCTACGAGGGCGTGATCTTCGAGCCCAGCGGCGTCGACCACTCCTCGCCCGGCTCCTCCTTCGTCGTCGGCGGCCAGATCGTCCGCGAGGTCTTCGACGGCGTCCAGCCCATCGGGCCCATGTACGCCTTCGTCGGCATCTCCGGCATGGCCAAGATGTCCTCCAGCAAGGGCGGGGTGCCCACCCCGGCCGACGCGCTGAAGATCATGGAGGCGCCGCTGCTGCGCTGGCTCTACGCCCGCCGCAAGCCCAACCAGTCGTTCAAGATCGCCTTCGACCAGGAGATCCAGCGGCTGTACGACGAGTGGGACTCGCTGGGCCGCAAGGTCGCCGACGGCACGGTGCTGCCCGCCGACGCCGCCGCGTACTCCCGTGCCGTCCGCACGGCGGCCGGGGAGCTCCCGAGCACCCCGCGCCCGCTGCCGTACCGGACGCTCGCCTCGGTCGCCGACATCACCGCCGGCGCCGAGGACCAGACGCTGCGCATCCTCGGCGAGCTGGACCCGGACAACCCGCTGACCTCGCTGGACGAGGCCCGCCCCCGCCTCGACCGCGCCGAGAACTGGATCACCACCCAGGTCCCGGCCGAGGCCCGCACCATCGTCCGGGACGAGCCCGACAAGGAGCTGCTCGGCTCGCTCGACGACCAGGGCCGGGAGTCGCTGCGCCTCCTCCTGGAGGGGCTGGACTCGCACTGGTCGCTGGACGGGCTCACCACGCTCGTCTACGGGGTGCCGAAGGTGCTGGCGGGCCTGGAGCCGGACGCCAGGCCGACGCCCGAGCTGAAGGCCGCGCAGCGGTCCTTCTTCGCGCTGCTCTACCGGCTGCTCGTCAGCCGCGACACGGGGCCCCGCCTGCCCACGCTGCTGCTCGCGGTGGGGGCGGACCGGGTGCGCAGGCTGCTGGGCGCGTAACACCCTGACAACGGCGGAGGGCCGCCGCCCGGGAACCACTCCCGGGCGGCGGCCCTCCGCCGTCTGTCGTACGCCGGTGCCTCAGGCGGGCTGCTCGGCGGTCGGCCGCTGCGCGTAGGCGTCCCTGAACTGCGGCATCAGCTGCTGGAGCAGCTCCGTCGAGCGCGGGTGGCGGACGTTGCGCGTGTCGGCGAGGTGGATGTCCAGGACCTCCACGGACGGGTACTGCCCCTGCGCGTCGGTGTACTCGCTGAACACCTCGTACGCCTCCCGGGCGAAGTCGGTGTCCTCCATGGGCCACTGCTCCACCTGCGGGGCCTCCTCCGGATCGGGGACCTCCGGCGGCTCGGGGGCCTGCTCCTCCTGGCGGGGGTGCGGGAGCGCGCCGATCGTGCCGACGTCACCGAGCGGCCGGGTGCGGCCGGGGCCCGCGGGGATCTGGACCGGGCCCGGCTCCGGGCCCTCGACGTGCTGCGGGTCGTACGCGCTCTCGTGGCCGTTGTCCGGCAGCTTCTGCGCGGCGAACCAGGGGCTGTCGTGGGTGGGCGGGACGGGCGGGTCCTGCTTCTGGAGCGAGGCGGGGTGGGGCTCTTGGGGCTGGGGCTGGGGCTGGGGCTGGGCGTCCTCCGGGTGCCGGCCCTGGTCGTGCCGGCCGTGCCCGTGGCCGTCCTGCTGGCCGTGCTCCTGGCCGTCCTGCTGCCCGTGCTCGGTGCCGGGCTGCGGTCCGTACGGCAACTCGGCGTGAACGGGCTCGGCGGCCCGGTCCGGCCCGGCGGGGCGCAGTTCGGCCTTCGGGCGGTCGGCCTCGACGGGCACCGGCGGCAGCAGAGCCGGTTCGATGCCGGCGGCGGCGAGCCCGGCCGGGGCGGTCTCGGCGAGCGGGACGCCGTACTTCGCCAGGCGCAGCGGCATCATCGCCTCGACCGGGGCCTTGCGCCGCCAACTGCGGCCGAAACGGGCCTGGAGCCGGGCCTGGTAGATCAGCCGGTCCTGTTCGAGCTTGATGACCTGCTCGTAACTGCGCAGCTCCCACAGCTTCATCCGCCGCCACAGCTTGAACGTGGGGACGGGGGAGAGCAGCCAGCGCGTGAGGCGCACGCCCTCCATGTGCTTGTCGGCCGTGATGTCCGCGATCCGGCCGACCGCGTGCCGGGCGGCCTCGACGGAGACGACGAACAGCACCGGGATCACCGCGTGCATCGCGGTGCCCAGCGGGTCGGGCCAGGAGGCGGCGCCGTTGAACGCGATCGTCGCGGCGGTCAGCAGCCACGCCGTCTGGCGCAGCAGCGGGAACGGGATCCGCATCCAGGTGAGCAGGAGGTCCAGGGCGAGCAGGACGCAGATGCCCGCGTCGATGCCGATGGGGAAGACCAGGGAGAACGACCCGAAGCCCTTGTCCTCCGCGAGTTCGCGCACGGCGGCGTAGGAACCCGCGAAACCGATCGCGGCGATGAGCACCGCACCGGCGATGACGACCCCGATGAGTATGCGGTGCGTGCGTGTCAGCTGCATCGCGGCCACGCGCGATCCCCTCCCCGACCTCTGTACCCGGACCCGGCTTCGGCGGCCGGCGTTGTTTTTCGGCCGGACATCGGACGCCCGGCGATGGCACAGCCTGGCACATGTGTGCGAGTCGCGTTGCGCGGGGAGGAGCCGTCAGGCTGTTCTCGGGGTCGGGCGGGCTCGGGGCGATCCGGCGGAGAGCGGAGTAAACCGGCCTGAAAGACCGGGACTTCGGGGGGCGGCGGGAGCTTCGGCGGGGGCCGTGGCTTCGGCGGGGGCCGTGGTTCCGGCGGCGACCGGGCTTCAGTGGGGCCGGGCTTGGGCGGGGCCGGGCTTCCGTGGGGGCGGGGGCTTCGGCGGTGGCGGCATGGGGGGTCGCCACCGCCGAAGAGTCACTCGCAGCCGCGCTGCCAGTTCCAGCCGACGAAGGTGTTCTTCAGGTCGACCTCGAAGGTGCAGGACGCGGTCCCGTCGGCCTTGAGCGCCACGGTGGAACGGTGTGTGTTGGCGTAGACGGTGCCCGTCGGGTCGAAAATCCCCTGGTAGGAGAACGAGGCGTTGGCCACGTTGGTGGAGACCGCGCAGTTCGCGACGCAGTCGGCGGACTTGCCCGAGGACTTCAGCGACCAGCCCGCGTTCCACGGTTCACGGTTCCACTGCTGGGTCGCGTCGGTGGAGGAGGCGGTGACCACGGTGCCGTCGGAGCTCCAGTCGGACGTCGTGTAGAGGCCCGTCATCCGGATGTTGCAGCAGTCGTACATCTCCGACCAGCTCCGGACCTGCCGGTCGACCAGGGCGGCGGCGGCCGGAGCCGCCTGCGCGTTCACCGCCGGGCCGGCCTTCGGCACCAGCCGTGCGGGGCCGAGCACCGGAGTGCAGTCGGGGCCGATGGAGACGTCCTGCCGCACGGACATGCCCGCGGGCGGTACGGGCAGGGCGCCGGACAGCTTCACGTCCGCGCAGGCTCGGGCGTCGCCGGACGCCGTCTTCCCCACCTCGCTCGGCGCCGCGGTGGCGGAGGCGGCCGTGAGCGCGAGAAGGCCGGTCGTGAGTGCGGCGGCGAGTGCGATTCGATGGCGCAATTCCCTTGCCTTTCCTCGAGGTTCGCCGTGGAGCGTAACCGCGCCCACCGCGATCCGAACGGAACGGGGAGAGAGTTGGCATGAAGGTGACAGCCGCATATTCCGGAGCGTGCCCCAACGTGCGAAACCCGGCCCCAAGGGGGGCCGGGCGCGGGAAAAGCGGTGGTGGGAGGGGGTGCGTCCGGCCGGCGGGGTGGGCCGCTCAGGTCACGTGGTGCGTCCGGACGCCGGGGCGGGGCGTCAGCTCGACTTCGCCTTCGGCTTCGCCGTCGACTTGGGGTCGTCGCTGTCGCTGTCGCTGCCCTTGGCCGCGTCCTTCGTGCTGTCCTTCGTGCTGTCCTTCTTGCTGTCGTCGGAGCCGCCCTTCGCCGGGGGCGTGACCTTGGCGTCGTCGGTTTCGGCGACAGCGGCGACCGCTTCCTTCGCCGCCTTGTGGGCGCCCTTGACGATGCTCGCGGACGACGGCGTCTTGGCGCCCGCGTAACCCGCGCCGTTGTACGTCAGAGTGACGACGACATTGCCCGTGCGGGCCACGACGGTGGCGTACGCGAAGTCCTCGTCCGTCTTGCTGAGGCCGTAGGTCACGGTGGTGGCCTCCTCGCCGATGCCGGCGGTGGGCTCGGCGGCGACCTTCTCGGCCCCCTCGGAGGCCTTCGCCTTGGTGACCTGCTTCGCGTACTCGGCGGTGGCGCGCTTGGCGCCGCTGCCCAGCGACTGGTCCGAATCGAAGCGGGTGAAGCCGACGTCCAGCCAGCGGTACTGCGAGCCGTCGACGCCCTTGTCGTCCAGGCCGTTCCAGGAGCAACTGCCGCGGGCCGCCAGGTCGTTGGACCGGCCTGCCGTCCCGTTCTTCTTCTTCGCCCCGGGCACCAGGTCCTTGATCGTCTTTTTGTCGATCGAGGCGCACGGGTCGGGCAGATCGGCGAACCTCGCCGCTTCGACGGTGGGCTCCGTGGGCTTGGCGCTGGCGGTGCCGGACGACGAGGAGCCCGCGTTCTTCTTGCTGTCGGAGCCGGAGTCCGACGAGCAGCCGACGGCTACGAGCATCACCGGAACGGCGGCGCAGGCGAGGATGCGGGACAGGCGCGGGGCTGATCGGTGCATGGTTCCTTCACTCGGATGGCACGGAGCTCTCGGTGCTGGAGGTCTCGGTTCGTGCGGTGTACGGGTGGGCTCGGTAGCGGGTCGGTGCGTCTTCAGCGGGTCGGTGCGTCTTTAGGACAGCCACCGTACGACGGCCGGAGGCCGTCCCGTGTCGCCGCCGAGGGCCCCCTGGGACCGGCATCCGGCCGGTGGGGGCCCGTCGGGCGGGGTCTATTCGCTGAGCGTCTCGGCCAGCTTCCGGGCCAGTGCCTGGGCCTTCTCCTGGAGTTCCCTGGTGTCGGGCACCTGGGTGACGAGGGCCGGCTGCTCGGCGTACCGGACGGTCACGACCACGTTCGATGTGCGGAATACCACGCTCACCGTGCGGCGCTGTGCGGTGGAACCTGCCCGTGTGGGCAGATTGTGCAGAAACGCGGCATCTCCGAGGTTGTCGAGGACGCGGGAGGGAAGGGCGCCCTCCGGGCCGGTGCCGCCACCCCCGTCGCCGCCCCCGCTGCCGTCTCCGCCGCCGTCTCCGGAGGGTGAGGACGAGGAGGAGGGGGCCGCCGAGGCCGTGACGCCCTCCGTCTTCTCCGCGTCGGCGCCCTTGCCCTTCTCCTTTTCGCCCGTGGCCCCGGTGTTCTTCTCCGCGTCCGGCCCGGGGGCCGTCGACGACGACAGGCCGGCGGCCTTCGCCTTCTTCGCGTAGACCGTGTCGGCGCGGTCGTCGTCGCTGACCGCGGGGTCGTACGAGACGACGCGCTCGAAGTCGATGGAGAGGCTCCGGGTGGCGTTCGGCGCGTCGGACTTCCAGCTGCAGCCGACCTTGCGGTCGGTGTCGTACGTGACGGACGCCGATCCCCGGAACACCTTCTCCTGCTGGTCCCCGGGCAGTTCCGCGGCGCCCGGCAGCAGGTCCTTCAGCGTGCCGCGCGGCACGGCGCGGCAGGGGGCGGGCAGGGTCTCGTACTTGCCCGGGGGTGCGGGGGTGACCGTCGGGCTGCCCGCCTTGCTGTCGGCGCCGTTCGCGTTGCTGTCGGAGCCGGCGCTGCAGCCGACGACGAGCGCTGCCAGAAGCGCGACGCCGGGTACGTACGCCATGTCTCGCACCGTTTCAGGCTCCCTTCGGTACGGAAAACGGGTTGCCGCCCGAAGGCGGCCGATGGACACAATGTGTATCGCACGCGCCGCTGTGAATGCCGGTCGGCCGACAGGTTTGCCGATCTTGGCACCGGTTTTGCGCTTTCAGTCTTTTCGGGGGAATCGAGGAGTTATGTCGTACGTAGAGGTGCCCGGAGCGAAGGTTCCCATCCGGATGTGGGCGGACCCCGCGTCGGTCGAGGACGTGGCGATGCAGCAGCTGCGCAACGTCTCCACGCTGCCGTGGATCAAGGGCCTCGCCGTCATGCCGGACGTCCACTTCGGCAAGGGGGCGACGGTCGGGTCGGTGATCGCGATGCAGGGCGCTGTGTGCCCGGCGGCGGTCGGGGTGGACATCGGCTGCGGGATGTCGGCCGTCCGGACGTCCCTCACCGCGAACGACCTTCCCGGCGACCTGTCGCGGCTGCGTTCCAAGATCGAGCAGGCCATTCCGGTCGGCCGGGGGATGCACGACGACGTGGTGGACCCGGGGAAGCTGCACGGGTTCCCGACGTCGGGATGGGACGACTTCTGGGGGCGGTTCGGGGGGATCGCCGATGCGGTCAAATTCCGTCAGGAGCGTGCCACGAAGCAGATGGGAACGCTCGGATCAGGTAATCATTTCATCGAGTTCTGTCTCGATGAGACCGGTTTTGTCTGGTTGATGCTGCACTCCGGCTCGCGGAACATCGGCAAGGAGCTGGCCGACTTCCACATCGGCCAGGCACAGAAGCTGCCGCACAACCAGGGCCTGATCGACCGCGACCTGGCGGTCTTCATCGCGGACACCCCGCAGATGGCCGCGTACCGCAACGACCTCTTCTGGGCGCAGGAGTACGCGAAGTTCAACCGGGCGATCATGATGGGACTCTTCCAGGACGTGGTCCGCAAGGAGTTCAAGAAGGCCCGGGTCACCTTCGAGCAGGTCATCTCCTGCCACCACAACTACGTGGCGGAGGAGCGGTACGAGGGCATGGACCTGCTGGTCACCCGCAAGGGCGCGATCCGGGCGGGGTCCGGCGACTTCGGGATCATCCCGGGGTCCATGGGCACCGGTTCGTACATCGTGAAGGGCCTCGGCAACGAGAAGTCCTTCAACTCGGCGTCGCACGGCGCGGGGCGCCGGATGAGCCGGAACGCGGCGAAGAAGCGCTTCTCCACCAAGGACCTGGAGGAGCAGACGCAGGGCGTGGAGTGCCGTAAGGACTCCGGTGTCGTGGACGAGATCCCCGGAGCGTACAAGCCGATCGAGCAGGTCATCGATCAGCAGCGGGACCTGGTCCAGGTCGTCGCGAAGCTCAAGCAGCTGGTGTGCGTGAAGGGCTGAGTCCGGCTACGCCCCGCCCCCGTACGTCGCGTAGTCCGGTGGTCCCGTGGCCGTGAAGACGTGTACGGAGACCCCGGCCGGGGTCGTCCGGTGGCTGAGGAGCCGCAGGCCGGCCGGGGCGCCGCCGTCCGGGAACAGTCTGCGGCCCTCGCCCACCACGACCGGGGCGATGGCCAGGCGCAGTTCGTCGACCAGGCCCGCGGCCAGCAGCGACTGCGCCAGGCGGGCGCTGCCGTGGATCTGGAGGTCCCGGCCGGGGCGCCGCTTCACCTCGGCCACCTGGGCGGGGATGTCGCCGGAGAGGATTGTGGTCGGGTCCCACGTGGCCTCGGTCAGCGTGTTCGAGGCCACGTACTTCGGCAGGCCGTTCAGGATGCCGGCGAAGGGGTGGTCGGTCATGCGCGGCCAGTCCCGGGCGAAGTTCTCGTAGGTGCGCCGGCCGAACAGGAAGGCGTCCGCCTCGCCGAGCCACTCGCCCGCCTGCCGCTCGAACTCCTCGTCCAAATGCGGCACGAACCAGCCGCCCCGGGTGAACCCGTCGCTGGTGTCCTCGTCGGGGGACCCGGGGCCCTGGGAGACGCCGTCGAGCGTCAGGAACTCCTGCACCACCAGCTTCATCGCGCACCGCTCCCTCGTGGGCTTTCGGCCGGTACGGCGGCCGGGGGCGCTTCCTTCCTAACACGACGCGGCCGGGGGCGCCCGGGACGAGGGCCCGCGCGCCGGGGGCGCCCGGCGCGCGCCGGCCGGCGGGAGGCTCCCGCGCCGGCTCTGTACGGGTGGCGACCTTCCTCGGCCTCACGACCCGGCTGCGCCTCACCACGGACTACGGAACCGCCCGCGAGGCCGACCTGCCCAGCTGGGAGGTGGCGGCGCTGACGCCCGGAGCGCGCTGCGCGATCACCCCGCACGACCACCCCGCACGCCCCCCCCCGGTGCTCGTCGCCGAGCGGGGCGTCACCCCGCCCCCGAAGGGGCGATTCGGCTTCACCCGGTGCGGTGGACCTTCGTGTTGGAGGCCTGGGCGCGGGGGCGGACCACCAGGAGGTCGATGTTGACGTGGCTGGGGCGGGTGACGGCCCAGCCGATCGTGTCGGCCACGTCCTCGGCGGTGAGCGGTGCGTCGACGCCCGCGTAGACCTTGGCGGCCTTCTCCGTGTCGCCGCGGAAGCGGGTGGTGGCGAACTCCTCGGTCCTGACCATGCCGGGGGCCACCTCGATGACGCGGACCGGGGTGCCGACGATCTCCAGCCGCAGGGTCTCGGCCAGGACGTGCTCGCCGTGCTTGGCCGCCACGTAACCGCCGCCGCCCTCGTACGCGGACAGCGCCGCGGTGGAGGAGAGGATCACGATCGTGCCGTCGCCGCTCGCGGTGAGGGCGGGCAGCAGGGCCTGGGTGACGTTGAGCGTGCCGATCACGTTGGTCTCGTACATCTGGCGCCAGTCGGCGGGGTCGCCGGTCGCGACGGGGTCGGCCCCGAGCGCCCCGCCCGCGTTGTTGACGAGGACGGCGAGGGAGCGGAACGCGGTGGCGAACTCGTCGACCGCCGCGCGGTCGGTGACGTCCAGGGGGTAGGCCGTCGCCTGGTGACCGGCCTCGGTGATCTCGGCGGCCAGCGCCTCGACGCGGTCCTTGCGGCGGGCGGTCAGCACGACCCGGAAGCCCGCGGCGGCCAGCGTACGGGCGGTGGCGGCGCCGATGCCGCTGCTCGCGCCGGTGACGACGGCGATGGGGGTGGCGGCCATGACGATCTCCCTCGGACTGCTCATCGGGTACGGGGAGAAGGATAGGCAGGCGGCGCGGCGCACCCCGTGCGCGGGAGGGCACGACCGGCAGAGCGCGCGAGGCCCGCGGCTCACGCGCCCGGTCGGCACGATCCGTCCGGAAGCCGCTGCGGGAAGCCGTGCGGGAAGCCCCTGCGGGAGAGCTGTGCGGGAAGGCCGCGCGGGAAAGCTCTCAGGCCGGCGCGCCCCCGAACTCGGCCATCGCCTCGGAAACGATCGTCTCCAGGTGGCCGTGATGGGCGCCGCGCCAGTACACCCGGGAGCACGCGGTGCACTGGGCGAACACGTCGTACGCCTCCTGGGTGCCGTGTTCGAGCAGTCCGCTCACGGAGTCCTTCGCCGCCCCGGCCAGCGTGCCGTTGCACGCGGTGCAGCGGGTCCACGGGGCCAGGGCCGGAGCGAAGCGGCCGAGGACGTCGCGGAGCTGCTCCGGGGGGCGGTCGCTGTAGACGTACGCCCCGGCCCAGATCTCGCGGCGGCGCAGCAGCCCGCGGTCCCGGGAGAGCAGGACCCGCCGCTCCCGTGCGGAGAGGGCGGCCAGGGCGGGGTCGCCGATGTCCTCGCTCTCGTACGCCGCGTCGACGCCCAGGAGCCGCAACCGGCGGGCCAGCGTGCCGAGATGGACGTCGAGCAGGAAGCGCAGGGGTGCGCCGGGGACCTGCTGGGGGCGTTCCACTGCGCGTACGTCGACGTGCTCGCCGGGGCCGGGCACATGCGAGCGGGCCACCGGGGCGCCGTTCACCAGGAGCGTTCCGGCTTCGGTGAGCGGGACGCCGAGGGACTCGATGACATGGCCGAGGGTCGAGGAGCCGTCCGTGACGAGGGGTGTGGGCCCGCCGCGGCGGTCGTGCGGGGCGAAGAGTCGCAGCTCAGGGGCTACTTCGAGAGTGATCTCGGGTCCGTTCACCCGGTCAGGATGCCACCGGGGCGGGACGGCCTGCCAGGGATTTGGCGGGGTCCGGCGGGGCTGCGGGGCAGGCGGGGGCCGCGAGGGCTGTGGGGGCTGTCGGGCACGAGGTGCACGGGGCATACGGGGCGTGCGAGGTGTACGGGGGATGCTCCGGGCTTCGCGCGGGGCGTGCGGACGCCCGCGCGCCGTCAGCGCGGAGCGTACGCGGTCGGGGGCACGCCCACCGTCGCGGTGAAGTCCCGCACCAGATGGGCCTGGTCGCTGTAGCCGAGGTCCGCCGCGAGCCGCGCCCAGTCGACGGCCGGGTCGGACCCGGCGCGTTCCAGCGCCTCGTGGACGCGGTAGCGGAGGATGACCCACTTGGGGCCGACGCCGACATACGCGGCGAAGAGCCGTTGCAGGGCGCGGGCGGAGAGCCCCGCGTCCCGGGCGAGATGGTCGGCCCGGAGCACCGTGCGGTCCGTGCGCACCCGGTCGACGACGGCCATGGCCAGCGTCGCCCGAGGATCGGGGCGGGGCTCCAGGGCCAGCAGGAAGGCGTCCAGCGCCGCGACCCGCGCGTCCTCGTCGTCCGGGTCCAGGACGGCCCGGACAGGCGGCGGCAGCCGTAGCGCCCCGGCGGCGTCGGACCGCAGCCCGGTCCACGCGGACACCGGGTGCCCGGGTGCGAACGGGCGGAACCCGCCGGGCCGGAACTGCACCCCGCAGACCCGGCCGCGCCCGGCCAGCTTCCGGGCGAACAGCCCGGGGTCGACGCCCGCGACCTCGGCGTACCCGGACCGCTCCCGGGCGCCGTCCCCGGCCTCGTACCGCTGGAAGACCAGGTTCACCGACGGATGCGGGACGACATGGGCGGCGTACGGCTCGGTGAGGTCCCAGTCGATCAGCCAGTAGTGCTCCAGATACGGGCGCAGCCCGGCGGCGGGCTCGCGGCGGCGGAAGCGCACGTGCGCGAACAGGTCCGGGGCGTCGACGATGCCCCGGGTGTCGCGGCGGGGTCCTGCGGCCATGGCCTGATTTTAGTCCCGCGTCCTCCACACGCCTGTCGTGTGTCGTGTTTCTTCAAGACGTCGGGCGGTGCGCGGGCGCAGGGTGGAGGCATGACACAGACGATCGGTGAACTGCTGGAAGCCGCCGCGGACCGGGCCCTGCCCGTCGTGCGGGGGATCGACGACGGGCAGCTGGGCGGTGGTACGCCCTGCGCCGAGTACGACGTGCGGGCGCTGGTGAACCACCTGTTCCAGGTGGTGGTGAACTTCCAGGCCCTCGCGGCCCGCGAGAAGGTGGATTTCGGCCAGGTGCCGGAGTTCGTGGCGGGTGACTGGCGGGCCAGGTTCGGTGCCGAGACGGCCCGGCTGGTGGAGGCGTGGAGCGTGCCGGGCGTCGAGGAGGGCACGACCGGGCAGATGGGGCTGCCGGCCCGGACGGTGGGGCTCATGGTGCTCGGCGACCTGACCGTGCACGCCTGGGACCTGGCGCGGGCGACGGGCGCGGACTTCGTGCCGGAGGAGCGCGTGCTCGACGAACTGGGGCCGGGGCTGGCGGCGCTGGCTCCGCAGGCCCGGGAGATGAAGGTGTTCGGTGAGCCGTTCCCGGTGGAGGAGGGGGCTACCGCTTTCGAGCGCCTGCTGGCGGTGACGGGGCGCGATCCGGGGTGGCGTCCGGGAGGGGCCGGCGGGGTGACTGGGGCGACGGGGACGGCCGGGGCGGCCGGGGCTGTCCGGAGCTGAGGCTGCCGGTGGTGGTGGGGCCCGGCGGGGCGCGGGCCTCGTAGAGGGGCCGAACGCGGCGTGCGTGCGACAGCGCCAGCGATCCTGGCTCGGTGCACTGGACGCAGCGCATCGAATGAGAGCAAGGACTGGAGCGTGAACACACTCTGCTGACTACCCGGGAGCGGTGACAGTGGTGGGCTCTGCACGCGGCCGCAACGCCGCGCGGTAGCGTCCCTTGGAGACCACCTGCGGAAGGGGAGAATCGCCGGATGTCGCACAGCAGAGGGGTCGCCAGCGGGCGTGAGGAGCGTGGCCTGATCCTCGACTTCGCCGGAGTGCTCACCGCCAGCCCGGTCGACGTCCACCGCGCCTGGTGCGTATCCGAAGGGCTGGCGCCCGGGGCGTGGCGCAGCACCCTCAACGATCACCCCGAAGGGCGCCGCCTCTACACGGCGTTGGAGATCGGCGAGATAGGGCAGACCGAGTGGAACCAGGGCACGGCCGCTCTTCTCGGGGAGCACGTGGATCCGGTGAACCTGATGGGGCGGGCCTGGGCGGAGGTGCCCGTCTCTCGCCGGATGGACGCGCTCGCCCGCTCCGCGCGTGCGGCCGGCCATCGGCTCGCATTGCTGTCCAACAGCTTCGGCCTCGACCCATTCAACCCGTACGAACATGTCGGCGTCTGGGACGTGTTCGACGTACACGTCGTGTCCGAGCTGGTAGGGCTGGCCAAGCCCGACCCGTCCATCTATCAGCTCGCCCTCGATCTCATCGGCCTCCCGGCCGAGCGGTGCGTTTTCGTGGATGATCACGCGATCAACCTCCCGCCGGCCGCCGAGCTGGGCATCGCCACCGTCCACGCGACGGACGAGGACACCGCGGTGGCCGAGCTGGAGGCACTTCTCGGCTTGACGGCGGCGTCCGTCACGTAAGCCCAACTGCAGTCCAGCCAAAACCTGTCGGCACCACTGCTCACCCAGTACTGTCCGTGTGGAGCCCATTACGCGGAGGTTCTAGATCATGCAGTGGTCTGAGTACACCACCGCGGAGCGCATGAAGGCGCTCCGCGGCGCCATGACCCAGGAGCAGTTAGCCGAGGCCGCCGCTGTGTCCGTCGGTGTGGTCCGCAAGCTCGAACGCGGAGGGAGGACATCGCTCTCCTCTTTACTTTCGATCGCCAACGCGCCGTGGGCTGCTGAGGTGCAAGGCGCTCTCTGGGCCACTCCGGCCCCGGCTTCACGCTGCGCGCGTACACGCACCTGCTCCGCCATTCCCAACCTCCGTGGTGGTCAACGGTTGGTGTGGATCATGACGGTAAGCACAGGTGAGGCTGGTGACGGCTGGCTCTGCCCTATGTCCTCGTACCCCCACGACTTGTAGAGCGAGTGGACCTTTCCGTCCCCAGCGGCCGAGTTGACCATGAGCGTGACGTGCGGCTCGTCACGTGTGGCGAGGAGGGCGTCGTGGATGCGGCGGGCCGTGCCGGTCTTGCGCCAGGCCGGGTGCACGCCGATCTCCTTCAAAGCCGCGGCCGGGCGCTTCGTGTACTTCTCCGCCGGCGTCGGGCTGGTGCGCTGCCAGTAGCGGTCCCCGTGCTCGATGGTGTTGCTGTACGCGTAGCCGACCGGTTGGCCGGCCGCGTATGCGAGGACAGCCGTAAAGCCTGGTTCTGTGGAATGCCGGTCGATGCGTTCGCCGAACGCGGTCACCGCGTAGTTCGGCAGGTGCAGCAGCGGGGCGCGTACCTCGGCGTACACGTCGAGGAGGTCGCCGCGAGCGGTGTCCAGGTTGGTGAAAGTGCGCAGCTCGGGGGCGAGTGCCGTGGTCATGCGGCCGTCTTCCAGGTGGTGGTGTGCTCGGTCCAATTCTGGACGGTGGTGCTGCGCGGGGTGGTGGCGCGGAGCGCGGCCCCGAACTCTTGGAGCATGCGCGACACGCGGGCGTGGCGGGTGGCGGCGTCTACGGGGACTTTCATCGCGGTGGTTGTTGCGGCCTCGGCGGCGCCTTGGGCGAGTAGGGCGTGTGCGAGACGGGTCGTGGTGATGGCCCGGGACCTGGCCATGTGTGGCCGGAGCGAGGACAGGCAGCGGTGGGCGTGGTACTCGGCGGTTGGATAGTCGCCGAGCGCCAGGTACGCGGAGAGGGCCAAGGAGTCCAGTTCGGCCTGGTCGTAGAAGGCGAGCAACCAGACCGGCCGGTGGTCGGCTGGATCGGCGCGCAGCATGGCGTCCTGCGCCTGCTCGAACGCGCGACGTGTATCGGTCCGGTTCTGGGCCGTACCGTGGATGGCGCCTTGGCGGGCCAGGCCGAGAGACGCGAACAGCGGGTCACGGCGGGTGAGGTGCAGATTGCGGGCGACATCGTTGGCAGCGCACGCGTCGGCGGGGCGGCCCATGTGGCGGTACATGGTGCCCGCGTGACTCCAGATGCGGAACTTGATTGCCTGGTCCCCCGACATCTCCGCGAGGGCTTGGGCCTCGCGCATGTGCGCCTTCGCGACGTCGTAGCGCCGGCCGTCGATGGCGGCCCACATCGCAGACGAGCGGAATGCCGCTCCGGAGGCGTAGAGACTGCTGCGAACCCGCTGCGTGGCACTGCCTGCGTTCTGGAGGTTGAGCGCCTCGTCGGCGAGCGCGGCGGCCCGCTCCTCGATGCCAGGTTGCCCGCCGTGGCGGTGGTCGCTGGCGATGATCTCAGCGAAGCGCTTGTTCAGCCGGCTGACGTCGCTCATACCGATTCGGCGCGGTGACGCGGTCCCTGGGGACGCTGCTGCGGCAGCCGCAGCTGCGATGCCGCCGACGAGGGCACGGCGCTTCATTTCGGGCTCCTCCTGCTGCGATGGCGCTGGGGTGGGCGAAGGCCGGCCCCGTGGCACGAACCCTAAGGCGACGGCGGGTAATCCGGTGACGACCTCAAGTGCGGTACGTGTTGCTGACTTTGGCCAGGTGACTCGGCCCGCTTTCCACGCCCGGACCGATGACCCGTCGAGCCCGCCTACGTGTCCCGTCAGCTTTTCAACAGCCCTGTTCACGGCGTCGGCCAGGCTGTTTGAGCTGTATCCGTGCTCGATCATCCACGCCTCAAGGACGGTGTTGCGGATCGCGTCCATGCGGGCACGGTAGCCCGCACGCTCCCTGCCCACCAGGTAAAGAGCAGGTCAAAACGTCCTAGGTGAGCCCGTCGGTCGAGCACCTGAACGCCCTAACCAGCCCCCCGGACAACGGAGTTATCTGGGTGTCGGCCACTTCCCGCGAGCGGCTGTTGACGGCTCGGTCCGCCCCTGAAAAGCCACAAGGGGTGGAGCGAGCGCCGAGATGACACGAAGGCTCCATCCCATGCCGGTTCCGAAGAAGACAGTTGAGACGGTCCTCACCAGCCACCCCACCTACAGCGAAGTCTTCCCGTGCGTGCCGTCCACGGCCGAGACCGGACGCAGACTCGTCCGGGGGGTTCTCGGGATGTGGCACCTCGATGTCCTCGCTGACCGCGCCGAGCTGATCGTCACTGAGTTGATCGCGAATGCCGCCAGGCATACCCCTTGCCCCGAGGTCTGTTTCGTTGTCGGGCGGCCAACTGCGACACGGGTACGCGTCGGGATCGTGGACGAGGAACCGTCGCGTCTGCCGGAGCTGAGCCACGCGGGCGAGGAGGACGAATCGGGTCGCGGGCTGTTCCTCGTAGAGGCTGTGGCCGACCGCTGGGGCTGTGACCTTCAGAGTGCAGGCGGACGTCTGCGGGGCAAAGAGGTCTGGGCCGAACTCCATACCGAGGGCGACGAGTGAGAGCTCGGATGCGATGCCCTCGCTTCTTCTGGGCCCTGCCCGTCCGCCGTTTCAGCTCTGGGCCGGCACCGCCAGATACCAGGCTGCCGGATCGGCCGTCTCGGCCAGCTGGGGGAAGGGCCGTTCCTCGATGAATTCATCATGGATCACCGGTGACTGCTGGCTCGGCTGCGAACGGACCGGAGTGCGGGTGATCTGGCTCGGCCCGGTTCAGTGGGACGGGCAGTACGCCCCCTTCTACGCATGTGAGCTGTGCCTTGATCGTCTCAAGGCACAGGCCCTCACCTACCTCATGGGGCATTGATCGGCCTCCGCTCGATCAGCCCCTCGTACACGACTTCCCGGCGTGAGCGGGCGGTCCGGCCAGAGCTTTCTGTGCGGGCCGCGCCCCCTCGTGCCGGGCGGCCAGGAGATGGTCCGAGGGCCAGCCGTCCGGCATAGCTCCTCTGGCGGCTCCTGGTGGGCATTCCAGCCCAGCTCAGCAACAACCAACGATGAAGAGGAGTGCAGCATGACGCGCAGCACCGTAGTGCCCAGCCGTACCGAAGTACGCCCGCAGATTCCGGGTGCATCAGACGGCTTCGACCTGGATGTCTCGCTCGTGGAGATCGCTGACCCGGCAGGTCTGGTCAACCTGACCGACGACAACTGCGGTTCCACCTGCGGCGCCTGCACCACCAATGTCGCCTGACGCCTGACTCGAACCCCAGGTCACCTTCGGTCTGGTGCCGTCGCGTCTCCGCGCGGCGGCACCAGCCGCCCATCCCCTCGCCCATGGAGGTCATCGGTGGTTGCTCGGCCCGCAGTTTTCCGCGCCGGTTCCACCGCTCTCGTGCGTGCCGTGGCCCGACGGTCTCTGTCGGTTCCTCCGTGCCCTGACCCGGATGACCACTCTTCCGACGGCTCCTCTGCTTGCGTGACGTGGCTTCGCGCGGTTTGGGCGGACCAGCACATCGCCGACGCGGTGGAGCACTCCAGCCCAGCCTTGGCCATGCAGGTGCGGGCCGTATGTACGGCCGAGAATCCTCCCCATCGAGACGCTCGGCGCGCGGCGCTGTCGGTAGCCCGCTATCTGTTGCGGGCTCAGCACCGGGCGACACCCTTCGGCCTGTTCGCCGGAGTGACCACTGCAGCGTTCGGCCCTCGGGTGCATGTGGCCTGGGGCGAGGAGCACGTGGCCGTCGGCCGTGCGGGGGCCGAGTGGCTCGCCGCTGTGGTCGAACGGCTGGAGTTCTGCCCGGAACTCCTCGACCGACTTCCCGTCGTCGTCAACAACACCGTGACGAGCCGGGGAGACCGGCTCATCGTGCCGTTCCAACCCGACGCCAATGACGACCGGATGCGCGCGGTCGAGGCATCCCTGGCCCTGACAGAGCCGGTGCGTGCGGTCCTCGCCGAGGCCCGGACGCCGATTCGCTGCGGAGATCTCACGGAAAAGCTCCGGGCGGAGTTCCCCGAGGCCGGTACGGAGAAGGTGCACTGTCTACTGGTGGAGCTGGTACGGAGGCGAGTGCTCATCACGAGCCTGCACGCGCCAAGCACCGAGACCGACGCCCTCGGGTACCTGCTCGGCCAACTCGACGCGATCGGCGTCGACGACCTTGCGTCGGTAGCGGATACGGCACGTGAGATGCACGCGGTCCGAATGGGCTTGGAGGCGTACGCCACGCGCTGCGGCCGGGACAGCACCGCAGCGCGCATGCGGGCCCTCGCGCCCGGCCTGCGTCGGCACCCTGCCGCGGTTGACCTGCGGTTGGATGCGCGGCTCGTCCTACCCGAGGAAGTGGCCCGGGAGGTCGAACGCGTCGCCTTCGTCCTGACCCGGGTGAGCACCCGCCCGTACGGGGCGGCCGAGTGGAACGCCTACCACCAGCGCTTCTACGAGCGGTACGGCATCGGCACGATGGTCCCTCTCGCGGAGGTCGTCGCGGACAGCGGGACCGGCTACCCGGACGGCTACCCGGGCAGTCCTGCCGGTCCAGGTCGGCCTCGCGTCTCCGCTCGCGACGACGCCCTCGTACGCCTGGCCCAGGGTGCCGCGCTCGACGGCTGCGACGAGGTCGTGCTCACCGACGAACAGATCGACCTCTTGGAGGCGGGCCCCGACGAGCCACGACTGCCACCGCATCTGGAGGTGGGGGTGCGCGTGCACGCCGCCAGTCCGGAGGACCTGCAGCGCGGACGATTCCGACTGGAGGTCGTGAGCGTGTCGCGCGGGGCCGGCGTCTCGACAGGCCGGTTCCTCGACGTACTGGCGCCCTCCGCGCGTCAGGCCCTGGCCGCAGAGCTGGCCGATCTTCCGGCCGCGGACAGCGATACCGTGCCCGCCCAGCTCTCCTTCCCGCCGCTGCTCCCGGAGAGCACTCACGTCACCCGCTCCCCGCAGATGCTGCCTACCGTGATCAGTCTCCAGGAGCACCGCGCGCCGAAAGACACCGTTCTCACCCCGAAGGACCTGGCCGTGGGGTGCGACGGCCGCCGCATGTACCTGGCCGCTCCGGAACGGGGGCACCGCGTGGAGGCCGTCGGCATGAACGCGCTGAACCTGCACACCCACGCTCCGCCGTTGGCACGGTTCCTCACCGAAGTGTCCCGCGCCCAGTGCGCGCAGGTCACCGCCTTCGACTGGGGCGTCGCAGCAGCGATGCCGTTCCTGCCGCGCCTGCGGTACGGGCGTACGGTGCTGAGCCCGGCGCGCTGGCGTCTGGAGGCGTCCGAATTACCCGGTCGTGCTCGCCCTCGTACTGAGTGGGACACCGCGCTCTCCGAATGGCGGGCGCAGCGGGGATCGCCTCGCCGCGTGCTCCTCGTGGAGGACGACCGACGTCTCTTCCTCGACCTCGACGAAGCCGGCCACCGGACGCTCCTGCTCCGACACCTCGACCGCTCGCACCAGGCCGTGCTCATGGAGGCCCCGGAACCAGAAACGTACGGCTGGTGCGGCGGGCGAGCCCACGAGATCGTGGTGCCGCTCAGAGCGACCCGATCGCCGTCCTGGCCGCCCCTGCCCGTTCCCACTCAGGCTCGCGTCCTCTCGTCGGATCAGCTGCAGACTCCCGCCGCTTCGTCGGTGCTGCTCGCAGCCTTGTACGGAGACCCTCGCCGCCAGGACACCTTGCTCTCCCAGCACCTCCCCGGCCTCCTCGAACGACTGGGCAACCCGCCATGGTGGTTCATCCGCTTCCGCGACCCGGAGCAGCACCTCCGCGTACGTATCGCCCTTCCCGACCGCAGAACCTTCGCTCAGACGGCGCGCACCGTGAGCGCGTGGGCCGACGACCTGCGCAGTGCCGGCCTACTGGCAGATCTGCGCTACCCCACCTCCTATCGGGAAATGGGCCGTTGGGGCTCCGGCGCCGCTTGGGAGGCGGCCGAGCAGGTGTTCCGGGCAGACTCGCGCAGCGTCCTTGCCCAGCTCGCAGAGCCACAGAGACCGGCGCAACGCGCACTGGTGGCGGCCCATTCCGTCGCCATCGCCTCTGCGTTCCTCGGCAGCGCCGAAGCCGCGATGCGCTGGCTGGCCGACCACGTCTCGCCTACGGCGCCTGCGTCCGTTCCCCGCCCGCAATTCAGCGAGGCCGTACGGCTCGCGAACCCAGCCGACGACTGGGCCGCCCTGCGCGAGGTGCAGGGTGGAGACGCCATCGTGTCGGGTTGGGCAGAGCGCGATGCGGCACTCGCCGCGTACCGGCTGCACCTTCCCGGCCCGGACGCCCAGGGCATCGCCGTCGATGACGTCCTGGCCTCCCTTCTGCACGTCCACTTCGTGCGGCACGTCGCGGTGAACTTCCCCGAGGAGGAGGTGTGCCTCTACCTGGCGCGCGCTGCTGCTCTGGCGTGGACTGCCCGCACCAGCAGGAGGTCGGCGTGACCGTGCTCCCGACGCTCGGCCTGGTCGGTGCCGTTGCTGCGCGGCTCGCCAACCCCGGCACGGCGCCTTCCGTTCTTCAGACACGTCGGCAACATCTCGCCTACGGCCCGCCCGGAATCGCGCTTCTCCACATCGAACGGGCCGCGAACGGCCTCGGACCGTGGCAGCATGCGCACGGCTGGCTCGCTGCCGCGTCTCACGGGTTCCTCACGAGCGGACCTGACAGCCACCCGTTCTACGGGGTGCCCGCCTTCGCCCACGCCCTTGCCTGCGCCGCCGACCATCTTCCTGACTCCTACCAACGCGCCTTGGGCGCGATGGACCGGCAGATCGAGATCGACGTCAGGCGCCGTCTCGACGCAGCGCATCGCCGCATCGATTCCAGATGCCTACCGCAGCTGGCCGAGTACGACACCATCCGCGGCCTGACCGGATACGGCGCCTACCTTCTGCGCCGGAACTCAGGCAGCCCTGTGGTGCGCGCTGTCCTCGACTACTGCGTACGCCTCACCGAACCGATCAGGCAAGCCGGCGAGGACCTCCCGGGTTGGTGGACTGCGACCGGGCCCTCGGGAAGCCCGGACGAACGATTCCCCGGTGGGCATGCCAACACCGGCACGGCCCACGGCATCGCCGGAGTGCTCGCCCTTCTGGCCCTCGCCGCCCGGAAGGGCACCGTCACGGATGGGCACCTCAGAGCGCTGCGCACCATCCTGACGTGGCTCGACTGCTGGCAGCAGGAGACAGGCCGAGGATCAACCTGGCCGTACTGGGTTACCCGGAGCGAGCTACGTACCGGTCGCCGCGCTGCTTCCAAGCTCCGGCGGCCGTCATGGTGTTACGGCACCGCCGGCCTCGCCCGCGCCCAGCAACTTGCTGCGCTCGCTACCAGCGACATCGAACGCCAGATCACGGCGGAAAGCGTGCTTGCCGCCGCTCTCACCGACCCGGACCAGCTCGGAGCCACGACGGACCACGGCCTGTGCCACGGCTTCGCCGGCCTTGCCCACATCGCCGGCCGCACGGCCGCAGACGCCCACCCTTCAACCGCCGGTCGACTCCGAGCCGCGATCCCGGGACTTCTGGCCGCTGTCTGTCCGGTGGACAGGGACCTCGAACGCGCGGCCACGGCCCTTGTCAGCGGCACCGGAGCGGGGCCCGGCCTGCTCGATGGAGCCGCCGGAGTAGCACTGGCTCTTCTCGCTGCCGATACCGCCGCACCGCCCCAGTCCGCCTGGGATTCCTGCCTGCTCATTGCTTGATTCACCGACCGAAGGACCTCGATGCCCCCTGACTGGCAGCAGCACAACATCACCTTCATCGACCGCGAGAGCGCCCGGCACACCATCGACGAACGCCTCGGGCCCGCCCTGATCACAGCCGAGACCGCGGGGCAGCTCACCGGCTGGTGGTTCATGAACAAGCAGCCCTGGCCGCTGCGGTACCTCGCCGACGAGCCCTCCCCGATCATTGAGTCGCTGTTGAGCGATCTCGTGGGTGACGGGGCGGTCGTGTCATGGCTGCCCGCTGTCTACGAACCCGAGTCCGAGGCATTTGGCGGCCCGGACGCCATGGACACCGCCCATGGACTGTTCCACAGCGACTCCCGCCACCTGCTCACCTACCAGCCGAGCCCGGACCACCTGGGGCGCAGGGAGACTACGGTCCTGCTGGCGAGCGCCATGATGCGCGGCGCCGGACTCGACTGGTTCGAGCAGGGCGACGTATGGGCGAAGGCCGCTACCCTCCGGCCGGTCACCAGCGCTCTGTCACATGCACGAGTCGCCGAACTGATCCCGTTCGTACGGAAGCTCATGAGCGCTGATGCCCACGGCCTGTCCCTCCGGGACGGCCCACTCCATGGGTACGGAGCATGGGTGTCCGCTTTCGAGAGGGCGGGGGACACCCTCGCTGGCCTCGACAAAAGGGGTGCTCTCACACGCGGCCTGCGAGCCGTCATCACCCACCACATCATCTTCCACGCCAACCGCGCCGGTCTTCTCAGGGACGACCAGAGCACTCTGTACAACATCGCACGAGAGGCAGTCATGGGAACGAGTGACCACACCGCGTCGCCGACCGGGCCGACGACCAACGCCGATAGCGTGAAGAGGGTGGGCACCGACATGGTCACCACCCCGACGTCCGATGCCGAGCGCCTCCGTAACGTCCTGGTGGACCAGCTCCGCGCTGACGGAAACGCCCGGACTCCCGCCGTGGAGAGCGCGTTGCGGACCGTGCCCCGTCATGTTTTCGTGCCCGATGTGCCGCTCGAAGACGCATACGCCAACGCGCCGGTGCACATCAAGTACGACACCGACGGCAGCTCGATCTCCTGCGCCTCCCAGCCAGGCGTGGTCGCCCTCATGCTGGACCAGCTCGACGCCCGGCAAGGCGAGCGCGTCCTCGAACTTGGCGCAGGCACCGGTTACAACGCCGGTCTGCTCGCCCATCTGGTCGGTGAGAGTGGGCACGTCACCACGCTCGATGTCGACGACGACCTCGTAGAGGGCGCCCGTGCGCATCTGTCCGCCGCCGGAACCACCAACGTTGAGGCGGTCACCCGAGACGGGGCCCTCGGCTACGCGGAAGGCGCGCCGTACGACCGAATCATTGCCACCGTGGGCGCGCACGGCGTGCCGCACGCCTGGTTGCAGCAGCTTGCTCCCGGGGGCCGACTTCTCGTCCCGCAGCGCCTCAAGGGCACGGTGTCCCGCTCCATCGCCTATGAGCAGCGCGATGGCCGGTGGATGTCCCTCGGTAGCGAGATGAACACCTTCATGCCGCTCAGGCGGGGCATCGCCGACGACGACCGCCGGGTCATCCCGCTCAGCACGGACGGAACCGTACGGCTCCAGGCCCCCGCCGGGCAGACAATCGACGCCGAGGCCCTCGACGGCGTCCTGCACGAGCCGCGCACCGAGGAGTGGACGGGCATGACCGTCCGCGCCATGGAGTCGCCGGAGTGGATGGAACTGTTCCTCACCTGCTCCCTTCCCTCCGGCCTGATCCGGATGCTCTTTCCGCAAGCCGCCAAGGGCACTTTGCTCACCGAGGACCCCTACCCCTCCTCGACCGCAACCGTCGACAAAGGCGCCGTCACCTACCTCGCACGGCGTCTGTCGGAGAAGAAGACCTCCGAGGGCGGCAAGCTGTGGGAGTTCGGGGTCATCGGCCACGGCCCCGGCAGCGATGAACTGGCCGCAAGGGTCGCTGCGGCCATCCGCGCGTGGGACCTGGAGTACCGAGGCCGTGAAGCCACGTTCGAGATCCAGCCTCTCGACGCCCCCTCGATCGAGCAGCGAGCCGGCCTCTTCGCGCTTGACACCCCGCTGAACCGCATCATCGTCGACTGGAGTTGACACCCCACGCGTAGTGGGCGGTGGCCGCCGGCGTGCGACCGGCGGCCACCGTGGCCGTACCCGTCTTCACACATACCTGGGGGAGTCCATGGACCCGCACGGATCCACAGCTCAGCGCTTTCCGCTCGTCGCCCGATTCCGGCCCGCCTGCCTTCCCCTGCCGAAGCGCGTGCGCGCGCTCGTCGACCTGGCCGACACCGCGATGGTGGAGACCGATCAGGGGGTGGCGTCCTCCGTCTACAACCAGACCGCGCTCATTGCCTCCGATCTCGGCCTTCCCGACCTCGCGCGCGAGATGTGCCGCGAGCACGCCGCCGCGTATCTCCATGCCTGCCCCCTGCCTGCAATGAGCGCGATTCGCGGCTTGGAGCCCGTCGTCAATCTCGCCCGCCTCCAGATCCGTGGCGGTCACGCCGATGCGGGTCGTCAGCGGCTGCTCGACCTGTACGCGGCTGTCGAGGCGGGCACACCAGCCAGATTTGGAGGCGTTGCGATTCCGGCGGACCTCACCGCCACAGACAAGGACCGCCATGAAGTCGTGGCGTGGCTGTGGCGTGTGCTGCTCGCCGATGGGACGCGCGCTCTTACTGCCGAGGGACGCTGGTCCGAGGCCCTGGCGCACATGGAGACCCATCGAGGTGTGGGCAGGCGAATGCTCGATGGGCGTCAAGTAGCGGTACTCGCCTCGCTCGCTGCGAAAGACACGGCACACGCCGCGACGCTCCTCGCCGCTACGGTGCCCGGCGAGCCGTGGGAGCAGACGGTCACAGCATGCCTGACCGCCCAGTGGCGCCGCGACGCGGGACGACCAGCCGGCGTTCACCTGGCGGACTTGGCAGACGCCTACCTTGAGCGGAAGGCCGAGCCGGGGATGACCGTCTTCGATATCCGGCTGGGCCTGACCGTCCTCGACATGGTCGGGTCCCCCGATCTTCCGACCGCGTACCGCATCGCCGAGGACTTGCACCGGAGGGCGACGGAGGCCGAGGACGGCTACGCGGCACGTGAGAACTTGGCGAACTCTCTGTTCATCGAGCTTGCTACGAACCGGCAGGAGCAGGACTGCCGCACCCTGGTGCGGGCTTGCGCCCTCGGGGCAGAGGCCCTCCCGGACCAGATGCAAGGAGCGCTGTCAGCAGCTCTGCGTGCTGCCGACAGCGTCATCCGGAAGAGTCTCGTGCCATCAACGACTCTGTCCCCGCGGTGAGCGCGAAGCCTGGACGGTGGCTGCCACGTGGGGCGAGGGGACGGAGCGCTGTGCTGAGCTGCAGGAGCGGGGCCCGGAAGCCCCGCCCGAATCCGGGGAAACCCCAGGTCACGGCCACACCAGGCAGTACGCCTGATGCCCCGCGTCGTGCAGGCGGTGGGAGAAGTCCTGCCACTCGTGGAGCAGTTGGTAGACGTTGAAGGCGTCGCGCGGGCCGCCGCGGTCGGGGACCGTGGACCAGATGAAGGCCGCCGCGCCGACGGACTCCTCACCGACGCCGCGCAGCGGGTCGACGACGGTCATCGGGAGCTTGACCACCGCGTAGTCGGGGTGGAGAACGACAAGTTCGAGCGGGGGGACCTTGTGCAGGGGTATGCCCTGGATTCCGGTCAGGACCATGGCGGCCACGGTCTCCGGCTTGATCTTGGTGAACATGCCGCCCATGCCCAGCTCGTCACCGCCGAGCTCCTCCGGGCGCATCGAGATGGGCACGCGTGCGGCGGTGGCGCCGTCCGGGGCGCCGAAGTATTTGTACGTCACCCCCATCCCGCCCCCGCTCCTGGTCCCGGGGGGCGGCGTGCTGTCCGCGCCCCTGCTCTGGGCGCGCTCGGCCCTGCGCCGGTGCCGCCCTCGCCGGGCAGGCTCGGGCCCCAGGTCGTCGGTCCCTTCGCCCACTCCGCCACCGCGATGCATATCTCATCCACCCGACTACTTCTTAGGAGACACAGCCCCCGCCGCGCAACCCGATCATCGTGTCAGTGACCTCCCCCGCGGGCGTGCGGTGAAACACCTGTCCGCAAAGACCGCGCGTGCCTCTGACACCATGGCATGTGTGAGCTTTCCCTATGTCGGCCCAGTTTCGCAGACGCGAGGGGACTGACGCTCTTTCGTGATACGAGGGGAGCGCGCTCCCTGCTCACCGGTGGCCGAGATTCATAGGCATTTCCCGGCCCGGCCTCCCGATACCCGAATCGCAGATCAGGACCAAAGTGGCGTATTCATACGAAGCCCCAGTTTCGCAGTCGCTGTTCGACCGGGCGTCCCTCGTGACGCCCGGCGGCGTGAACTCTCCCGTGCGTGCCTTCCGGGCCGTGGGCGGTACGCCCCGGTTCATGGTGTCCGGCACCGGTCCGTACCTCACCGACGCCGACGGCCGCGAGTACGTCGACCTCGTGTGCTCGTGGGGGCCGATGATTCTCGGCCACTCTCACCCCGAGGTCATCGCCGCAGTCCAGGAGGCGGTCTCCCGGGGCACCTCCTTCGGTACGCCGGGGGAGGGCGAGGTCGCGCTCGCCGAGGAAATCGTGGCGCGGATCGACCCCGTCGAGCAGGTGCGCCTGGTCTCCTCCGGCACCGAGGCGACCATGTCGGCGATCCGGCTGGCCCGCGGTTTCACGGGCCGGGCCAAGGTCGTGAAGTTCGCCGGCTGCTACCACGGGCACGTGGACGCGCTGCTCGCCGCCGCCGGGTCGGGCGTGGCCACCTTCGGGCTGCCCGACACGCCGGGGGTCACGGGCGCCACGGCCGGGGACACCGTCGTGCTGCCGTACAACGACCTGGACGCGGTGCGCGCCGCATTCGCCGCGCACCCGGGTGAGATCGCCTGCGTGATCACCGAGGCCTCGCCCGGCAACATGGGCGTCGTCCCGCCGGCGGAGGGCTTCAACGCCGGGCTCAAGGAGCTGTGCGCGGCGAACGGCGCGCTGTACATCTCCGACGAGGTCATGACGGGCTTCCGTACGTCGAAGGCCGGCTGGTACGGCGTCGACGGCGTCCGGCCCGACCTGATGACCTTCGGCAAGGTGATGGGCGGCGGCTTCCCCGCCGCGGCCTTCGGCGGTCGCGGCGACGTGATGGCGCACCTGGCCCCGGCCGGCCCGGTCTACCAGGCGGGCACCCTCTCCGGGAACCCGGTCGCCACCGCCGCCGGGCTCGCCCAGTTGCGGCTGCTGGACGACGCGGCGTACGCGAAGATCGACGCGGTCTCCGCCGAGCTGCGCTCCCTGGTGGGCGACGCGCTCACCAAGGCGGGCGTCGCGCACACCGTGTCCGCCGCGAGCAACATGTTCTCCGTCTTCTTCACCGACGAGCCCGTCCGCGACTACGACGACGCCAAGAAGCAGGACGTCTTCCGCTTCACCGCGTTCTTCCACGCGATGCTGGAGCAGGGCGTCTACCTGCCGCCCTCGGCGTTCGAGTCCTGGTTCGTCTCCACGGCCCACGACGAGCGGGCGGTCGAGCGCATCGCCGCCGCCCTGCCCGCCGCCGCCCGCGCCGCGGCGGAGGCCACCGCATGAGCGACATCACGAACGGCGACGTCACGAACGGCGAGAACGGTGAGAACGGCGAGAACGGCGAGGACGCGAGAGGCATCGCGAGCCGCGGCCACGTGAACCGCGACGAGCAGCTGACCGTGGTGCACGTGGTCCGGCACGGCGAGGTGCACAACCCGGACGGCGTGCTCTACGGGCGCCGCCCCGGCTACCACCTCTCCGACCTGGGCCGGCAGATGGCCGACCGGGTCGCCGGGCATCTGGAGAAGCGCGACATCACCCATGTCGTCGCCTCCCCCCTGGAGCGTGCCCAGGAGACGGCCGCGCCTGTCGCCAAGGCGCACGGCCTGGACCTCGCCACCGACGTCCGGCTGATCGAGGCGGCCAACGTCTTCGAGGGCAAGACCTTCGGCGTCGGCGACGGCGCGCTGCGCAAGCCGGACAACTGGAAGCACCTCACCAATCCGTTCAAGCCGTCCTGGGGCGAGCCGTACATCGAGCAGGTCGTCCGGATGATGGGCGCGCTCGACGCCGCCCGGGACGCGGCGCGCGGGCACGAGGCGGTCTGCGTCAGCCACCAGCTGCCGATCTGGATCCTGCGCTCCTTCGTCGAGCGCCGCAGGCTGTGGCACGACCCGCGCAAGCGGCAGTGCACGCTGGCCTCACTGACGAGCTTCACCTACCGGGGTGACCGGATCGTCTCGGTCGGCTATTCGGAGCCGGCCCGGGATCTGGTGCCCGTGCACCTGCTGGCCGGCGCCAAGCCGGTGAAGGGGAAGCCGGGGCAGTCCAAGGCGTTCGGCGCGTAGCCGAAGGCAAAGCCGCAGCCGCAGCCTCCGTAAGGCGAGCGGGCAAGCGGACATGCGGGATATGCGGTATCTGCGGGACATACGGATCCCCGGGACATGACGGGACCGGTCGCCTGAGCAACGGGCGGCCGGTCCCGTCCCCGTTTCGTCCCCTTCCCCCGCCCGGTACGCGGCTTCACCCACACCGTCCACCGTGAGGCGCAGCCGGGCGCGCCTCCGCGTCCGCGCATGAGTTCGACTTTCCAGGGAAGCCGCCGCCTGTCGGCCCACGGGAGAACTGCGGACGGCCACCCCTGCGTCCCCCCATCAGAGCTGCCCGCAAGGGTGTACGGGTGTCGTACGGGCGTCGCGTCATGATCGGCCGGACGGTTGGACGGTCGGCAAGGTGAAGCGTGAAGAAAGTCCCCAAATGCACGGAACCGACGTGTTACGCGCCTCATCTAACCCTTCAGCAGTTTGTATGGGCATGAGATAAAACGACCGCAGATGGGGACGGTATGCGCGACATGAATCGAAGGGGCCTGCTCGGGGCGGGGCTCGGCGCCGCGGCCGCGATCGGACTCGCCGGCTGTGGCGCCTCGGGCTCCTCCGGCGACGGAGGGTCCGGCCCGGGCGGCAAGGGCGACACCGGCGGCAACGGCAACGGCAACGGCAACGGCAGCGGCAACGGCAGCGGCAGCGGAAACAGCGCGCCGAAGAGCAAGGTCCGGCTGATCGGTGACGGTTCGACCGCCGACACCGGCAAACAGCCCAACCAGCCCCAGGCGCCCGTCCCGCTGGAACCCGGCCAGAAGCCGCCGCAGTTCGTGATCTTTTCCTGGGACGGCGCGGGCGAGGTCGGCAACGGGCTCTTCCCGCGCTTTCTCGAACTGGCCAAGGAACACGACGCGGCCATGACGTTCTTCCTCTCCGGGATCTATCTGCTGCCCGAGTCGAAGAAATCCCTCTACCGCCCGCCGAACAACCGCCGCGGCGCCTCCGACATCGGCTATCTCACCGACGATCACGTCAAGGACACGCTGACGTACGTGCGTCAGGCGTGGCTGGACGGCCACGAGATCGGCACCCACTTCAACGGGCATTTCTGCGGCGGTTCCGGATCCGTGGAGCGCTGGACGCCCGCCCAATGGCACAGCGAGATCAATCAGGCTGTGTCGTTCGTCACGGAATGGCGGACGAACACCGGCTGGGAGAACGAGGACCCGCTGCCGTTCGACTACCGCAAGGAACTGATCGGCGGCCGTACCCCCTGCCTGCTCGGCCAGGACAATCTCCTGCCGACCGCCCGCAAGCTGGGCTGGCGCTACGACGCCAGCTCGCCCGGCGGCCGTCAGATCTGGCCCGTGAAGCGCGGCGGCGTCTGGGATCTGCCGCTGCAGGCGATGCCGTTCCCCGGGCACTCCTTCGAGGTGCTCTCGATGGACTACAACATCCTCGCCAATCAGTCGAAGAATTCGACGAAGGGCATGCCCTCGCGTTATCCGGGCTGGCGCACGCAGGCCACCGGGGCGTATCTCGCCGGTTTCCGGCGCGCGTACGAGTCGAATCGTGCGCCGTTCTTCATCGGCAACCACTTCGAGGAGTGGAACGGCGGCATCTATATGGACGCCGTGGAAGAAGTGATCAAGAAGGTGGCGGACAAGGACGACGTGCGTCTCGTCTCGTTCCGGCAGTACGTCGACTGGCTCGACGTCCAGGATCCCGCCGTGCTTGCCAAGCTCCGGACGCTGGACGTCGGACAGGCGCCCGCCGGCGGTTGGAACTCCTTCTTTAAACAGGCTTGACAAGGGGCTTTACGGGCACCGAGGGGGGCGCGGGGGAACCCGGAAACTGCCATGCGAAACTTTTCACATGAGCTTTGGCCGCGCATCCCGACGCCGCTTCACCCTGCTCGCCGCCACCGCAGTGGCCGGTGCCCTGACGCTGTCCGCGTGTGGTGACGGCAACACGACCGGAGGCGGGGGCAACACCAACTTCGTCACCGGCAGCGGCGGTATCTCCACCGTCGCCAAGGGCGACCGGGTGGCGGCGCCGAAGCTCGACGGCAACGGTCTGGACGGCAAGCCGCTCGACCTCGCGGACTACCGGGGCAAGGTCGTCGTGCTCAACGTCTGGGGCTCCTGGTGCGGTCCCTGCCGCCTGGAGGCGAAGTACTTCGCGAAGGTCTCGAAGGAGACGGCGGACCAGGGCGTCCAGTTCCTCGGGATAAACACCCGTGACGCCCAGCGTGACGCCGCGATCAACTTCGAGAAGGACTACGGGGTCGAGTACCCGAGCTTCTACGACCCGATCGGCAAGCTCATCCTCCGCTTCCCCAAGGGCACCCTGAACCCGCAGGCCATCCCGTCCACCGTGGTCATCGACCGGGACGGGAAGATCGCGGCCCGCACGCTCCAGGCGCTCGACGCGGACGAGCTGCGCGAGATGATCGACCCGATCATCGCGGAGAAGTGATCCGGTGACCACGCTCGCCGCCCACCACGGGGCCGTCACGCTGGCCGCGTACAACGAGACCGTCATGAGCGGGACCCTTCTGCTGTCCCTGCCCATCGCCCTGCTGGCCGGCCTCATCTCGTTCTTCTCCCCGTGCGTGCTGCCCCTCGTGCCCGGCTATCTGAGTTACGTCACCGGGGTCAGCGGCACCGACCTCGCCGAGGCGCGCCGTGGCCGCGTCGTGGCGGGCGCCATCCTCTTCGTGCTCGGCTTCACCGCCGTCTTCGTCTCGGGCGGGGCCCTCTTCGGCTACTTCGGCCGGGAGCTCCAGGTACACGCCGAGCTGTTCAACAGAATCCTCGGCGTCCTGATGATCCTCATGGGGGTCTTCTTCATGGGGCTCCTGCCGGGGGTGACGCAGCGCGAGTTCCGGTTCCACAAGCGGCCGGTGACCGGTCTGGCCGGCGCACCGCTGCTGGGCGCGCTCTTCGGGATCGGCTGGACCCCCTGTATCGGTCCGACCTTCGCCGCCGTGAGCACGCTCGCGTTCACCGAGGGCACCGCCGGACGCGGCGCGATACTGACCGTCGCGTACTGTCTCGGTCTCGGTGTCCCGTTCGTCCTCGCCGCGGTCGCCTTCCGCAAGGCGCTCGGCGCGTTCGGCTGGGTCAAACGCCACTACGCATGGGTGATGCGGATCGGCGGCGGCATGATGATCGTGACCGGAATCCTGCTGCTGACCGGTGTGTGGGCCACGCTGATGCAGCACATGCAGAGCTGGTCCAGCGGCTTCGTTGTAGGGATCTGAGTTCATGAGCAAGTCGAACGGCACGGAGACGCGGCAGCGCGAGGACGAGCGCGCCCAGGGCTCCGCCCACGGCGCGGCGGGCGAACGGCTCTCCACCGCGCCCCGCGAGGAGCGCGCCGACACCGGGGCGGGCGTACCCGCGATGAGCGTGATCGGCTGGGCGCGCTGGTTCTGGCGTCAGCTCACCTCGATGCGGGTGGCCCTGATCCTGCTCTTCCTGCTCTCCCTCGGCGCGATCCCGGGGTCGCTGATCCCGCAGACCAGCGTCGACGACATGAAGGTGCAGGCCTTCAAGGACCAGCACACCACCCTGACCCCGATCTACGAGAAGCTCCAGCTCTTCGACGTCTACAGCTCGGTGTGGTTCTCCGCGATCTACATCCTGCTGTTCGTCTCGCTCATCGGCTGCATCGTGCCGCGCACCGGCCAGTTCGTCGGCCAGCTGCGCAGCCGCCCGCCGGGCGCGCCGAAGCGGCTGACCCGGCTGCCCGCGTACACCACCTGGCGCACGGAGGCCGAGCCCGAGGAGGTCCGCGAGGCGGCCCTCGCGGTCCTGCGCAAGCGGCGCTTCCGGGCGCACGAGACGGGCGACGCGGTCGCCGCCGAGAAGGGCTACCTCCGCGAGGCCGGGAACCTGGTCTTCCACATCGCCCTGATCGTGATGCTGGTGGCCTTCGCCTCCGGGGAGCTCTTCAAGTCCGAGGGCGGCAAGCTGATCGTCGAGGGCGACGGCTTCTCCAACACGCTCACCCAGTACGACGACTTCAAGTCCGGCTCGCTCTACGACTCCGACTCGCTGGCCCCGTTCAGCTTCGTGCTCGACGAGTTCGTCGGTACGTACGAGAAGAGCGGCCCCCAGCGCGGCACCCCGCGGACCTTCGAGGCCCGGGTGACGTACACCGAGGGGGCCGAGGGCGCGGAGCGCAAGGACGTCATCAAGGTCAACGAGCCGCTCGTCGTGGACGGCACCAAGATCTATCTGATCGCCCACGGCTACGCCCCCGTGGTCACCGTCCGGGACGGCAGGGGGAAGGTCGTCTCGCGGTCCGCGGTCCCGCTGCTGCCGATCGACAACAACATCACCTCGTCCGGCGCCATCAAGGTGATGGACGGCTACAAGGACAAGAACGGCAAGAAGACCCAGCTGGGATTCAAGGCCTTCTTCGTGCCGACCTTCGCCGGCGAGGGCAAGGGCCAGATGTTCTCGCAGTTCCCCGCCCTGGACTTCCCCGTACTGGCGCTCAGCGCCTACCACGGCTCCCTCGGCGTCGACTCCGGGCTGGCGCAGAACGTCTACCAGCTCGACACGTCCAAGATGAAGGAGTTCAAGGGCGAGGACGGCGAGCTCCTCAAGAAGATGATGATGCCGGGCGAGAAGCTGGACCTGCCCGACGGCGGCGGATCCATCACCTTCGACGGCGTCGAGGAGTGGGCCAGCTTCCAGATCTCGCAGCAGCCCGGCAACGGCTGGGCGCTCGGCGGATCCGTCGCCGCCATCGCCGGCCTCGCCGGCTCGCTCTTCATCCAGCGCCGCCGCGTGTGGGTGCGGGCGGTCCGGGGCGCCGACGGCGTCACGGTCGTGGAGATGGCGGGCCTGGGCCGTAGCGAGTCCGCGAGGCTCCCCGAGGAGCTGGGCGACCTGTCGGCCGCCGTGGTCGCCACCGCCCCCGTCGCCGCGGAGGCCCCGGACACACCGAAGGAGCCGGAGACACCGAAGGCTCCGGACACACCGAAGGATCCGGACACGACGGACGGGCCCGGCACGACCGACGCCACGACCGATGCCACGAACGAGGCCGGGAGCCGGCCCGTACATCCTGCCGAAGCACCTGTCGAAGGGGCTGAGAAGTGAATCTCGCCGCCGCAACCAACGAGACTCTGGCGAACACCAGCAATGTGCTGATCTATTCGTCGATGGCCGTCTACACCCTGGCCTTCTTCGCGCATATCGCGGAGTGGGTCCTCGGCAGCCGCAGCAAGGTCGGCCGCACGGCCGCCGCGCTGTCCGCCCCCGGAGCCGGTGCTCCCGTCTCCGCCGCCTCCGCCGCCACCGCGGGGAAGGCACGGGCCGGCGGCACGGCCGTGCTGGACCGCCCCGAGGTCATCACCCGCTCCGCCACCGGGACGCGCGACGTGCCCGACGGCCCGGGCGCGGCCGGCGGCACGTTCAAGGGCGACCTGTGGGGCCGGATCGCGGTCTCGCTGACCGTGGTGGCGTTCCTCGTCGAGGCGAGCGGCGTCGCCACCCGCGCCCTGTCGGTGCAGCGGGCCCCCTGGGCCAACATGTACGAGTTCTCCATCACCTTCTCCACGGTGGCGGTCGGCTCCTACCTGGTGCTGCTCGCCCTGAAGAAGAACGTCCGCTGGATCGGCCTTCCGCTGGTCACCACCGTCCTGCTGGACCTCGGCATCGCGGTCACGACGCTCTACACCGACAGCGACCAGCTGGTGCCCGCCCTGCACTCGTACTGGCTGTGGATCCACGTCTCGACCGCGATCATCTGCGGCGCCGTCTTCTACCTCGGCGCGGTCGGCACGGTCCTCTACCTCTTCCGCGACAGCTACGAGACCAAGCTCGCCTCCGGCGGCACGCCCGGGAAGTTCGCCTCCTCGGTCATGGAGCGGCTGCCCTCGGCGTCCTCGCTGGACAAGTTCTCGTACCGGGTCAACGCGGCCGTCTTCCCGCTGTGGACGTTCACGATCATCGCCGGCGCGATCTGGGCGGGCGACGCCTGGGGCCGGTACTGGGGCTGGGACCCCAAGGAGGTCTGGTCCTTCATCACCTGGGTCGCCTACGCCGCCTATCTGCACGCCCGTGCCACCGCCGGCTGGAAGGGCCGCAAGGCCGCCTACCTGGCGCTCGTCGCCTTCGCCTGCTGGCTGTTCAACTACTACGGCGTGAACATCTTCGTCTCCGGCCTGCACTCCTACGCGGGGGTGTGAGACCGCGTCACGCGGCCTACCGCACACGGCACGGACACAGAACGCCCCGGACGGTTCTCCGTCCGGGGCGTCCTCGTGCGAGCGCAGGTGGGGGGCGAGGCGTCACCCCCGGCGGCGGGAGAGGCCCGTCAGGACGTGGGCGGAGTCCTGTCGTCGGGGCCCGTACCGCCGTCGCGGCGGCCCCGCTCCTCCTCGGCCTCGGCGTCCTTCTCGTCCTTGAGCGACTTGAGGAAGTCCGGGTTGTCGTCCGGGGCCACCCACTGCTGCCGCCCGCGCCGCTGCCAGGCGGGACCCGTGCCTCCGGCGCTGTTGTGGCGGTTCTTGCCGGCGACGAGCCACACGACCGGCCCGACGACCCAGAACAGCAGGATGATGAAGACCCAGGCGATCTTCGGCAGATGCTTGGTGTCCTCCTCGGAGGTGTGCAGGCAGTCGATGAACGCGTAGATCGTCAGAGCCAGCGGGACGATGATCATCAGGGCTCTCATGGTGCGTCCCCCAGGAAGCGGCGGCGGGCGGGATGATTGCCCGGTATCGCGGCCAGGGTACCGGCTCGGGATGAAGGAGCCGGGGCCCGGAGCCGTACGCGCCGGGCGCGTGCGCGGACGGTCGGCGGACTTTCGGCGCGCGTGGCCGGGGGAGCCCCGGCGGGGCCGCGGGGGCGGGGATGACAAACTGGACCGCATGGCTTACGACGATCTTCGCTCCCTGCTCCGGGCTCTCGAGCGCGATGGTGATCTCAAGCGCGTCAAGGTCGAGGTCGACCCCCACCTGGAGGTCGGCGAGATCGTCGACCGGGTCAACAAGGCGGGCGGTCCGGCCCTGCTGTTCGAAAACGTCAAGGGGTCCTCGATGCCCCTGGCCATGAACGTCTTCGGTACCGACCGGCGGCTCCTGAAGGCCCTGGGCCTCACGTCGTACAGCGACATCAGCGACAAGATCGGCGGCCTCCTGAAGCCGGAGCTGCCGCAGGGCTTCGTCGGGGTGCGGGAGGCCTTCGGGAAGCTCGGCTCGATGGTGCACGTGCCGCCGAAGAAGGTGAAGTCCGGCGACGCGCCCGTCCAGGACGTGGTGCTGACCGGCGACGACGTCGACCTGGACAAGCTGCCCGCGCTGTTCACCTGGCCCGAGGACGGCGGCTCGTTCTTCAACCTCGGCCTCACCCACACCAAGCACCCCGAGAACGGCGTCCGGAACCTGGGCCTCTACCGGCTCCAGCGGCACGACAAGCGCACCATCGGGATGCACTGGCAGATCCACAAGGACAGCGCCAACCACTACCAGGTCGCCGCGAGGCGCGGTGAGCGGCTGCCCGTCGCCATCGCCTTCGGCTGCCCGCCGGCCGTGACGTACGCCTCCACCGCGCCGCTG
This sequence comes from Streptomyces sp. MMBL 11-1, assembly GCF_028622875.1. Classification (NCBI taxonomy): domain Bacteria; kingdom Bacillati; phylum Actinomycetota; class Actinomycetes; order Kitasatosporales; family Streptomycetaceae; genus Streptomyces; species Streptomyces sp. MMBL 11-1. The sequence continues at coordinate 3,144,196 of NZ_CP117709.1, read as the reverse complement.
CCCGGGGACATCGACGAGTACCTCTTCGCCGGGTTCCTCCAGGGCAAGCGGATCGAGATGGTCGACTGCAAGACCGTGCCGCTCCAGGTCCCCGCGCAGGCGGAGGTCGTCATCGAGGGCTGGCTGGAGCCGGGCGAGATGCTCCCCGAGGGCCCGTTCGGGGACCACACCGGCTTCTACACCCCGCAGGAACCGTTCCCCGCACTGACCATCGACTGCGTCACCATGCGGAAGCGGCCGCTGCTCCAGTCCATCGTGGTGGGGCGCCCGCCGACCGAGGACGGGCCGCTGGGCCGGGCCACGGAACGTTTCTTCCTGCCGCTGCTGAAGATCATCGTGCCGGACATCGTGGACTACCACCTCCCCGAGGCGGGCGGTTTCCACAACTGCGCGATCGTCTCGATCGACAAGAAGTACCCGAAGCACGCCCAGAAGGTCATGAGCGCGATCTGGGGCGCGCACATGATGTCGCTGACCAAGCTGATCGTGGTGGTGGACGCCGACTGCGACGTCCACGATCTGCACGAGGTCGCCTGGCGGGCGCTCGGCAACACCGACTACGCCCGCGACCTCACGGTCACCGAGGGGCCGGTGGACCACCTGGACCACGCCTCGTACCAGCAGTTCTGGGGCGGCAAGGCGGGCATCGACGCCACCCGGAAGCTGCCCACCGAGGGCTACACCCGGGACGGCGGATGGCCGGAGATGGTCGTCTCCGACCCGGAGACGGCGGCGAAGGTCGACCGTCGCTGGAAGGAATACGGGCTGTGAGCAGTACGGCGGAAGCGGCGTCCGTTCCCGGGCCCGCGCCCTCGGACAGCAAGGTGAAGGCCTTCCTGCGGCTCGTGATGATCGAGCACTCCGTCTTCGCGCTGCCCTTCGCGTACATCGCCGCGCTGACCGCGATGTTCCTGATGGACGGCACCGTCCACTGGGGCACGCTGCTGCTCGTCACGCTGGCGATGGTGGGACTGCGGACGTTCGCGATGGCCGCCAACCGGATCATCGACCGGGAGATCGACGCCCGGAATCCGCGGACCGCCGGCCGTGAGCTGGTGACCGGCGCGGTGTCCGTGAAGTCCGCGTGGACCGGCGCGCTCGTCGCGCTGGTCGTCTTCCTGGGCGCGGCGGCCCTGCTCAACCCGTTGTGCCTGGCGCTCGCGCCGCTGGCCGTCGTGCCGATGGTGGTCTACCCGTACGGCAAGCGGTTCACGAACTTCCCGCACGCCATCCTGGGCCTCGCGCAGGCCATCGGGCCGGTCGGCGCCTGGCTCGCGGTGACCGGCAGCTGGTCGTGGGACGCGGTGATCCTCGGGCTCGCCGTCGGCATCTGGATCGGCGGCTTCGACCTGATCTTCGCCTGCCAGGACGTCCGGGCCGACCGGGCCCAGGGGGTGCTCTCCTTCCCGGCGCGCTTCGGGATCCCGGCCGCGCTGTGGGGTGCGCGGGTGTGCCACGCGGTCACCACCGGGCTGCTGGTGTGGTTCGGACTGGCCACGGGCGCCGAGGCCTTCTACTGGATCGGCATGGCCGTCGTCGCGGTGGCGTTCGTCTACGAGCACCGGGTGGTGCGGCCGCACGACCTGTCCCGGCTGAACCGGGCGTTCTTCACCGTGAACGGCTTCATCGGCATCGCGCTGTTCGCCTGCGCGCTGCTCGACCTGCTGATGCGCGGCCTCACGCCGTGAGGCCCCTCAGACCGTGACCAGGTTGTCCGGCGCGCGGCGCGGGCGGCGGAAGAAGAAGGCCGCCGCCACCCCGCCGGCCAGCCCGAACAGGTGGCCCTGCCAGCTGACGCCCGAGTCGGTCGGCAGGACGCCCCACAGCAGCGAGCCGTAGACCACGGCGACGCCGATGCCTATGAGGACGTCCCAGGGGCGGCGGTCCACGAAGCCGCGGACCAGCAGATAGCCGAACAGCCCGAAGACCACGCCGGACGCGCCGAGCGTCACCGTGTTCGGCGGGGCGGTCAGCCAGACGCCGAGGCCGCTGACCAGGATGATCGTCACGACGACGGCGGCGAACCGGCGCAGCCCCGCGAGGGCGGCGATGAAGCCGAGGACCAGCAGCGGGACGCTGTTGGAGGCCAGGTGCTCCCAGCCGCTGTGCAGGAACGCGGCGGGCACCACGTCCCGCAGCTCCGCCGTTTCGCGCGGGCTGATGCCGTAGGTGTCGAGGGCGTGGCCCGTGGCCGTGTCGATCCCTTCGAGGACCCACAGCAGGGCCACCCAGCCCGCCATCAGGATCCCGGCGGTCAGGGCCCGCGCACCGCCGGTGGTGCCGTTGCCCGCGGTGCGGTCGGTGGTCCAGTAGTCGCCCATGGTCTGCCCCTGCCCCGAATGGCCCGTCACCCGGTGAACGTCTGCGGCGCCCGCCCGGTTCCGGGTGCCGGGCGGGACGGCGTGGCGGATAGGCTCGCGGGTGTGGAATCCAGGACTTCAGTGACTCATCAGCAGCGGCGGCCTTGGATTGTCGGGGTGTCGGGCGCTTCGGGTACCCCGTTCGCGGCCTCCGTGCTGCGCGGGCTGCTGACGGCGGGCGAGAGCGTGGACCTGGTGGTGAGCCGGGCCTCGCGGCTCACGCTGCTGGACGAGACCGGCATCGCGTTCCGGGACGGGCACTGGCGCGAGGATCTGCGGAGCTGGCTGGAGCGGGGGGCCGACGGGAAGCCGGACGCGTTCGTGGTCGGGGACGCGGAGCTGGAGCGCGTACGCCACTGGTCGGCCGGTGATCTGGCGGCCGGGCCGTCCTCCGGGTCGTACCCGGCGAAGGGGATGCTCATCGTGCCGGCCTCGACGGCCTGTGTGGCCGGAGTGGCGCTCGGTCTGTCGAAGGATCTGCTCCAGCGGGCCGCGAGCGTGACGCTCAAGGAGCGCCGCCCGCTCGTCGTCGCGGTGCGCGAGACGCCGCTGAGCGGCCAGACGCTGAAGCAGATGGTGGCCCTGGACGAGGCGGGCGCGGTCGTGCTGCCCGCCTCTCCGGCGTTCTACGCGGGTGCGACGCACATCCAGGATCTGGTGGATTTCGTCGCGGGCCGGGTGCTGGACGCGGGAGGCGTGCCGCACCGGCTGTACCGCCGTTGGGAAGGAGAGCTCGGTGGCGGTTCCCGAGGCACCCGGGGCCGATAGGCCCTGGTCGGTCGCGCCCTGGTCAGCGCTTCTTGTGCGCGCGCGGGGTGCGGGTCTTGTCGACGCGGTGCGCGGCGGCGGGCTGGTGGGCACGCGAGCGGTTGGCCAGGTCCTGCAGCTCGCGCATCCGGGCGTAGGCCATCTCGATCGTGTACACGGTGAGGTTCACTCCTGAAGATTCGAAAGCGTTTCTTGGATGTTCTAGAAGATTTACAGGGCGTCAGCCCTGCATGCCTTAGATTCTACACGTAAACTCGCGGTACTGCTGAACAATGGAAGGTTTCAGTCATATGGACGCGGTGGACAGGCAGCTCATCCAGGCCCTCAGGGAGAACGGCAGGGCCTCGTACGCCGAGCTGGGACGGCTCGTGGGGCTCTCCGGGCCCAGCGTCACCGACCGCATCAACCGGCTGGAAACCGCCGGGGTCATCACCGGCTACCGCGCCACCGTCGACTCCGCGTCGCTGGGGCTCGGCGTGACCGCGCTGATCGGGATCTCGCTCTCGGACGCGGCCGACCACGAGGACGTGGCGCACCGGCTGAAGGACCTCGCGGAGATCGAGGACGCCTGGTTCATCGCGGGCGACGACTCGTACATGCTCAAGGTCCGGGTCGGCGACGTGGACGGACTGGAGAAGACGATCCGCCGCCTCAGCGGCACGAAGGGCGTCTCCCGGACCCGCACCACGATCGTGCTCTCCACCAAGTGGGAGAACCGGGTCGGAGAACTCCCCGAAGAGGCGTAGGCGTACGGTTGGTCGGAGTCTGATACACGGAGATATGGGAGGCGGACTGGTGGACGCGGGACTCAAGCGCGAGCTGGAGGAGAAGGTCCGGGCCGGCGAGCGGCTGACCCGCGAGGACGGGATCGCCCTCTACGCGTCCGACGACCTGGCGTGGCTGGGCGGGCTGGCGCACGAGGTGCGCACGCGCAAGAACGGCGACGTGGTGCACTTCAACGTCAACCGTCACCTCAACATGACCAACGTGTGCACCGCCTCGTGCGCGTACTGCTCGTTCCAGCGCAAGCCGGGCGAGAAGGACGCGTACACGATGCGCATCGAGGAGGCCGTCCGCCTCGCCAAGGCGATGCAGGGCGAGAACCTCACCGAGCTGCACATCGTCAACGGCCTCCACCCGACGCTGCCGTGGCGCTACTACCCGCGCTCGCTCAGCGCGCTGAAGGAAGCCCTGCCCGAGGTCGCGCTGAAGGCGTTCACGGCGACGGAGATCCACCACTTCGAGACGATCTCCGGCCTCTCGGCCTCCGAGATCCTCGACGAGCTGATCGAGGCCGGTCTCGAATCGCTGACCGGCGGCGGCGCGGAGATCTTCGACTGGGAGGTCCGCCAGCACATCGTCGACCACCGCACCCACTGGGAGGACTGGTCGCGCATCCACCGCCTCGCGCACGAGAAGGGGCTCAAGACCCCCGCGACGATGCTGTACGGGCACATCGAGGAGCCCCGTCACCGCGTCGACCACGTGCTGAGGCTGCGGGAGATGCAGGACGAGACCGGCGGCTTCCAGGTCTTCATCCCGCTGCGCTACCAGCACGACTTCGTGGACATGAAGGACGGCAAGATCCGCAACAAGCTCCAGGCGCGCACCACGATGGCGACCGGCGCCGAGGCGCTGAAGACCTTCGCGGTCTCCCGGCTGCTCTTCGACAACGTGCCGCACGTCAAGGTGTTCTGGGTGATGCACGGTGTGCAGACCGCCCAGCTCGCGCTGCAGCACGGAGCCGACGACATGGACGGCTCGGTCGTCGAGTACAAGATCACGCACGACGCCGACGACTTCGGCACGCCGAACAAGCTCGGCCGCGAGGATCTGCTGGACCTGATCCGCGACGCCGGTTTCCGGCCGGTCGAGCGGAACACCCGGTACGAGATCCTGCGCGAGTACCCGGGTCCGGAGGCGGACCGCCGCGAGTCGCCGCAGCCGATGCGCGTCTGACGCCCGCGCTGCCCGACCCCACACCGAACGAAAGCCCCGGCCGCCGTCCCCGGCCGGGGCTTTCTCGCGGTCCGGACAGAGTTGAGCCGGACAGGGTGTAATGGTTAGTCTGCACTTATGGCACTTACTTTCGAGCTGGATCCCTCGTTCACCCCCGACCTGCGCGACGGCATCACCGCCCTGTGGGCCGACGTCAGCAACGCGGGCGGCGCCGTCGGCTTCGTCCCGCCCGTCACGGCCGAGGAGATCCGGCCCGAACTGCTGAAGCACCTGGTCGCCATCGAGGAGGGCCGCACCCGGCTGGTGGTCGGCCGGGACGAGGACGGGGCCGTCGCCGCCACCGCCTTCCTCGCCCTGAACACCCACCGGCTCATGAAGCACTGGCTGTGGCTCTACACCGTCATGGTCCACCCCCGCCACCAGGGCAAGGGGTACGGCCGCGACCTCATGGCCGCCGTCGCCGAGGCCGCCCGGTCCGTCGAGGGCATCGAGGCGATCCGCCTCACCTGCCGGGGCGGTACCGGCGCCGACCGCTTCTACGCCGCCTGCGGCTACAAGGAGGTCGGCCGGGTGCCGGACGCGATCCGAGTCGCCCCCGGCGACGACCGCGACGACATCGTCATGCTCCTCCCGCTGGGCCCGGCAACCCCCTGAACCGAGAGAATTCGGGCCATGCTTCACTGGACGGGCAGAAGCGTGTCGAGAGTCCATGGGAAGAGAGGGCCAGCCGTGTCCGCTGCCAAGCCGAGCGCCTTGATCCGTTACACGGCGTTGCGCCTGCTGATCTTCGTCGGCTGCTTCCTCGCCGCCGGTGTCGCCGTCCACTTCGGGCTGGTGCCCGCAGGGCTCGGGGGCTCCAACGTCATCTGGGTGATGCTCCTCGGCCTCCTCCTCTCCGCCCCGCTCAGCTATGTGCTGCTGCGCAGGCAGCGCGACGAGATGTCCGAGCAGATCGTCTCCACCGTCGACCGCACCAAGGCGCGCCTCGACGCCAACCGCACCCGCGAGGACGCGGTCCAGTAGCGCCCGCGACGCCCGCGACACCTGTAGACGCCACGTAAGCTTCCTCACACGCGCACGCCGTGCGCCCCCTTCTCCGCCGGACCCCGGGCCGGAGCCGACAGGCTCCAGCGCCGGGGTCCGCGGCGTTCCGCGCCCTGTTCCGGCGCTTTCCGGCCTTCTCCGTACGACGGGGCCGCACTCGGAAGCCAAAGAAAGGCTTTGAGGTTCTCAAAGTTCAAGTGTTAACGTATTCGACGTGAAGACAGCTGTGCGCCTCCGCCATGCCGCGAGTATCCCGCTCGTGGCGCGCCTGCATGTCGATCTCTGCCGCTGTATGTCCGCGGTCTGTTGCCGCGAGGTCTGATACGGCATCATGCAGCGGCACCGCCCCTCGACGCGGGCGCCGCGACCCCGTCCCCGTTCCACCGCACGACCGCACGGATGGATCCGTGCGTCCCGATGCGTCCCCCGTTGGAGTGTGTCCGTGTCCGCGAACCCCGCGCCCACCACCCCCGAGGCCGATCAGCCCACCGGCTCCGGCCCCGGCTTCCGTATACCCAGGGTCCCGTTCTGGGCCCAGATCGTCGCCGGTCTGGTCCTCGGCGTACTGCTCGGCTGGCTGGCCCGCAGCCAGGACCTCGGCTGGCTCGTCACCACCCTCGACGAGATCGGCTCGCTCTTCGTCCAGCTGCTGAAGCTGGCCGTCGCCCCGCTGGTCTTTTTCGCGATCCTCGTGTCGATCACCAACCTGCGCCAGGTCAACAACGCCGCCCGGCTCGCGACCCGCACCCTGCTCTGGTTCATGATCACCTCACTGATCGCGGTCGCCATCGGCCTCGCGATCGGCCTGATCACCAACCCGGGCTCCGGCACCGGCCTCACGCCGAAGGACGGCGCGCTCTCCGAGACCAAGGGCAGCTGGATCGACTTCCTCACCGGCATCGTCCCGGACAACGTGATCACGCCGTTCACCGAGCTGAACGTGCTCCAGATCGTGTTCATGGCCGCCGTCGCCGGCATCGCCGCCCTCAAGCTCGGCGAGAAGGCCAAGCCGATCCTCACCCTCAGCCAGTCGGTCCTGGAGCTGCTCCAGAAGGCCCTGTGGTGGGTCATCCGCCTCGCCCCGATCGGCACCGTCGGCCTCATCGGCTACGCCATCGCCGACTACGGCTGGGACCTCATCGGCAAGTACGCGACGTTCACCGCCGACGTCTACATCGGCTGCGCCCTGGTGATGTTCGGCATCTACCCGCTGCTCCTGGCCACCGCCGCCAAGGTCAGCCCGCTCCAGTTCTACAAGGGCGCCTGGCCCGCGATCCAGCTCGCCTTCGTCTCCCGCTCCTCGGTCGGCACCATGCCGGTCACCCAGAAGGTCACCGAGCGCCTCGGCGTTCCGAAGGAGTACGCCTCCTTCGCCGTACCGTTCGGCGCGACCACCAAGATGGACGGCTGCGCCGCGATCTACCCGGCGCTGGCCGCGATCTTCATCGCGCAGATCTTCGACGTGCAGCTGGGCATCGGCGACTACCTCCTGATTGCCTTCGTCTCGGTGATCGGCTCGGCGGCCACCGCCGGACTCACCGGCGCGACGGTCATGCTGACCCTCACCCTCTCCACGCTGGGCCTCCCGCTGGAGGGCGTCGGCCTGCTGATGGCCATCGACCCGATCCTCGACATGATGCGCACCGCCACCAACGTGGCCGGCCAGGCGCTGGTCCCGGTGATCGTCTCGGCCCGGGAGAAGATCCTCGACCACGACGCGTACGACTCGGCCTCGGCCTCCCCGCTGGAGGCCTTCGGTCAGGACGAGGTCCGCGAGGCCGAGCGGAAGGTGACCCTGCCGGCCCCCGCCTGACGTCGCGGGCGGCACCCGCCCCCCGCCCGACCGCGCCCCCGGCCCACGTTCCGTACGTGGGCCGGGGGCGCGGTCGTCTCCGCGTACGTCAGGGGCGCTGGAAGAGGACCTCGGGGTTGGCCGGGGTCGGGCCGTCCAGCAGCCGGGCCGGCCGGCCGCGCAGGCTCCGGTCGAAGAAGGCCGTCACATAGCTCCTGGTGATCGTGGTCGAGCGGGCGGCGGACAGCGGCGCGTCCGGGTCCTCGATGCCGAGCTGCTCACCGATCTCCGGGGTGTCCGTGAAGGTGAAGTGCCCGGCGTCCCGCACCGTCAGCCACCGCTTCCAGCCGTCCAGCCGGTCCCAGGCGTCGTCCCAGGACGCGTCGCCGCCGCCGGGACCGTGCCCGGGGTCGGTGCCCAGCATCAGGAACGGCCGCCCGCCCAGTCCCCGGACGGGGGCCGGGTCGAAGAACGTGCCGTCCATGTTGACCCCCGCGTCCACCCGGCGGTCCGCGGCCATCGTGGAGGAGGCCGCGTTGCCCCCGATGGAATGGCCGGCCATGCCCACTCGCCGGGGGTCGATCGTCCGGGCGTGCCGCCATGCCGGGTCCGGGCCGGTCAGCCGGTCCAGCAGGAACGAGAAGTCGTCGGCCCGCCCGGCGGAGACGGTGGCCAGGACCGCCCGCCGCGCGGCCAGGTCGGGCTGCGCGTCCACCTTGTCGCAGGCCGCACAGGTGAGGACCCGCCCGTCGGGCAGTTGCGTACCGGTCGACTCGTACGGATGGTCCGCGGTCGCCACGACGTAACCCCGGCTCGCCAGCTCCTCCGCGAGCCCGGTCAGCGTGGCCCGGGGCGTGCCGAAGCCGGGGGAGAGCAGGACCAGCGGGAAGCGGCCCGGGGCCGGGCGGGCCGCCGTACGGGCATGGGTGCGGGTGGCGCCGACCAGTCCGGGCTCCACGACGTCCTCGAGACCGCGTTGCGCGAGCATCAGCCGCGCCTCTTCCTCCGTCATGTACGGGGCGGGGTCGCCGCCGGTGCCGGGGCGGGCCGGATAGTTCAGCGACACCAGCAACTGGCGCGGCCCGGCGGCCGGCACCCAGGGGTCGGTGCGCGCGTGGTCGGTCAGGAACAGGGTGTCGCGGCCGGTGGCGTACCGGCCGGTGGGCCGGGGGAGATGAAGGCCCGGCTCGGCGAGGTCGCCGCCGGGGGCGGCGGAGGCGGCGGAGGCGGGAGGTAAGGCGGTGGCCGGCGCCGGGCCGGACGCCGAGGCGGGCGCGGCCGTGGCCAGTGCGGCCAGAGCGGTCAGGGCGAGCGCCGCGGCGGTCGCGGCGACCCCGGCCGGCCCGTTGCGAAGAAAGATCGTCATGGCCGTAAAGCTAGGCGGCGGCCCGGACGGCCCGCATCGGACGCAGGGTGGAGACCGTGTGGGACCGGGGGATGACCACGCTCCTTCGCAGGTCACGAACAGGCCGCCCGCCCCGCACGTGATCGCTCCTCCACGACGCTCCTCCACGACGCCGGGCCGCGCGCCGCCGTACCCTGGGGCGGGAGCAGGGCAGTGGGGGCGGGGAGGACCGACATGGGTGCAGTGAAGAGCAAACGGATGCCGCGCGCCGTGCGCGAGCAGCAGATGATGGACGCCGCGGTGCGGACCTTCGGGCAGCGCGGCTACCGGGCCGCCTCGATGGACGAGATCGCGGAGCTGGCGGGCGTGTCCAAGCCGTTGGTCTACCTGTACCTGAACTCCAAGGAAGAGCTGTTCTCCGCCTGCATCCGCCGCGAGGCGAACGCCCTGCTGGAGGCGGTGCGGGCGGGCGTGGAGCCGGGGCTGCCCGCCGACGGCCAACTGTGGGCGGGGCTGCGGGCGTTCTTCCTCCACACCGCCGAGAACCCGGACGGCTGGTCGGTCCTGCACCGCCAGGCGCGTTCGCACGGGGAGCCGTTCGTCAGCGAGCTCGGCTCCATGCGGAACGAGATCGTCGCGTTCGTGACGGGCCTGATCGGGGCCGCCGCCCGCGAGGCCCACAGCGACCCCGCACTCGCGGACCGGGACGTGGCAGGGCTCGCGCAGGCGCTGGTGGGGGCCGCGGAGTCGCTGGCGGGCTGGGCCAACGACACCCCGGACGTCTCGGCGAAGGAGGCCGCGGCGACCCTCATGAACTTCGCCTGGGCGGGCTTGGGGAACCTGATGCACGCCCGGCCCTGGCAGCCTCCGGTCTAGGTCCTTTCGTCAAACTGCCCTCGCGAGGCAGACGGCAGTTTGACGACAGGGCCTAGCCAGGGGGTGTCCGGCCCACCGATCCCACGAGGTGCACGCGCCCGTCGGGGCCGCGCAGTTCGAAGGCGTTCCCGGCGGCGTCGGCCGCGTACGTCACGGTGGCGGGGAGCAGGACGGGGGCCCTGAAGCCGGCCCGTACGGAACGGATCGCGGCCGGATCGCCGGCCTCGGCCAGGCAGCGGGCGACCGTCCACATGCCGTGCGCGATGGCCCGGGGAAAGCCGAACAGCCGGGCGGTCAGCGGATGGAGGTGGATCGGGTTGCGGTCCCCGGAGACGGCTCCGTACCGCCGCCCGAGGTCACCGGGCAGCCGCCACGCGGCCCGGGCGGGCAGGCTCCCGGCGGCCGGAGCGGCGGCGGTGACGGAGCCGGCCCCCTGCGCGGCTGCCGCCCGGCCCGGGGTCGCCCGGCCCGGGGTCGTGCGGTCCGGGGTTGTGCGGTCCGGCGTGGCCTGCCGGTGCCGGGACAGATAGCCGCTGCGGGACTCCCACACCAGCTCCCCGCCCACCCGCGCCTCGGTCGCCATCGTGACCTCGGCGCCGCGCCGGTGCGGGCTCAACCCGGCTGCGTAAACGGCCAGTTCAAGCGGTTCAGCGGGCCCCACGGCCCGGTGCGGGGTGATCTCGATCCAGGTGTGGACGAGCCCGAGCACCGGCAGCGGGAAGGCGCGGCCGGTCATCAGCCGCATGGTGAGCGGGAAGGCCAGTACATGCGGGTACGTGAGCGGCAGCGGCCCGGATTCCGGGAACCCGCAGATGCTCCGGTACGCGGCGAGGGGCCCGGGCGCGACGGGTGCGGCCGGGCGGGTGAGGCGGTCGGGCGGCAGGGTGGCGCCCGGCCGTCCGGCGCGCTTGAACGGCGAGGTGAGGGCCCCGCGCGCGAGCGAGGCGCTGAGCGAGGTCACCGGACTCACGCCCCCAGAAGGCTCTGGCCGCAGACGCGCAGCACCTGGCCGTTGACGGCCCCGGAGGCGGGCTGGGCGAACCAGGCGACGGCCTCGGCGACATCGGCGGGAAGCCCGCCCTGGGAGAGGGAGTTCATCCGGCGGCCCGCCTCACGGATGAGGAAGGGCACGGCGGCGGTCATCCTCGTCTCGATGAAGCCGGGGGCCACCGCGTTGACGGTGACACCGTGCTCGGCGGCGGCGCGCGGCCCGAGCGAGCGGACGAGGCCGATGACGCCCGCCTTGCTGGCCGCGTAGTTGGTCTGGCCGTCGTTGCCCGCGATGCCCGCGATGGAGGCGGTGGCGACGATCCGGCCGCCCCGGTTCAGGGCGCCCGAGGCCAGGAGCTCGTCGGTGGTGCGGAGCACGCTGTCGAGGTTGACCTCGATGACCTGGGCCCAGCGCTCGGCGGGCATGTTGGCGAGGCGGCGGTCGCGGGTGATGCCCGCGTTGTGGACGAGGACGTCGAGCCCGTCCGGTGCGGCGGCGGCGATGCGGGCCGCGGCGTCGGGCGCGGTGATGTCCAGCGGCAGCGCGGTGGCCCCGAGCCGGTCGGCGGTGCGCACCAGGTCGTCCTGGGCGCCGGGGACGTCCAGCACGATCACCTGGGCCCCGTCGCGGGCGAGGACCGAGGCGACGGACGCGCCGATGCCCCGGGCCGCGCCCGTGACCAGGGCGGTACGGCCGGCGAGCGGGGCGGCCCAGTCGGGCATGGAGCCCGGGGCGGCGGCGGTCAGCTCGATCACCTGGCCGCTGACGTACGCGGACCGGGGGGAGAGGAGGAAACGGAGGGTGGACTCGGCGGCTCCCGGCGTCGCGTCGGCCGAGAGCCGCAGGAGCTGGACCGTGGAACCGCGCCGGACCTCCTTGCCCAGTGACCGGACGAAACCCTCCAACGCCTGCTGGGCAGCGGCCTGATGGTGGTCCTCCACGGTCGGCGGCGTGCCGACGACGACGATCCGGCCACCGGGAGCCAGCGACCGTACGACGGGGTGGAGGGCGGCGTGCACCTCGGCGAGGCCCCGGGCGGAGGCAACCCCGGTGGCGTCCAGGACGATCCCGGCCGGCCGCGTCGGCCGCTCCTCGATGGCGAGCCCGGTCGTGGCCAGCACCTTGGCCAGCCCGTCCCGGATCGCCGAGGTCCCGGCGGTCAGATGCAGCAGGGGCCCGTCCAGACGCGGTGTCTCCAGGGTCCAGCGGCGCAGGGGGGCGGGCTGCGGCAGGCCGAGCCGCCGGGTGAGGAAGCGACCGGGTGCTGTGCCGGTGAGGTGCAGATAGCGATCGGCCATTGTCCTGACTCCCTGCTCGGTCGTAGATTTACTCTGGAGTAAGGTTACTTAAGAGTCAGGAGCTGGTCGAGATGAACAATCCCGGACCGACCGAGACGAGATGGTCACGGTGACGAGCCCGCGACCGTCCCTTCCCCTCGCCCTGCCGCAGCCGCGCCGCGTGGCGGTCATCGGCGGGAGCCGTACCCCCTTCGCCCGATCCGACGGCCCGTACGCCACCGCCTCCAACCAGGACCTGCTCACGGCCGCGCTCGACGGCCTCGTGGACCGATACAACCTGGCCGGGGACCGGCTCGGGGTGTTCGTCGCGGGCGCGGTCCTCAAGCACAGCCGTGACTTCAACCTGGCGAGGGAGACGGTCCTCGGCTCCGCGCTCGACCCGCGCACCCCGGCGTACGACATCCAACAGGCCTGCGGCACGGGCCTCCAGGCGGTGATCGCCGCCGCGAACACGATCGCGCTCGGGTCCGTCGACTCGGCGATCGCGGGCGGCTCCGACACCACCAGCGACGCCCCGCTCGGCGTCAACGACGAACTGCGCCGCATCCTGCTCGCCGCCCGCCGCGCCAGGACGACGGGCGCCCGCCTCAAGGCGCTGGCCGCCGTCCGCCCCCGCCACCTCGTGCCGGACATCCCGCGCAACGCCGAACCCCGCACCGGCCTGTCGATGGGCGAGCACGCCGCAGTCACCGCCCGCCGCTGGCAGGTGAGCCGGGAGGAGCAGGACCTGCTGGCCGCCACGAGCCACCAGCGCCTGGCAGCCGCGTACGAACGAGGCTTCCTGGACGACCTGGTGGTTCCGTACCGGGGCCTGGGCCGCGACCAGAACCTCCGCCCGGGGTCGACGGCCGAGAAACTGGCAGGCCTGAAGCCGGTGTTCGGAGTGGACGGCCCCAACCCCACTATGACGGCGGGCAATTCGACCCCGCTGACGGACGGGGCGGCGACGGTCCTGCTGGCGAGCGAGGAGTGGGCGCGGGAGCGGGGCCTGGAACCGCTCGCCTACCTCTCCCTGTACGAGACGGCGGCCGTCGACCACGTCGACGGCGACGACGGCCTCCTCATGGCCCCGGCGTACGCGGTGCCGCGCCTGCTGGAGCGGGCCGGGCTGGGCATCGAGGACTTCGACCTGTACGAGATCCACGAGGCCTTCGCCTCCCAGGTGCTGGCCACCCTCGCCGCCTGGGAGAAGCAGGGCCTGGCCCCGGTGGACCGGACCCGCCTGAACGTGGCCGGATCCTCCCTGGCCACCGGCCACCCGTTCGCCGCGACGGGCGCCCGGATCGTCGCCACCCTGGCCAAGCTGCTCGCGGAGCGGGACGCGCCGGGCCGGGGCCTGATCTCGATCTGCGCGGCGGGCGGCCAGGGGGTGACCGCCATCCTGGAACGCCCCTGACCTGCTTGCCTCGCGCCGCATCCCTGCCGGACGGACGCCCGGTGACCCGATCTGCCCGCCACCTCCGCGCCCCTCCGCCGGAGGGAAGACCCGGCGAGCCGACCTGCCCGCCACCTCCGTACCCCTCCGCCGGACGGACGGACGGCGAACCGACCCGCCCGCCACCTCCGCATTTCCCCTGCCGGACGGACGACCCGGCGAACCGACCCGCCCGACCCCCGAACCGAGGAGCCGCACGTGTCAACGCCACCTTCCGCTGCCGCGACCGCACCCGCGACCGCACCCGCAGCCACGCCCGTTCTGGTCGAGCCGACGAAGAAGCGAGGCCCCGACGGGAGGGTCCAGGAGGTCTCCGTACCGAAGTTCGCACCGGCCGTGGAGCGCGGCTCGCTCGCCGAGATCCCGTTCGACAACGCCCTCCAGGCACCGTCGGACCCGGTGCTCAGCCGCAAGGACGCCGAGGGCACGTGGCAGGACGTGACGGCCGCAGAGTTCGCCGCAGAGGTGCTGGCGGTGGCCAAGGGCCTGATGGCGGAAGGGCTGCGGGCGGGAGACCGGGTCGCGATCATGGCCCGGACGACGTACGAGTGGACGCTGCTGGACTTCGCGTCGTGGGCGGCCGGCCTGGTGACGGTCCCCATCTACCCGACCTCCTCCGCGTTCCAGGTCCGCTGGATCCTCCAGAACTCGGGTGCGGTGGCGTGCGCGGTGGAGACGAGGGAACAAGGCCGCTTGATCAGCCAGGAGCGCAAGCAGCTCGACGGCCTGGCGCATCTGTGGCAGTTCGACACCGGGGCGATCGGCCGGCTGAAGGCTCTCGGCGCGGACATCCCGGACGCGGCGGTCACGGCCCGCCGGGCCTCCCTGGAACCGGACACCCCCGCCACCCTGATCTACACCTCGGGCACCACGGGCCGCCCGAAGGGCTGCGTCCTGACCCACGGCAACTTCTTCGCCGAGGTCGACAACGCGATCGAACTCCTCCACCCGGTCTTCAAGTCGGTCTCGAAGGACCCGGCTTCCACGCTCCTCTTCCTCCCCCTCTCCCATGTGTTCGGCCGCATGGTGGCGATCGGCTGCATGCGGGCCAGGGTGCGCCTGGGCCACGCCCCCTCCATCCGGACGGAGGACCTTCTCGCCGACCTGGCCGGCTTCCGTCCCACCTTCCTCCTCGCCATCCCGTACGTCCTGGAGAAGGTCTACAACACGGGCCGGGCGACGGCCGAACAGATGGGCCGGGCCTCCTCGTTCGACCGCGCGGCACGCATCGCCCAGCGCTACGGCCAGGCGGTCGAGGCCGCCGAACACGGCACAGGACCGGGCCCCGGCCTGGGCCTGCGCGCCGCCCGCGCCCTGTACGACCCGCTGGTCTACCGCCGTATCCGGGCGGCGCTCGGCGGCCGGGTCCGGTACGTGATCTGCGGCGGCTCCCCGCTGGGCCGCCGGCTCGCCGCGTTCTACGAGGGCGCGGGCATCGGCATCTTCGAGGGATACGGCCTGACGGAGACCACGGCCGCCCACACGGTGACCCCGCCCCTCAAACCCCGGCTGGGCACGGTCGGCTGGCCACTGCCCGGTACGTCGGTGCGCATCGCGGACGACGGCGAGGTGCTTCTGCGGGGCGGCCAGGTCTTCAGGGGCTACTGGGACGGCGGACGGGCGGAGGCGACCCCGGCGCTCCTGCCGGACGACTGGTTCCCCACGGGCGACCTGGGCGCACTGGACGAGGACGGCTACCTGACGATCACGGGCCGCAAGAAGGACATCATCATCACGTCGGGCGGCAAGAACGTCACCCCGGCCCCGCTGGAGGACTGGCTGCGCGCCCACCCCCTGGTCAGCCAGTGCATGGTCGTCGGCGACAACCGCCCGTTCATCACCGCCCTGATCACCCTGGAGCCGGACGGCCTCCAGCACTGGCGCCGGATGACCAAGAAGCAGGACATCCCGACGCGGGACCTGGTCCACGACGAGGACCTGCGCACGTCGCTCCAGAAGGCGGTCGACGAGGCCAACCGCCTGGTCTCCCGCGCGGAGTCGATCCGTAGGTTCACTGTCCTGCCGGTGGACTTCACGGAGGAGGCGGGCCACCTGACGCCGTCGCTGAAGCTGAAGCGGGACGCGATCGCGCGGGATTTCGCGGGGGAGATCGAGGCGCTGTACCGCAAGTGAGGGGCGGGGCGGGCCGACCGTGAGCACCGCTTTAGGAGAGCGGTGCTCAACTCTTCGTGCACAGGTTCGCCACGCCGGGCCGGGCCCGCGCGGGGAGCCCGAGCCCGGCCCGGGCGGGAGCCCTGGCCCGGCCCGGGCGGGGAGCCGGGCTCCCCGCCCGGGCCGGGCGGGGTGGTCAGGCCGCCCTGACGCAGACCGCCACCCCGGCCGCGACGCCCGTGCCCCCGCCCCCGGCCCATCACTCGAAGAACTTCAGGCTCCATCCCTTGTCGGAGGTGGGGCCGGGGACGTTGGCGCGGGAGTAGGTGGTCTCGCCCCACCAGACGAAGGTGCCGGTGTACCAGTGGCGGTTGGCCCAGGAGTAGGGGGTGCCCTTCGCGACCGCGTGGTACATCGACGGGAACCTCGGACCTGCGGGCGGGCTGGTGTTGATGTCCCCGTGGAGCGGACGAAGGTGTGGTGACCGGGGCCGTTCACATACAGCGTCGGGTCCCAACCGGCCATCATCGTCGCCCGGTTGGAGCCGAAGAGGCAACCGTTCGACTTGTACCAGTCCCATACGTACGTGGGGTCGCCGCCCTTGCGCAGCCGCAGGTCGGCCAGGCAGTACTGGTCGCTCCAACTGCCGTTGGCGGAGTACGTGAGGTGCAGCTGCCCGTTCGGGTCCTTGATGGCCTCCGGGCTCTCGTTGATGAACGGGTTGCCGACCACCCGCTCCCAGCTCTCGCGCGGCTGCGAGATGACGTACCGCGCGCCGGTGGGCCGGGTCGGGCTGCTCATCCGGGCGATGTAGAGGTTCTGCTCGACGTTGGTGTCGCCGGCCCACCCGGACCAGACGAACCAGCGCTGTCCCTCGAACGTGAACAGGGTGCCGTCGATGGCCCACTTGTCGTCGGGGAGGGCGAGTTGGGTCTCCGGCCCGTACCCGGTGTCCGGGGAGGCGGAGCTGATGGCCGGGGCCCAGACCTCCCCGCGGCCCCGGGTGTCGGACCACACCTGCCGGGCGGGCGCGGTGGCCAGCCCGTCCGTGGACGACGCCTGCCGTACGACGATGCCGCCGCCGGTCGACTGGACGCCGACGTACGTACTGCCCACCCGCAACACGCTGGGGTCGGCCGCACGGAGGCTGGTCTGCCCCTGCGGTGCGGCCTCGGTGGGGGGCTGCGCGCCCTGGGCGGTGCCGGGAGGCGAGAGGAGGAGCGTCGCGGCGAGGGCACCGGCCAGCGCGAGCGCGCCGAGGCCGGACGAGCGGCGGAAAGCATTCCTGAGCTTGCGCATCGGGTCGCTCCTGGGGTGGGGGGATGCGATGACGGCAACGGGGGCGGCGGTGTCGGTGACGGGGGCAGTGGCAGTGCGATGACCGACTGCCATGACGATTTACATCGATAGAAGCGCGCTCTCGCAGAATCCCGCCCGGGCTCGTCCCTGTCAACGGCAAGGCGTGGAGGGGGCGTTCAGAATCGCGGGCACAGGAGGCGCTGGGCCTCGGCGAGGCCGGCCGTGGTCCCGTGCGGCCGACTCCCAGGCGTACTGCCTCGGGAGCCGGACGGTCTCAGGGCAGAGCCTGGCCGGTGCCGCTCTCACCGTGACCTCGATCGCGTGGCAGCAGACCTGCCTGCCCTGAACTGATCAGCCGAGCAGTGGCCGGTCTTCGTCGCGGCCGTACGGAACGGCATGCTCATGGGCCGGGGGCCGTCGCACCTCGAAGTGGAAGCATCCGTATTCCAGTGCCCTGACGTGCAGGAGCACCACGTTCGGATCGCTGAACGCTTCGTCGAAGGCCGCGTCGAAGGCCGTCGCGGCGTCGGCCGGAATCTCCAGAAGCCGGCCACCCGCGATATGGCCCCGGGCGTCATAGCGGCGCACGGTACGCAGTGCGCCCGGCCGGGCGGAGGGGTAGCTCTCGCCGGGGGCGAACCCGCCGCAGTCATCGGCGTGGATGAAGACGGGGCCCTGTTCGTCGTACGCGCCCGGATCCGCACCGCTCGTGGCGGCCCAGCGACGCAGCGGGGCGTACGAGACCAGGGCAATCCGCTCGCCGAGCGTGATCGCGCGCAGGCAGCAGCGCAGCGGCGAGCCCGCGTCGTCGCCGGTCGCGATGTACGAGGCGCAGGGACGGCCCGCGTCGTCGACGGCGCGCAGTTCCTTCAGGGCGGCCGGGGCGATGGGGAGCACGGTGTATGCGGTCATGCGCCCATGCTGGATCGGCCCACGGGCTGTTGCTGGCAGGAAACGGACGCCACGTTGGTGCGCAGCCATGCGGAAGGCGGGCCGAGAACGTCCCGCCCGCTGAACGTTGACCGCTGACCGCCGGCCGCCTGCGGCACCGCCGCCCCTCTTGGGTATCGATCACCCACGCGCGCGGGTGGCTGTCAGCAGTGCGTGGGAGGGTTCCGTGAGTTGACCGTACGGGCCGGGGAGCAGATGGTGAAAGAGTTGTCGGAGATCGTCAGGGCCGATGAGTGGGCGCCTCTCGTCATCCGGACCGACTGGACCGATGACGCCGCGTGGCGGGAAGTCGTCGCCGAGTTCGACCGTGTCGCGGGGGACGAGGGGCGATCGGAGTCGTCGGCACACCTGGTCGAGGACCGGCGGTGGGACGGGGCGACCAGCGAGGATGCTCTGGTCGTGGCGGCGCGGGACGAGGAGCTGAGTGTGGTGTTCCTCGCGGACGGCGTCACCATGCGCTCGCCCCTGCGTCCGCTGCTCGCGCTCGACCTCGGCGCCGATGACGACGAGGACCTGGATCCGATGTACTACCAGGAGCTCATCGACGCGCCGCCGCCCCGCGAGGCGCGTGTGGTTCCTGCCGCCGCCCACATGGTCCACGGGAATCTCCAGCTCGCGAACGTGGACTTCCCGGAGTTCGCCGAGGAGGCCGCCGCCGATCCGGACGGGGTCGTACGGGACCTGTGAGGTGTGGGCCGGCCGGGCGGCGGCTGCCGCAGGCCCGCCTGTTCCGCTGTGGCAGCCAGCAGCAGACCACGGGGCCGGTGCTTCGGTTGCTCTCCCTCGGTGGTGAGTTGTTCTTGTACGGTCCGGGCGTGCCGGAACAGAGCACTTCCCGTTCGGTGAGGTCGCAGAGGGCGACGAGGCCCGTTCCCGGCGGAGCGGGCGACGCCGACCTTTTCCGGATGTTCGGCGCGTTCGGCGCGTTCGGCGCGTGTGCTGGAATCCCCTTGGTCGGATGGCCTCGACAACGTAACCGCCCGTGCCGTGCGGAGGACGGGATTCAGGGTGTTCCCGGGCCCTGGAGGATCTGGACGTAATTGCCCACCGGGTCCACGATCGTGGAGAAGAACCAGCCGTCCCCGGTGTCCTCGACGGGCCGCGCCCAGGTCACCCCGAGCGTGTTGAGATGCTTCTCGGCCGCCCGGATGTCGCGCACGGTGAGGTTGATCAGCTGCCGACCCGGCTCGGCGGCCTTGTCCGCCACGTCGTCCCGTTCGTCGAATCCGATGATCGCCCCGGGGCCGACGATCAGGAGGTGCTCCGCCCAGCGGGCGCCCAGGGGCTCCAGGGCGGCCCGGTACCAGGCGATCAGGGCGGCGGAGTCGGTGCTGCCGATGATGATCCCGAGGCCTGTGATGCCCCCGGTGCTGGTGGTGTCGGTGCTGTCGTCGGTGGAAGCCGTCATGGTCGTTCTCCTCGCTCAGTCGATCGTTCGTGCCGGGTGCCGGGTGCCGGGTGCCGGGTGCGGGTGGCGTGTGCCGTGTGCCGGCCGGATCGCCCCCGCGTCGGTCGATCCGGCCTGGCTACCACTTCTGACCTCCGGCGGCCGTGAAACTCATCGGCACCCGCCGCCCCGGCGGGGTAGGCGTCAGCGCGGTCGGGCGATCGTCCGGCCCGGCCGAGGTCGTTTCCCCGGGGCACGGGAAAATTTTGAACCGCCACAAAACGGACTGGGCTGCGATTACCGTACGCCGTCAGGCTCGGCCGAGCGGCATGCAATGCAAGGTCCCATGTGAATATGACCTTGAATTGATGAAGTGTTCATGGGGAGTTGGCTGATATATCCAAGGGTGAGACGTTGGAGTCTCGCGCTCCGGATGTGGATATCGCAGCGCATAGCGTCCTCCTCATGACTCAGCTGGACGCGCGGCCACGGGCCGGAGACACGGTACGGGGAAGCGCCCCGGCCGACGGCGGTGACGGCCGGGGCGGCGTACGCGGCAAGGGGCTCGGCGGGAACTCCGTCGGCCTCATGGGCAGCGCCGTCATCGGCGTCTCCACCGTCGCCCCCGTCTACTGCCTGACCTCCACCCTCGGCTCCACCGCCGGAGAGGTCGGCGTGCAGATGCCCGCCGTCTTCCTGGCCGGATTCCTGCCGATGCTGCTCGTGGCCTTCGCCTACCGCGAGCTGAACCGGGCGATGCCGGACTGCGGTACGTCCTTCACCTGGACGGTGAAGGCGTTCGGCCCCCGCGTCGGCTGGATGTGCGGCTGGGGCCTGGTCATCGCGACGATCATCGTGTTGTCCAACCTGGCGGGCGTCGCCACCTCGTACTTCTGGCTGCTCGCGGGGGAGATCACCGGCAGCGCGTCGGTCGCCGCCCTGGACGACAGCAAGCCGGTCCACATCCTCACGTGCCTCGTCCTCATCGCCGTCGCCACCGCCATCAGCTACCGGGGGATGACCGCCACCAAGGGCATCCAGTACGCCCTGGTCGGGCTCCAGTTGGCCGTCCTCGCCGTGTTCGTGGTGATGGCCCTGAGCAGGGCGGGCAGCGGCGCGCCGGAGTTCGCCTCCTCGCTCGACTTCTCCTGGTCCTGGCTGAACCCCTTCGCCGTCCAGTCCTTCGCGGCCTTCACCGCCGGGCTCTCCCTCTCGATCTTCATGTTCTGGGGCTGGGACGCCTGTCTGACCGCCAACGAGGAGACCACCGGCAGCGAGAAGACCCCCGGCCGCGCGGCCCTCATCGCGATGGTCGTCCTGGTCGGCTCCTACCTCGCCACCGGCATCGCCGCGCAGATGGCCGTCGGCTCCGGCACCTCCGGGCTCGGCCTCGCCAACCCGGAGACCTCCGACAACGTCTTCGCCGCCCTCGCCGGACCGGTGATGGGCCCCGGCCTCGGCGTGCTGCTCTTCGTCGCCGTCCTCGCCTCGGCCGCCGCCAGCCTCCAGACCACGTTCATCCCGGTCGCCCGCACGGTGCTCGCGATGTCCGCGTACGAGGCGATGCCGGCCTCGTACGCCAAGGTCCACCCCCGCTTCAGGACCCCTGGCCGGGCGACGATCACGGCGGGCATCGGCACCGGCGTCTTCTACACCGTGATGACCCTGGTCAGCGAGCACGTCCTGGTCGACACCATCTACGCGCTCGGCCTCATGATCTGCTTCTACTACGCGCTGACCGCCTTCGCCTGCGTCTGGTACTTCCGCGCCGAACTGGCCCGCTCCGCCCGGGACCTGGTCTTCAAGGGCCTCTTCCCGCTGCTCGGCGGCGTCCTGCTCGCCGCCGTCTTCGCCAAGACCCTCTACGACATGTGGGACCCGGCGTACGGCTCCGGATCCTCCGTCCTCGGCGTCGGGTCGGTGTTCGTCATCGGGGTCGGGCTGCTGCTCCTCGGCGTGGTGCTCATGGTCGCGATGGAACGCCGCAGTCCGGCGTTCTTCCGGGGCGAGGTCCTGACGAAGGAGACCCCGGCCCTCGTGGTCGAGGACTGACCCCTGGCCCGCGCGACGCCTCCTACGATGAGGCCATGACGCGACGTTCGATGGGGCGCTGGCTCCAGGTGGTCGGTATCGCCCACGGTGCGGTCGGGGCGGTGATCTACCGCGACGTGCTCGCCGAACTGGGGCGGGACGTGGTCGACTCCGTGCCCGACCGGGGCGACCGTGCCGCCGCCTTCTGGTTCATGGCCGCCGCCCCCACCCTGTGGCTGGGCGGCCGCCTGCTGAGCTCGGCGGAGGAGCACGACGACATCCCGGCCCAGCGCGCGGCGGGCATCGCCCTGGCCGCCGTCGGCGTGGTGGGCACGGTGGCCATGCCGAAGAGCGGGTTCCCGAGCCTGGTGGGAATCGGCGGCGTCCTGCTGCGCAGGGCACTGCGGTCCAGGGGCGGTGCGTAGGCTCGCGCACGGCGAGCGCCGGGGCCGGCCGGAACCCGGTACCGCCCCGGCGTCGGGCCGGCCGGAACCCCCGGTACCGCCCCGGTGCCGCAGCTGCTGGACCCTACGGCCGCCAGTAACCCAGCGCGTTCACCCGGTCCTTGGGCAGGCCCAGCTCCTTGCGGAGGTACGCCGACAGGGTCCGGGTGGTCGCCGTGTCGCAGGCGACCCAGACGTACGCGTCCGTGTGGTCCTCGCCCAGCAGCTCCGGCAGGGCCGCCCTCACCTCGGAGACGAGCCGCCCGCCCGCCTCGGCGCGCTCCACGTGGTGCAGGGTGTGGTGGGCCTCGTCCAGGCGGAACGGCAGCTTCCGGTCCTCCTCGTGCGCGGTCTCGAACCAGATCGTCGCCGGGGTCGACGGGACCGCGTCCAGCAGGGAGTTGATCGCGGGCAGCGCCGCCGCGTCACCGATCACGAAGAGCCGCGTGGGCGCCGGATCGGGCAGCGTGAAGCCGCTGCCCTGGAGCGTCGCGTCGATCGTCCCGCCGATCTCGACGGTCGTCGCCCAGTCGCAGGCGGGTCCCGCGTGCAGGGCGAATTCCAGGGCGAACGTCCCCGTCTCCGGGTCGGGGTCCACCAGGGTGTAGGCGCGCTGATGCGGCTTGCCGTCCTTCTCGAACCACAGCCGCACCCACATCGTCGGGTGGGCCCCGCCGGTCGCGGCGAGCAGCCCGCCATCGGTCACGCGCACCCGGTGGAAGCGGTCGGTGACCCGTTCCGAGCCGGTCACCGTGAAGGTGAAGTCACGCCCCCGGAACAGTTTGAGAACGACGCCTTCCCAGCCATGCCCCACGGTGTCTCCTGCCTCGCCCCGGTGCCCCGGCCCATACCCGGAAGGTCACTTTAGGTAAGGCTAACCTAAAGCGCGAGGGGTGGGGAGTGGCCGGGAACCACCTGGCTCGGGCGAGGGGCGAGGCGACGACGCGGGGTGGCCGCGCCGCGGCCCGCGTGGCGCGGAGGGAGTCACGGGGCCGGGTCCGACCCGTCCGGGTGCAGCGCGCCGCCCGGCCGGAACAGCCGCCTGGCCACCGCGTGCCCGCCCTGGGCCGCCATCCGGAACCACGGCTCCGCCGCCGCCAGGCCCTCGCGCTGCTCGACCAGGCGGCCCAGCTCCCACATCGACTCCACGTCACCGGCCTCCACCGCCTGCCGCAGCAGCCGCTCGGCCGCGTCGGGACGCCCCTCGGCCCGCGCGGCCAGGCCGAGCGCCCGCAGCCCCCGTACGGCCCGGGCGTCCCCGGCGGCGGCAGCCGCCGCGAGCTTCCGCGGATCGACGGGGCGGCGGGAACGGTTCCGGAACAGCAGCAGGATCCCGAGCACCCACATGATCCAGCTCAGGCTGATCAGCGTGCCGTTGCCGGTGGCGACCCCGGTCAGGCTCAGCGCGCCGCCCGCCGGCAGCAGGAAGTACCCCAGCCCCGGCCCCGTTCCCCTTCCCGGTCCCAGTCCCGGCCCCATCGCAGCTCCTCTCCCTCCGCTTCCGTCGCACACGGGCGACGGTCTCGGATTTCCTTGTCGTACGGCATACCTTGGCCCTTCGCACGCATGACGCGCTGACGGACGACGGAGGTGTTCTCGATGCGGATCTCCACAACGATCTTCCTCACCGACGAGACGGTGACCCCGGTCAGGCTCGCCCGCGAACTGGAGCAGCGGGGGTTCGGCGGACTGTATCTGCCCGAGCACACGCACATTCCGGTGATCCGCAGCACGCCGTCCCCGATGGGCGGTGAGCTGCCCCGGGAGTACGGCCGCACCCTGGACCCCTTCGTCGCCCTCGGCCAGGCCGCCGCCGTCACCGAGCGCCTCGCCCTGGGCACCGGCATCACCCTGGTCGCCCAGCACGACCCGATCGGCCTCGCCAAACAGGCGGCCACCCTGGACCACCTCTCCGGCGGCCGGTTCACCCTCGGCATCGGCTACGGCTGGAACGTCGAGGAGGCGGCCGACCACGGGGTGGAGTGGCCGACGCGCCGGGACCTGGTCCGGGACCGGATGGCGCTCATGCGGGCCCTGTGGGCGGACGAGCCGACCGCGTACGAGGGCGCCTTCGGGTCGGTGCGGGCGAGCGAGGCGCACCCCAAGCCGGCCCGGCGGCCGCGCGGCCCGGTCAACGGCCCGCGCACCCTGATCGGCGGCGGGGCGGGCCCGAAGCTGTTCGCGCACATCGCGGAGTACGCGGACGGCTGGCTGCCCATCGGCGGCGGGGGCCTCACCGCGTCCCTGCCGAAGCTCCGGACGGTCTGGGAGGAGGCCGGGCGCGACCCGAAGGACCTCCGGGTGGTGCCGTACGCGGTCCTGCCCAGCCCCGGGAAGCTCGCCCACTACGCGGATCTGGGCATCGAGGAGGTCGTGCTCCAGCTGCCCCCGGCGGACGAACCGGAGGTCCTGCGGACGCTGGACGACTACGCCGCGTACCTCTGACGCCTACGCCGCGTACCTCTGACGCCTACGCCGCGTACCTCTGACGGCTACGCCGCGTACCTCTGACGACTACGTCGCGTATCTCCGGCGCTCACGCCGCGTACCCCTGACGCCTACGCCCCGTCCCCCTGATGAGGGGCGACCGGGGCCGCCGGTGCAACCGCACACGCCCACAAGGCATCCTTGTTCACCGGGGAACGCATACGCGGGCCCGGTCGGCGGGCCCCCCGTCGTACGGACCGGAGCCCGCCCGGGTGGGGAGTGGAATGAACAGGCCGTTGCGGCACATAGCCATCTTCTGCGGGCTGCTGGTGCTGGCCCTGCTGCTGCGGGCCAACTGGCTCCAGCACGTCGACCGCCAGGAGCTGGCCCAGCACGAGAACAACGCCCGGGTGAGGTTCGAACGGTTCTCCACCCCGCGCGGCGACATCATCGTCGGCGGCAAGGCGATCACCGGGTCGAAGGAGACCGAGAGCCGCGACTACGCGTTCCTGCGGACCAACAAGGACGGCCCGATGTACGCGCCCGTCACCGGGTACGCCTCCCAGTCCCGGGGCACCTCGCTGCTGGAGCGGACCTACGACAGTGTCCTCAGCGGCCAGGACGACCGGTTCGCCTTCCGGCACGCCAAGGACATCCTGACGGGGCAGCCCCGGCGCGGCGGCGACGTGATCACCACGATCGACGCCAAGGCGCAGAAGGCGGCCTACAAGGGGCTGACGGACCTGGGCGCCCGGGGCGCGGTGGTCGCCCTGGACCCGCGCACCGGCAAGGTGCTGTCCTTGGTCTCCACGCCCTCGTACGACCCCGAGACCTTCGCCGGGATCTCGTTCAAGGAGAGCGACCGCTTCACGGCGCTGGAGAAGAAGAAGGGCAAGCCGCTGGCCAACCGCCCGCTGCGCGAGACCTACCCGCCCGGCTCCACCTTCAAGATCCTCACCGCCGCGGCGGCGCTGGAGCACGGCGTGGTCACGGACGTGGACGCCAAGACGGACGCGGTGTCCCCGTACCCCCTGCCGCTCTCCAGCAACAAGATCGGCAGCGAGGCGGGCGACGCGGTGTGCAACAAGGCGTCGATGAAGACCGCCATGCAGTACTCCTGCAACAACGTCTTCCTCGACGCGGCGTCCGAACTGGGCGAGGACCGGATGCGGGAGACGGCGGAGAAGTTCGGCTTCAACGAGGACGTGTACGCGGAGGAGTTCGGCGACATGCTCGCCACGAAGAGCCTCTACCCGCCGAAGCTCGACAAGCCCGGCACGGCCCTCACCGGCATGGGCCAGGGCAGCCTCACCAGCACCCCGATGCAGATGGCGATGGTCACCGCCGCCCTCGCCAACGACGGCAAGCTGATGCAGCCCTACATCGTCGACGAGCTGCGCGGCCCGGACCTCTCCACGCTGGAGAAGAACGAGCCGATGGAGATGAGCCAGGCGGTCTCGCCGGAGACGGCGAAGAAGGTCCAGGAGATGATGGAGCACACCGCGAAGGAGGGCAGCGCCCAGCGCGCCCTGATCGACGGTGTGACGGTCGGCGGCAAGACGGGCACCGCCCAGCGCGGCGTGGACGTCCGCGACAAGGTCCCGTACGGCTGGTTCGTCAGCTACGGCAAGAAGGACGACGGCCGTTCGGTCGCGGTCGCCGTGTTCATCGACCCGACCGACATGGACATCTCCCGCTCCGACATCTCGGGCGGCCGGCTCGGCGCCCCGATCGCGAAGAGCGTGATGCAGGCGGTGCTGGGCGACTAGGGCCAGTTTGACGACAGGACCCAGGGCCCGGCGTCCGGGGGGCGCCTACTCCAGCCCGTCCGGGCCGCCCGGACGGTTCCGTCCTCAAACGCCGGACGGGCTGGGAGGGCGCACGCCGGACGGGCTGGAAGGGCGCACGCCGGACGGGCTGGGCGCGCTCACCGGACCGACCTCAACCCGCCCCGCCGCACCACCTTGTCCTCCTCGCCGGGCGGAGTATCCGGCGCGTCCCGGGCCGCGGACCCCACCAACCCCACCAACCCCACCAGCTCCGTCAGCGCGTCGATGCGGAAGTCCGCCGTCCCCACCACGTCCGGATGCTCCGCCCACCAGTGCCCGTACGGCCCCCGCCGCAGATGCGCCGTCCGCATCCCCGCCGCCGCGGCCGGGAAGAGGTCCTCGGCCGGGTGGTCGCCCACGTACAGCGTCGCCTCCGGGGCCGCGCCCGCCACCTCCGCCACCCGCGCGAAGAACGCCGGGTCCGGCTTCCGGGCGCCCCACTCGTCCGAGGTGACCACCAGGTCGGCGGGCAGGTCCAGGCCCCGCAGCAGCTCCGCGGCCCGGACGGAGCCGTTCCCCGCCACCACGACCCGGATGCCCGCGGCCCGCAGCTCGCCCAGGGCGGGCCGGACGTCCTGGTAGAGGTCCGACTCGTCGAGGTGTTCTCCGCGCCCGGCGGCGGCCCGCGCGCGGTACGCCTCCTCGACGTCCATGTCCGGCCGCAGGACGCGCAGCGCGTCCGTGGCCTCGCGGCCCTGGGCGACGGCCGCGCCCACCAGCGCACTGAGCGTGTGCGGCGGCACGCCGAGCCAGTTGGCCCAGGACGCCCAGTGCCGGTCGTCGCGTACGAGGGTTTCGCCGATGTCGAGGACGATCGTTTTCATCACCGTTCCGACACTAAGCGGGAGGGCGCCGCCGAGGGGGTCTCATCCGGGTGAGTCGGCCCGCACGAGTGACCACGGGCGCCTCGCGGCCGGCGCGACCTCGACAAGCCGCCCCGATGCCCTGGTCCGGCGTACACACCTCGCTCGTATGCTCGTTTCATGACCGATGCTCAGAGCGGACGCCCCACCTCCAACGCCATGCGGCGCGCGCTCAAACGCGCCCGCGACGGTGTCGCCCTCGACGTGACCGAGGCCGCCGTCCTGCTCCAGGCGCGCGGCGACGATCTGACGGACCTCGCGGCGTCCGCCGCCCGCGTCCGGGACGCGGGTCTGGAGGCGGTGGGCCGGCCGGGCGTGATCACGTACTCGCGCAAGGTCTTCATCCCGCTCACCCGCCTCTGC
Source organism: Streptomyces sp. MMBL 11-1 (assembly GCF_028622875.1). NCBI lineage: Bacteria > Bacillati > Actinomycetota > Actinomycetes > Kitasatosporales > Streptomycetaceae > Streptomyces > Streptomyces sp. MMBL 11-1. The sequence goes on along the minus strand of NZ_CP117709.1, from coordinate 3,116,623 downwards.
CGCGACAAGTGCCACTACTGCACCTTCGTCACCGTCCCCGGCAAGCTCCGCCGGGCCGGCCACGGCATGTTCCTGTCGCCCGACGAGGTGCTGGCCATCGCCCGCGAGGGCGCGGCGATGGGCTGCAAGGAAGCGCTGTTCACGCTGGGGGACCGGCCCGAGGACCGGTGGCCCGAGGCGCGGGAGTGGCTGGAGGCTGAGGGGTACGACGACACGCTCGCGTACGTACGGGCGATGGCGATCCGGGTCCTGGAGGAGACGGGTCTGCTGCCCCACCTCAACCCGGGCGTGCTGACCTGGACCGACCTCCAGCGCCTCAAGCCCGTGGCCCCCTCGATGGGGATGATGCTGGAGACGACGGCGACCCGCCTGTGGTCCGAGCCGGGCGGCCCGCACCACGGCTCCCCGGACAAGGAACCGGCCGTACGGCTGCGCGTCCTCGAAGACGCGGGCCGCTCCAACGTCCCCTTCACCACCGGCATCCTGATCGGGATCGGCGAGTCCTACGAGGAGCGCGCCGACTCCCTCTTCGAGCTGCGGAAGACGGCCCGCGCCTACCACGGCATCCAGGAAGTCATCGTGCAGAACTTCCGCGCCAAGCCGGACACGGCGATGCGCAAGATGCCCGACGCGGAGCTGGAGGAGCTGGCCGCCGCCATCGCGGTGGCCCGGCACATCCTCGGCCCGTCCGCCCGGATCCAGGCCCCGCCGAACCTGGTGGACGCCGAGTACGCGCTCCTCATCGGCGCGGGCATCGACGACTGGGGCGGGGTCTCGCCGCTCACCCCCGACCACGTGAACCCCGAGCGCCCCTGGCCGCACATCGACGAACTGGCGCGGAGGACGGCGGAGTCCGGCTTCCAGCTCCGTGAACGCCTCACGATCTACCCCGAGTTCATCCAGCGCGGCGAGCCCTGGCTCGACCCCCGTCTCCTCCCGCACGTCCGCGCGCTCGCCGACCCGGAGACGGGCCTGGCCCGCGAGGGCGCGATCCCGGCCGGTCTGCCCTGGCAGGAGCCGGACGAGGGCTTCACCTCCTCCGGCCGCACCGACCTGCACGCCACCATCGACACCGAAGGCCGCACCGGCGACCGCCGTAACGACTTCGACGAGGTGTACGGGGACTGGGAGGCGCTCCGCGAGGCGGCGGCCCCCGGCATGGTCCCGTCCCGCATCGACACCGACGTACGCCAGGCGCTGAGCCAGGCCGCCGACGACCCGACGAAGCTCACCGACGACCAGGCGCTCGCCCTGCTCCACGCGGACGGCCCGGCGCTGGACGAGCTGTGCCGGATCGCGGACGCGCTGCGCCGGGACGTGGTCGGCGACGAGGTCACGTACATCGTCACGCGGAACATCAACTTCACCAACGTCTGCTACACCGGCTGCCGCTTCTGCGCCTTCGCCCAGCGCCGCACGGACGCCGACGCGTACACGCTCTCCCTCGACCAGGTCGCGGACCGGGCGGCGCAGGCGTGGGACGTCGGCGCGGTCGAGGTCTGCATGCAGGGCGGCATCCACCCGGACCTGCCCGGGACGGCGTACTTCGACATCGCGCGGGCGGTGAAGGAACGCGTACCCGGCATGCACGTCCACGCGTTCTCCCCCATGGAGGTCGTCAACGGGGCGACCCGCACCGGCCTGTCGATTCGCGACTGGCTGACGGCTGCCAAGGAGGCCGGGCTCGACTCGATCCCCGGTACGGCGGCGGAGATCCTGGACGACGAGGTCCGCTGGGTCCTCACCAAGGGCAAACTGCCCACGGCCACCTGGCTGGAGGTCATCAGGACGGCGCACGAGGTGGGCCTGCGCTCGTCCTCGACGATGATGTACGGGCATGTGGACCAGCCCCGCCACTGGCTCGGCCACTTCCGCACCCTTGCCCGACTCCAGCAGGAGACCGGCGGCCTGACGGAGTTCGTGACGCTCCCCTTCATCCACACCAACGCCCCGGTCTACCTGGCCGGCATCGCCCGCCCGGGCCCGACGGACCGCGACAACAGGGCCGTCACCGCCATGGCGAGGCTCCTGCTCCACCCGCACATCACCAACATCCAGACGAGCTGGGTGAAGCTCGGCACGGAGGGCGCGGCGGAGATGCTGCGCTCGGGCGCGAACGACCTGGGAGGCACGCTGATGGAGGAGACCATCTCCCGGATGGCGGGGTCGGGTTACGGCTCGTACCGCTCGATCCAGGGCCTGGAGGCCATCGCCGAACTCGCGGGCCGCCCGTCCCGCCCCCGTACGACCCTGTACGGCGAGGTCCCGGCCGAACGCGTCGCGGCGGCCACCGCCTCGGACGGCCATCTGCCGGAGCTGCTTCCGGTGCTGCCCAGCTGAGAGCGGGGGCGGCCGGGGCGGGGCGGGGAGCGATCCCCGCCCCTCGCGTCGCTCAGCAGACCCATGGCCTTCGAGGCTGCTGGGGACATAGCGTGGTCGGGATGAAACCCGCGCACCTGGAACCGATCCGGCAGTCGTACGATGCCGTCGCCGCCGCCGACTACGCCCGGTCCGTCAAGGACCCCGGCGAGCTGGACCCGCTGTCGCGTGCCGTGCTGGCCGCATTCGCCGAGCTCGTCACGACGGCGGACCTCGGGCCGACGGCCGATGTCGGCTGCGGGCCGGGGAAGGTGACCGCGTACCTGACCTCGCTGGGCGTTTCCGCCTTCGGGATCGACCTGTCACCGAGGATGGTCGCGCTGGCGCGTGCGGCCTATCCGGAACTGCGCTTCGAGGTCGGCTCGATGACCGCGTTGGAGGCGGGTGACGACGAACTCGGTGGCATCCTGGCGTACTACTCGACGCACCACCTGCCACCGGAGTCGCTCCCCGGCGTATTCGCCGAGTTCCACCGGACTCTGGCTCCCGGCGGGCACCTGCTGCTCGTCACCCGGGTCGGTGACGACGGGCACCAGCGTCTGACGCACGGCTACGGCGGCCCTCCCGTCCCCTTCGACAGTTACCGGCTGCCCGCGGACCGGATCGCCGAACTGCTGGAACGAGCGGGGTTCGTGGTCACGGGGCGGACGTTGCAGGCGCCCGAGGAAGGCGCGAAGCGGCCGGTCGCCGGTTTCATGGCCCACAAGCCGGAAGCCAGGCAGGCGTAGCACTGCCCTGGTGGGTGGGGTGAGCGGGGGCCGGACCTGCCGCACGGCAGGACGTCGAGTGCGTTCCGGGACAGGGCCTTCGCAGCATTGCGCTGCCCGCGATGCGGGTGTGCCCGGTGGCCCGGCCCCCTACGGTCGGCAGCCCTCCGCCTCCATCGCGACGGGGAGTTGGGAGCGCAGGAACTGCTCCAGGACGCGACGGCGCTCGGCGGTGTCCTCGGGGTCCTCCACGCCATCGATGGCCAGCACGAACTGCATTCTCTCGCCCTGGTACGTGCAGGCCCGGAGAGCCATCCCTCCGTGGTCCGCGATGGTGGCACCGTCACCGATGTCGGCGGGCGCCGGGTTGCCTAGGCGGAGCATGACCGATTCCTTGACCTCCAGTGGCTTGACGAACGGTTCGACGACGTCGCCCCGCAGTCCCACCCGTTCCTGTCCATCGATCTCGAACTCGCAGCGGGGCTGCTTGGGTTCCGAGAAGGTGTCCTTGGTCTTCAGCTCCTCGCCTCTGGGCAGAAGTTGGCCGATCAGGTCGGGGTCAACCTTCGTGCCGCAGGCCTCCGAGACCTTGAATGCTGCGGGGCTGCCGCAGCCGGTAGCCCCCAGAAGTAGGGCGGCGAGCAGCGCAATTCCGCCCCCTTGCCGCAGAACGTTTCTTCGCATGCGCCCCTCACTACGTCCTCCGGCCCTCCCACGTATCTTCTGCCCCCGGCCCGGCCCTACGGTCGGCAGCCCTCCGCCTCCATCGCGACGGGGAGTTGGGAGCGCAGGAACTGCTCCAGGATGCGACGGCGCTCGGCGGTGTCCTCCGGGTCCTCCACGCCATCGATGACCAGAACGTACTGGCTCTTCTCTCCCTTGTACGTGCACGCCTGTACGGCCATGGCCGCGTGGTCCGAAATGGTGGCGCCGTCGCCGACGTCGGCGGGCTTCGGGTTGCCCAAGCGCCGCATGGTCCGTTCGTTGACCTTCAGTGGCTTGATGAACGGTTCGACGACGTCGCCCCGCAGTCCCACCCGTTCCTGTCCATCGATCTCGAACTCGCAGCGGGGCTGTTTGGGTTCCGAGAAGGTGTCCTTGGTCTTCAGCTCCTCGCCTCTGGGCAGCAGTTGGCCGATCAGGTCGGGGTCAACCTTCGTGCCACAGGCCTCCGAGACCTTGAACGCGTCGGGTCCGCCGCAGCCGACGGCCCCAACGAGTAGCGCGGCAAGAAGTACGGCACGGCCTGTCGGACGGGGGATGCTCTTCTTCGCCGGCTTCATCACCCTCCGCCCGCCAGCCCGCTGGCGCGGTCGTTGCCGTCGTACGCAGCACTGCCGATTTCCCTGGTGATGGTGTATCGGGTGTTGGAATGGCCTGGGTTCGCCTTCTCCCACTCGTCAGCCAGTGCCTGCAACTGCTGCTCCCTCCCCTTGAACGTTTCTCTGTTGTCCTGAACTTGGATCGCGTCGATCCGCTCCTGCTCCTGCGTCTGCCACTCGTACGCCGCAGCGTCGATACCGCGCTGGGCGATGTCACCCACCCCGGGAACGAAGTTCGCGATGCTGCCGAAGCCGTGGTACAGCCACTTCGCGTCCCACGAGGGGTCGTCCTTGTCGGTCACCAGGGCCTGGTAGCGGGCCTGTTCCAGGAAGCCGACCGTGGCGCCGGCCCGCTGCAGGGTCTCCTTGGGGTCCTTCGGGTTGTCCTCGTGAATGTCCCGGACGATCTCCCGGTTCAGGCCCTCGTTGAGCATCCCGTACGCGTTCTGGTCGCGGGAGATCTGCTTGGAGACTTCCAGCAGTTGGTCCCTGTCCAGCAGCTTCGGGTCCTTGGGGTCGTCGGCCAGTGCGCTGGCGGAGTGGTGAACCGTGTCGCCGTGGTTCGTCAGCACGATCGCCATGTCGTCCCGCATCTCGGCGGGGAAGTCGTCGCCACGCGCGGCGAGGTACTTCAGCGAGCTGTCGAGCACCTCCCGGTGCTGTCCGGTGTGCTCGGGGGGCCGCGCGGAGCTGTCGTTCGGGTCGACCCCGGTCGCCGCCGCGACGAGGGCGTCGCCGGTCGCCTCGTAACTCGCCTTCGGGCCGTCGTAGTCGCCGGCCGACTTTCCGTATCCCATCGAGTCGGGCACCACGTCGTTGAAGGGCTCGCGGTCCTTGAGAACGTACTGCGCGTTGTCCTGGGGGTCCGTCGAGCTGAAGAAGTCGGTGGCCGCGTCGGGGTTGTGGGACAGGGCCTTCATGAACCCGGTCATCGGGTCCGTACCCGCGTCGGCCTCGTCGCCGTAGTGGAGCTGGTCGATCTTCGCGTACGACGGGAGCCTGTCCCAGGGCAGTACGTCCTCCCGGTTCTTGCCGCCGGGGCCCGGGTCCTTGACGTCCCCGGTGTTCTCCTTCTCGTACTTGACGAGCGCGTTGCCGTAGTCGTTGAGGAACTCGCCCTCGTACTTCCCGTGGCGCATGAGGTTGCTCATGGCCTGGAAGCCGTGTACGCGGGTCTGACTCCCGCCCTGGCCGCTGCCGACGTTCTCGCCGCCGAGCGCGACCACCCGGTCCTTCCAGGCCTCCATGCCCTCGCTGTTGGAGTGCGATGCGGTGGCCAGCGTGGTGCCCAGCTGCTTCTCCAGCGTGCCGAGCAGCTGCATGCGCTCCTCGCGCGCCTCCCGGGTGCCTGTTCCGCCGCCTTCCCGGTTCTCCCAGCTGTCCAGGTCCACCGCCCCGGCGAAGAACTTCAGCGTCCCCTCCGGGCCGAGGCCCAGGGCCACGCGCTCGGCGAAGACGGGGTCGTTGGGGTGGGCTTTCATCAGGGCGTTGAAGCGTGCCAGCTGGTCGTTGGTGAGCTCGCTGGGGTCCTTCTTGCCCAGGGCGATGAGCTCGTCGGAGTCCTCGATGCTCTTCTGCGCCGAGTCGAAGCTGTTGAATCCGCTCGACTCGAACCCGTGCTTGTCCTTCGCGTGGAAACGCAGCGCCGTGGCGGCCGTGCTGTCCGTCTCGCCCGCCGCGGTCAGGATGGTGCTGATCTCCTTGGCCACCGCGTCGATCTCCGCCTGGGTCGGCGGTTCGATCTTCGCGTCGCCGGCCGCCTGCGGTGAGGGGACGGCGGCGTTGACCATGCCCTTGTCGTTCACATAGATGTTCTTCTTGGCCGCGCGTCCCACCGCGTCGGCCAAGTCGCTCTTGTGCTTCGTCAGCTTGCTGTGCGCGCCGCTCAGGATCGTGTGCACGCTCCGGGCGACGGTGACGACGTCATCGAACTCCCGCGCCGTGACCGTGACGAAGTCCTTGGTCACGGTCGCGTTCTGGCCCTTCCAGTCGGCCGCTCTGGCCTTGCTGCCCAGATCCGCCGCGCTGACCTCGCCATTGCCGCCGTCGGCGACCTTGACCAGCTTGTCGACCATCGCCTGCCAGTCCGCGACCGCCGCCTGGAGCTTTCCCAGACGCAGATCGTTGAGTTCTTGGAAGGTGACCATGATGCGTGCCCCCGTAGTTCTGCGTGCCTGCGTGCCTGCGTGCCTGCGTGCCTGCGTGCCTGCGTGCCGCGTGCCTGCGTGCCGGCTACTTGTAGTAGTCGTTGATGCGCGACACGGACAGCTCGTCCCCGCCGACCGTGCGCATGTCCGTCGCGATCTTGACCGTGTCCTTCGCGTGCTCGGCGCGGGTGTAGTCGAGGTGGTTGGAGATGTGCGCGCACGCCTCCTTGAGCGTTCCCGCCTTCGTGTTCCAGGCGTCGTGGAGTTCGGTGAGGGCGGAGCCCATGTCCAGCCCGTCGTTGAACAGCTGGATGGAGGCGTCGAAGGTGTTCTGCCGTGCGTGGTCGGACGCGGTGGAGAAGTGCTGCCGCAGGCTGTGAGCCGCGTTGCCGAGCGCGCCGAGGACGTTGTCGTGCACGACCAGGTCTCCGTCGCCGCCGCCACCGCCGCTTTCGGGGGCAACCTGATTCAGCCGCATGGCCGCGTCCTGCTGGACCCGTGCCTTCGCCTGCTCCCACTCGTCCCAAGTCATAGGTCCTCCGTGAAGCCGTACGTCGATTCTTCTTCCGCCCCGAGGCTGCCTGTTCCCCCACGTTATCTTCGCTTCTTGATCGTTTGCTGGGTGGGCGGCGGCCGAGTGCCGGCGGGCAGGTGGGAGGAGGCCTTCCGTTTCTATCTGTCATGAACAGGGCAACTCTTGCGGGGGTCGATCCCCGTCGCAACGTGCTGATGTGCCCGATGAGTCAGGAGCGAGAAACCATGCGAACTCTGCCGAAACCGGCAATGCCGACCGGAACCCGCGGTACCGCATCCGTCGCCGTAGGAGCCCTGCTTTCCGTCCGCAACGGGTTCGTCGCCCGTGCCCACGACGGTGCCGCCCGCAGGCGCACCACCCGCACCGCCGCCGTACTCGCCGCCGCCGGTCTCCTCGTGCTGGGCACCGCCTCCGCCGCCCACGCCGACCCGCCCGGCAACCTGCCCCAGAACGCGGGCGGTTACGAGCAGGCGTTCTCGCCCGCCTTCGACTACGACGGCGACGGCTGCTACGCCACCCCCGCCATCGGCCCGGACGGCACCCTCGCGCCCGGGCTGAGGACGACCGGTGCGATCAACGGCAGTTGCCGGGACCGGTGGGACCTGGACAACTCCCAGACGTACGCCCGCTCGAAGTGCAACAACGGCTGGTGCGGCATCGTCTACGCGAGCTACTTCGAGAAGGACCAGGCCGTTCACGGCAGTGGGCTCGGCGGGCACCGGCACGACTTCGAGCACGTGATCTCCTGGGTCAACCAGAGCTCCAACCAGGTGGATCACGTCTCGACGACGCAGCACAGCACCGTCAGGACCTACCCGCGCTCGCAGGTGCGGTTCGACGGTTCGCACCCCAAGGCCGTCTACCACAAGGACGGGCCGAGCACGCACTTCTTCCGGCTCGCCAACGGCAACGACGAGCCGCCCGAGAACCACTACGGCAACTGGCGCTACCCGCCGGTCGTCGACTGGAACGGCTTCCCCAGCACGGAGTTGCGCGACAGGCTCATGAACGCCGACTTCGGAGCCGCGACCATCAAGGTCACCGACAAGGACGACCGCTTCCGCAACCTGCTCAACAGCTCCAAGCCGGCCGGAATCCCCTTCGACCCCTGGGCCTGACGGCTACGGAGAAGGTCATGCGTGCGGGCGGTGCTCGTCGTCGTGGCGGGGCAGGCCGCGCAGCAGCGTGCCGAGGTAGAGGGCGAACGGCGGCTCCGCCGGGGCACTGCCCGTCGCCGCCAGCCAACGGACCACGCCGAGGCCGAAGACGGACCAGTTCTCCTCGGCTTGTCGTGTGCCCGCTCCGCCCGCGCGGAACGCGGCGACGGCCCTGTCGTGCAGCCGCTCGAAGGACGCGAGGTGGTGGCGGTGCGGGCGGGCCACATGTGCGGCGTATCCGGGTACCGCCAGGAACTCGTCGTGCATCGCCCACGCCAGCCGCTCCAGCCAGTCGAGCCAGTTCCCGGCGTCGGGCTCGTCCCCGGGGAGCACCCGGTCGACCATGACCTCGCTGACGAGGTCCAGTACGCCGTCGCGGTCGGGCACCCACCGGTACAGCGACGAGTGCGAGACCCCGAGCCTCGTCGCGAGCTCCCGCATGGTGAGCGTCGCCACGTCCCCTTGCAGGGCCGCCTCGGCGATCCGCTCCCGGCTCAGCCGCGGCGGCCGCCCGGGCCCGTTCCTTCCGGTGCTGTTCATCGGGGCAAGCGTATGCGGGGAGGGCTGCGCTTATTAGTGACCAGTGGTCGCTAATGCTGTTAGGGTCGGCTGATGGACCTTCGGGAAATGGCACGGACACCACGCGAGATCGACGCCTCGGGGCTGCCGATGGATCAGGCCCAGGCGCTCGTCCTTGATGAGCTGCGCGTTCTGACGGAGCGCGCCGAGCCCTTCGCGGCGATCCTCCTGATGCCCGCACCGCCGCCACAGGGCCGCGCTCCGGCGGCACCGGCACCGGCACAGGCGCAGGCACCGGCGTCGGCATCGGCGCCCGGCACCTCCACCGCCGACCGCGTCCGGACCCTCAAGCTGATCCGGCCCGGCCTCACGGCGCACTGCCGGGGCCTCGCCTTCGTGGCCCCGCCGGACCTCCCGGCGGAGCGCGCCGAGGCGATCCACAGCAGCGAGCAACTCTGGGGCTGCCCGACGATGGCCACGCAGGACGTGACGGCCGCCCGCACCTGGGCCGAGGCGCGGGCCATGGGCTGACGGGGCCGGCCCGGCCGAAGGGGGCGTGGAGGCTCGGCCCGATATGACCGGGAGGCTCAGCCCAGGGTGAGCTGGAAGTGGGCCGTCTCCCGGTAACCGGCGTCCGGAGGGGTGACCTCCACCGTGACCGGAACGCCCGTGCGGGTCGGCTTCATACGGACCGCGACGCTGCGCTCCTTGCCCTCGGCGAGCGGCGGTACGAGGGCGGCGCGGGACTTCTCCGAGTTCAGCCAGCTCACGCTGTAGCCGCTGGCATAGTCGTCGCCGGACTCGCCGGCCCGGACGACGAGGGCCGGGGGAAACGAGTCGCCGTCGAGGCGCAGTTGCTCGTCGGTGCCGTTCTTGAAGGTCACGGTGAGGCTGTAAGTGCCGTCGTCATGGGGCTGCGGACGGCTGACGGTGACCGACAAGCCGTCCTCGTACCGGGCCGTCATGCCGGGGCCGAGCGGCTGGGACACGCTGCCCGAGAGGCCGGGCTGCTCCATCTGACCGTCGCCGTCGAGGCTCTTCTCGAACTCCGTGACCGCGGCAGCTCCCAGCATGATCAGTACGAAGAAGGCAATCACGGCAATCGCGCAGCCGTAGAACCACCGCGAGCTGTCGGCGGGTGGTGTGTCCGTGGCTGACGTGTCTGCTGCGGTCGCTTCCGTGTCCATGCGCGCCACGCTAGGCAGCGGCCGGAGCGGGAACATGGGCGCCGGTACTCAGGGGGCGGTTGAGTAGGCGCGAGGGCCCGCGCCGCTCGCTTCTCGCCCTGGCGACCGGCTGGCTCCCGTCCGCGCGGCTCGCGGAAGCGCGGCTTCGCGGAGGCGCGGCTCCCGGACGGACGGCCCCGCTGACAGACTGGCCCCATGCATCCGCCCAGCCCCCGCCGTCTCTCCCTCCAGCAGATCGTCGAAGGGCAGCGCCGTGCCGCCTTCGTCGGGCGGAAGGCCGAACTAGGCCTCTACCGGGGCAATTTCGCGCTGCCGCCCGAGGACCCCCGGCACCGGTTCGTCTTCCATGTGCGGGGGAACGCCGGGGTCGGCAAGACCTCGCTCGTACGGGAATGGCGCGAGGTCGCGGGGGAGTTCGGGGCGCTGACCGCTTCGGTCGACGAGAGCACGGACTCCGTCCCGGACGTACTCGCGGACTTCGCCGCACAGTTCGCCGAGCAGGGGTACCCGCTCAAGGCGCTGGACCGGCTGCTCGTCACCTACCGGCGCGCGCGCCACGACGCGGCCGGCCGGCTCGCGGCGGACAGCGAGACGCCGGGCGGTGCCCCTTCCCCCGGGGCGCTCGCCGCCGCGCAGGCCGGGCTGATCGCGGCCGGGACGATACCCGTCGTCGGAGCGCTCGCCGGGGGCATCGACCCGGCGGTCGTGGCGCGGGGCGCGGGCGGACTGCGGGCGGTCTTCGGGGGCCGGGCCCGGCAGCAGGAGGAGGCTCTGCTGCTGGCGGAACCGGTACGGGTCCTCACCCCGGTCTTCGTCGCCGAGCTGGACCGGGTCGCGGACACCGTGCCCTGGATCGCCCTCTTCCTGGACACCTACGAGCGCACCGCGCCCCAACTGGACCGATGGCTGGCGGACTTGCTGACCCGTGGTCGGTACGGCGACCTGCCCGCCAACCTCGTCCTCACCCTGGCCGGTCAGCGTCGCCTCGACCCCGTCCACTGGGGCGACCGGAGCCGGCTGGTCGCCGACGTGCCGCTCGGGCCGTTCACGGAGGCGGAGTCGCGCCAACTCCTGCACGGTCGAGGGGTGGTGACGGAGTCCGTCGTACGGGAGGTGCTGCGGCTCTCCGGCGGTCTGCCCGTCCTGGTCTCCACGCTCGCCGCCAACCCGGGGGCGGCCGGCGAGGCGAACGCCACCGCCGTCGAACGGTTCCTGGCGGGGGAGAGCGACCCGGCCCGCCGGGCGGCGGCGCTGGCCTGCGCGCTGCCGCGCCGGTTCGACGAGGACCTGGTCGCCGTCGCCGTGGCCGCACCGAGGAACGGGCAGCACGCCGTGCCTGATCTCTACGACTGGCTGCACGAGCTGCCGTTCGTCGCCGAGCGGCACTCCGGCCACTCCCGCTACCACGCCGTCGTCCGGGCCCCGATGCTCCGGCTCCAGCGCACCGGGTCGCCGCGACGGTGGAAGGCGGCCCATGACCGGCTGGCCGACGCCTTCGCGGCCAGGCGGGACGCGGCGGCGGAGGGCATCGACCCGGAACGCCTCTGGGCCGAGCAGCCCTGGCGCCGGGCCGCCCTGGACGTGCTCTACCACCGGCTCTGCGCCCGCCCCCGCACCGCGCTGCCCGAGGCCCTGCGCGCCGGGATCGAGCTGTGCGGGCAGGCCCCGTCCCGCGCCCGCTACTGGGCCCTGACCCTCGCGGAGGCGGGCGAGGACGCCGACAGCGCCGTACTGCGCGAGTGGGGCCGGGACCTGCTGGCCGCCATAACGGACCACGGTCCCCGCCCCACCGCCGCCCTCGGCCTCCTCCTGACCCGGGCCGAGCTGACCGACACCGACCGGGCCGCCGCCCTCGTGGTGCGCGCCTGGCACCGGTTCCGCGCCGGGGAGCTCGACGCCGCGCTGTCCGACCACGGGCGGGCTATCGCCGTGGACCCGCGCAGCGAACGCGCCCACCAGGGCAGGGCGGTCATCCTGCGCTCGCTCGGCCGCTACGAGGAGGCCCTCGCCGACCTGGACCGGGCCGAGGAGATCGCGCCCGCCTGGGCCTGGGCGGTGCGTGAACGCGGGGAGACCTACCGCCGGATGGGCCGCCTGGAGGAGGCCCTGACCGTCCTGGACCGGGCACACGCCCTCGACCCGTCCGACGCTGTGCCCCTGGGCAGCCGGGGCCTGGTCCGCCATGCGCTGGGCCGGCACGAGGAGGCGCACGACGACTTCGACCGGGCCATCGCGCTGTGGCCGGAGTACGCCTGGGCGCTGGTGAGACGGGCCCGGGTCCGCACCGCCCTGGGCGACCCGGTGGGTGCCCTCGCCGACCTGGACCGGGCCGAGGAGCTGTCCCCCGGTCTGGCCGGAACGGAGGGGGAGCGGGGCGAGGTGTACCGGGCGACGGGCCGGCCCGAGGAGGCCGTCGCCTGCTACGGCCGTGCCCTGGCGCTGGACCCCGACTACGCCTGGGCGCACGGCAGCAGGGCCCTCGCGCTGGAGGCGCTCGGCCGCATCCCGGAGGCGCTGGCGGACCTCGACCGGGCGCTGGCCCTGGACCCGGACTACGCGTGGGCGCGGGCACAGCGGGAGCGGTTGGGGGCGGCGGGAGGACCGTGAGGCTGCCGTCGAACCGCGTGCCGCCCGGGTACGGGGCGCGTTTCGCGAGTCCCGCCTGCTCGGCGACGCCCGGCACGCACGCTCGCCGCGTTACCGGGATCACCCCGGTACATCCAGTACCGGGGTGGCCCTCCGCGCGGACGGCGCTCCTTTCGCGGCACGCTTTAGGGTCGGGGACATGCGGGATGTGCGGGTGGTGCTGATCGGCGGGACCTCGAACACCGGGAAGTCGACGGTCGCCGAGGCGGTGGCGGAGCGGCTCGGCTTCGAGCACCGCTCCACGGACGGCCTGGCCCGGCACCCGGGACGGCCCTGGCGGACCCCGGAGCACGAGGTGCCGCCGCATGTCGCGGAGCACTACGGCACGTTGACCACCGACGAACTCCTCGCCTCCGTCCTCGACCACTACGAACGGCTCCGGCCGCGTATCGAAAAGCTGATCACCGACCGTGCGGGGGCCGGGGCTCCCGGACTGGTCCTGGAGGGCTCGGCGCTCTGGCCCACGTGGGTCGCCCGCCTGACGGTCCCCCGTACGGCCGCCGTATGGCTCACCGCCGACGACACGGTCGTACGCGACCGGGTGCGGGCGGCGGGGCGCTACAAGCAGGCGACGGACGCGGAACGGCACCTCATGGACCGGTTCCTGGCCCGGACCGTCCGCTATCAGGCGCTGATGCTGAACGCCGTGGACGCGCTTGGGCCGGCCAGGGTCGACACGGGCGGCGGACGCACGGCCGCGGAGCTGGCGGACGCCGTGCTCACCGTCGCGGCGGCCCAGGCACGCCCCGGCCGCTGACCTGAGCACCCTGCGCACCGGCCCAAAAACGACCTGCGGGACGTCCGTCGTCATACCCGTACGTACCCGGGTCGGCCCGGTCCGGGCGCATGGTGGCAACCGCGACGGAGGGGGCGTGGCGATGTCCGAGCGGCCACGGAATCCTTGGCACGGGTGGAGAGGAAACCGGTAACCTTTCTCTGCTTCGTACAGCGAACACTGAAGACGGGGGTGTCGGTGCGCGAACACCAGACGGGGGTGTCGGTGCGCGAACACCGTAGGCACGGAGGCCGAACGTACCGGGCGGGGCGCGGATGACCGCCGATGTGGGCTCCGGCGTCGGCTTACGGCAGTCGGTCAGCCTCATCATTCCGGTCCGGCTCCACGCCGACCCGGGCGCGTGGGCCGAGGGGCCCATTCCCTTCGAGGCCGGCGGCCACCGGACGGATGTGGGCTCGCGCCAGACGTATTTCACCCCGGCTGCGGGGCGCGCGCTCTACGGGGCGCCGCAACGGCCGCGCCGCTGGCACCTGTTCGTCGACGTCGCCCACGGCCCCCTCCATCTGCACGGCCTGGAGATCCTGCGCACCCCTACGGAGCTGCATCCGCACCACGCACAGGCCGTCCTGCATCTCAGCGTCCCCTCGGCGGGGTTGCTGGATGTCCTCCGGGCGCTGGGAGGCCGGGCGGGCGCCGGGCCCGACCCGATGGATGGCCCGCTCGCTCCTGACGTCCTTCTCGCAGGCGTCGCCTCGCCGATGGCTCCGGGTGCCGCCACGCACCCGTACACCGTTGCGTTCCTGACCCCCGGCCCCACCGCGACCGCCGCGCTGCGCTCCGGCGGTGAGCTTCCGGAGACGGCCGACCGCTGGCTCTGGGCGCTGGCCTCCCGCTCCAACGAGGCGGACTTTCCCACCGCCCCGGAGCAGCTGCCCAGCCAGACCGAGCGTGCGGTGCGGATCTCGGCCGACTGGAGTGCTCTCGTGCTCCGCCACGGTGCCGCGTTCCTCGGCCACCGGCCCGACGAGGGCGACGGAGACTTCTACGATTTCGCCGCCCTGCACGTCCGTTCCGTCTACCTGGACGCCCTCCTTCTCGGTATCGCGCAGCGCGACCACATCGACGAGCTGACCGACGGGCTCTCCGGGGTCTTCGACGGCCCCGGGCTCGCCCGCCGCGTCACTGAACTCGAACGGGACATCGCAGGGTTCCGGAGTACCTACTGGCGTCAACACCTGACCGCCCACGGCCCGGCCAACGAGCTGTTGCTCGCCTATCACGAGCAGTACCGGCTGCCCGCCCGGTTCGAGGAGATCCTCGCCGAGGCCGCCGACTACTCCCGGCTCGTCCAGACGCAGGACGGACAGCAGATCGCCGGAGCCCTCGGTGTGCTGACGATTCTCGGCCTGCCGCTCGGCACCGCACTGAGCATCCTGCAGGTGCTCGGCGACGAGGACCCCCGCCACCTCCTGCTCGCCCTGGCGCTTGCTTTCGTCGCCACGGCAGCCGCTTTCACCACTCGGTACGGCCGCCTCGTCCTCGCCTCGCTGCGCGGGAGCCGCACCTCCGGCGATTGAGATCAACAGATGTGCCCGCGAGCCCAGTCGTTAACATCAGGTACAAACTGCCGAACAGGACACGGTCGACGTGACGGTCAACGAGGGCGAGTCTCTCCGGCTCTACAAGAAGGCCCTGCGCTATGCCGAATCGGATCCCGAGGTTTTCCTCAGCACGGCACGGCGTGCGGCGGAGGCGATCCTCCTGGACCTGGCCATGAGGGAAGCCATCGGATCCAAGCCGACGCTCGAATCCCTGCTCACGGTCCTCACGGCCAAAGGGGTCGTACCGGCCAAGATGGTGCTCGCCATCCGCACGATCCAGAATTACGGCAACTTCGCCAGCCACGCCCTCGACGGCTCGGGCGACGAGATCTCCGCCGAGGACGTACAGCCCTGTCTCAACGCCCTGACGCAACTGGCGGCCTGGTACGGGCGGACCAGTTCGTCGTTCGCCGAGAGCGAGGGGCATGAGGCGCTGGCCGCCGTGCAGAACACGGCCGGGACGAGCCGCCTGGCCGATTCCACGCTGATCGTGGTGAAGGCGCTGATTCTGGGATGTGGCTTCGACGAGGTGCTGGCCCGACGCAACCACCGCCTGGTGTGTGTACAGCTTCCGTGGTCGGACCAGTTGGTCAGGGAGGTCGCGGAGGGGCGACTGGACCTGGCGATCTACAACGAGCAACGGCTCCTGAGCATGATCGAGGAGGATGGGGAGCTGGGGCACCGGGTGGCCTCCGTGGGCCGCCTCGGCCACTCGATGGGGGGCCGGAACTTCTATCTTCTCGCTGCGCGAGGTGGACGCTGGGGCGGCGTGACAGCGGAGGAATTCCGTGCCGACCCGGCAGGCGCGGTCATCGCCGTACCCAGGTACAGCGACATGTTCGCCAACGTCCTCACCGCCTTCTCCACGGACGAGGCCGGGCTACGGGAGAGAGGGGTACGGATCCTCGACGTGCCGCATCACCTCGGTCTTGAACTCTTCCATCTGAACCGGGACGTCCTGGCCGTCGGCGGACAGAACCTCCGGATGCATGCCCGGGACGAGGACGACTACTTCGAGCTGCTGAACTCCGACATGCTTCCGGCCCCGGTCCAGGCACGGTTACGGTCGGCCGCCGCCAATGTACTCATCGCGAACCGCGCCTGGCTGTCGTCGATCGGTTTCCGGCCGAACGACCTTTTCCGTGAACTGATGCGCCGTTTCCACGACATGGGTGCCGACGCCGACCGCTTGGAGGCCACCGTCGATGAGTTGATCGCACACGCCTCCTTCCCTCTCCAGAGCACCCGGGCCAGCCGGGAGCGGCTGGTGCGCCACGTCCTGTTCGAGAGCTACCGTCTGGGAGACCCGTGACCGTGACCGGCGAGAAACGTGTCCTGGTACTGGGCGGGACCAATTTCGACATCATCGTGCAGGCGGAGGACTTCCCTCAGGAGCACGAGAAGGTCCGGGGCGAGGCCTGCGCGGCGCGTCCCGGTGGGTCGGCGGCGAACACGGCGCTGGGGCTGGCCCGTCAGGGCTGCGAGGTGAGGCTGGCGTCAGCGGTGGGGGACGATGCGCTGGGCCGCCTGTGCCTGGACGATCTGCGGGACGGAGGAGTGGACACGGCGCTGATGCGCGTGGACACCTCCTTGCGGACAAGTATGGCCATCGTGATCTCGTCCGGGACCGGAAAACGGATGATGACGTTTGCCGGTGCCGACCGCGAGCAGGCGTTCCGAGCAGTGACGGAGGCGGACGTGGTGGGCGTGGACCATGTCCACGTCGTTGGAGTGCCCACGCCCGAGCTCGGCCGTGTCGTGGGTCTCGCACGCCGGACCGGCCGTACCGTCTCCGTCGAATGGAACGGCAGGGACATGAGCGAACTGGCGGAGGGGCCGGGGCTGAACCTGATGAACACCGACGAGGCGGGCCGGCTTCCCCGTGCCCTGCCGGGGGACGCCGCCGGTACCGCCCTGCGCTACGCGGAGCGGCTGTCGGGAGAGGTGATTCTGACGCAGGGTGCCGAGGGCGCCCTCTGGGCCGCACCATCCGGTGCGCTGGTGCGCGAACCGACGACGGCCGTGGAGCCCGTGGACCGTACCGGGGGCGGTGACGCCTTCAACGCCGGGGTCATCGCCGGCTGGCTGTTCGGCGAGCCGCCGTCCGTATGCATGCGCAGAGGCCTTGATGCCGCGTTGCACGTGATCACAAAGATAGGAGCTCATCCATGACCAGGTGGCTCGGCGTCGCCCTGCTTCCCCGCGCGGACCACACACGCGCTGCCATCCTGCTGCAAGAGAGTCTGGGCGGTGACGTCCCGCTGCAACCGCCACTGAGCGAGGACGGCAACCTGCCCCATCTGACCGTTTTCCAGGGACCTTTCGAAGACGATCTGGACCCCGAGCGGGAACTGGCGAGGATCGGAGCGTCCGTGAGCCTGCCCGGGCAGCTGTCGCTCGCGTCCGTCGGCATCGTGTACCAGCCGACCGGCTGGCTGTTCATGGCCGTCGAACGGCCCGCGCTGCTGGAGAAGGTCCAGGAAGTCGTCCTCGACGGACTTGCCCCCCGCCTCGACCGGCAGGCGTTCGACACCTCGAAGGACACCTCCAGGTTCACGGAGTCCGAACGTGTCAGCTTCGCCCGGTACGGCTACCGCTACACCGGCGACGCCTACGCACCCCACATCACCCTCGGGCGGACCGACGAGGCCACCGCGCTCGAACTCGTACGGACCGCACCGGAGCGCACCCGCGTGCCCGAGGAGTGGACCTTCGACCGGCTCAGCTTCTACACGATGGGAGAGCACGGCGCCCATGCGGAGAAGTTGGCAGAGCGACCGGTCGCCGCCCTGTGAGTCCCCGGCACACGCTGTATGACGCGGCCACCCTCCACCGCTTCGCCGAGGATGCCGTGGACGCCGGGGTGGAGTGGCTGGCCGGGGAGGGGTCGGGCGGGCTCTGGACGCACAGGCGGTTCAAGTCTTCGGGGGAGGAGGTCACCGATGCCGACATCGAGGTGGAGCGGCGGATGACCCGCGTTCTCGTGGACCGCACTCCGGATATCCCCGTCGTCGGGGAGGAATCGGCAAGCCCGGGCCCGGTACCCGGTACGTGCTGGCTGCTGGACCCCATCGACGGCACGATGAACTTCACCCGAGGAGCCCCCGGGTACGCCGTGTCGCTCGCCTGTGTGGTGGACGGGACGCCGGTGCTCGGTGTGGTGCACGCCCCCGCTCTCGGCCGACGCTGGACTACGGGCGCCGGTGGAGCGAAGGCCGAAGGTACGCGGGGCAGCCGCAGTCTCTCCGCGGCGGTGGTCGGCCTGTCGGGAACGGGGTCCGGCCGTCCACGCTCCGCCCGGCTCATCGGCCGGCTGTACGACATGGCCCACCGGATCAGACTGCAAGGTGCGATGAGCCTGGATCTGGTGGGGGTGGCGGAGGGCTGGCTGGACGCCTGCGTCTGCCTCGGCCCGGGCCCCTGGGACGTGGCGGCGGGCGTCGCCCTGGTGCGGGAGAGGGGCGGCGCGGTGCTGGGAGCGGGCGGGGGCGCCTACACCACGCAGTCCCCGATCCTGGCTGCGGGCGCCGATCCGGTCGCCCGTGAGCTCATTGCGCTCTGGGAGTCTCTCGACAGCTGACGACGCCCCCCCACGGGCTGCGGAACAGGTGAGGCGCGGCGTACCAGTCCGGCCCAAAAACGACCTGCGGGACGTCCGTCGTCATACCCGTACGTACCCGGGTCGGCCCCCTCTACCGCCCGTTCCCGTTCGATTACAGTGCTTGCGCGGTCGCCCGCAGAGGCCCCGCGCGGCGAGCAAGCGGTGACGGGGAGGGGCGGGGTGAGCACAGGGACCACGGCGGTCTGGGGCCGGGCCGAACAGCAGGACTTCCGCAGCCGGGTCCGCGGGGCGCTGCTCGGCGGGGCTGTCGGGGACGCGCTCGGGGCCGGGGTCAGCGGGCTCGTGCTGGAGGAGATCCGCGCCGCCCACGGGGTCGAGGGAGTCACCGACTACGTCCCCGCGCACGGCAGGCGCGGTGCCGTCACCGCCCTCACCCAGCTCACCCTGTTCACCGTCGACGGGCTGATCCGCGCCCAGGTCCGCCGTGACACCGGGGCCTGGCACCCGCCCACCGATGTGCACCGGGCCCATCTGCGCTGGGCCGCCACCCAGCACGACTGGGGGCCGGACGAACGGCGCGAGGACAACGGCTGGCTGGCCGCCGAGGAGTGGCTCTACGCCCGCCGCGCCCCGGCCCGGGAATGCCTGGGCGGTTTCGGCGACCCCGTCATGGGCACCCTCGACCGGCCGAAGAACCCCACCGCCCGGGACGCGGGCGCGCTCACCCGGTCCGCGCCGTTCGGGCTTCTCGTGGGCTGGGAGCCGGGGCTCGTGCTCCAGCTGGCCGTCGAGTGCGCGGCCCAGTCCCACGGCCACCCCGCCGCTCAGCTGGCCGCCGGAGCCTTCGCCGTACTCGTGCACGGGCTGGCGCGGGGCGAGAGCCTGGACGGGGCCGTACAGAACGTGCTGGCGCTGCTCGCCGAACGCCCCGGCCACGAGCCGGTGACCGAGGCCCTGCGGCAGGCCCTCGGCTCGGTGCGGCAGGGCATTCCCGGGCCGGCCCTGATCGAGGCGCTGGGTGCGAGCGACGCTGCCGAGGAGGTCCTCGCCGTGGCCGTGTACTGCGCGCTGGTCAGCGAGGACGTCCGGCACGGGCTGCGGCTCGCGGTGAACCACAGCGGCCCCTCCCGTGCCACCGGGGCGGTCTGCGGGGCGCTGCTCGGGGTGTTGCACGGCGAGACCGCGCTGCCGCCGGCCTGGCTCGCGGAGCTGGAGGGGCGGGGCACGCTCCTCGAACTGGCCGACGACTTCGCGATGGAGATGACCCAGGGCCCCGCCCTGCACAGCCCGACGGCCGTCGCCCCGGGCTGGCTGGCCCGCTACCCGCGCGGCTGAGGGGCAGGGCCGGCCGGCCGGCCGCGCGGCCGGGGGGCGGGCAGGCCGGTTACCCGCGCGGCCGGGGGCGGGCAGGCCGGTTACCCGCGCGGCTGGGGGGCGGGGGCCGGGCCTCCGTCCTGGGCGGGGATCACGGCGGCCGTCGCCGTACCGTCCCCGTCGTCCCCGTCGCCCTCGTTGATCCGGGTCAGCAGCGCGTCGCGCTCCGGGGTGTCCTCCGGCTTGACGAAGCCGATCAGGATGTAGAGCACGAGCGAGACGGCGAGCGGCACGGACACCTGGTACTGGAGCGGCACCCCGCCCTCGACGGCCCAGTGGACCGGGTAGTTGACCAGCCAGAAGGCGAACAGCCCCGAGGCCCAGCTGACCAGCGCGGCCGTCGGCCCGGACTTCCGGAACGGGCGCAGCAGACCCAGCATGAACGGGATCGCGATCGGGCCCATCAGCCCGGCGACCCACTTGATCACGACAGTGATGATGTCCTTGAACGCGGGGGAGTTGATCTGCGTCGCGATCGCCATCGACAGCGCGAGGAAGGCCACGGT
Organism: Streptomyces sp. MMBL 11-1; assembly: GCF_028622875.1. NCBI lineage: Bacteria > Bacillati > Actinomycetota > Actinomycetes > Kitasatosporales > Streptomycetaceae > Streptomyces > Streptomyces sp. MMBL 11-1. Next base: position 3,096,245 of record NZ_CP117709.1, on the reverse strand, counting down.
GGTCCAGCGGGCCGCGATCAGTCCGGCGCGTTCGTTCCAGCCGCGCGCCGCCTTCGAGAGCGCCGGAGCGATGTCCCGGGTGAAGACGGCCGCGATGGCGTTGGCGTCCGAGGAGCACATGGCCATCGTGTGGGAGAAGAAACCGACGATGACCAGGCCCAGCAGGCCGTGCGGCAACAGCTGTTCGGTCATCAGCGCGTAGCTGTCGGAGGCGTCCGGCTTCTGCGCGTCGACCAGCAGCGGGGCGCACCACATCGGGAAGAACAGCACCAGGGGCCAGACGAACCACAGGACCGCCGACAGCCGGGCGGACCGGGTCGCGGAGGCGGCCGAGTCGGTCGCCATGTACCGCTGGGCCTGGTTCCACATGCCGCCGTTGTACTCGAAGGTCTTGATGAACAGGAACGCCATCAGGAACGTCACCGTGTAGGGGCCGGCGGTCGGGTCCGCGTGCCCGTCCGGGAGCTTGTCCCAGACCGTCCACAGGGTGGAGAAGCCGTCGAGCTTGCTCATCACGGCGAGCAGCATCGCCAGTCCGGCGAACAACTGGATGATGAACTGGCCCAGTTCGGTGAGGGCGTCCGCCCACAACCCGCCGACCGTGCAGTAGATCCCGGTGACGACGCCGGTGATCAGGATGCCCTCGGTGATGGAAAGGCCGGTGAACACGGACAGCAGGGTGGCGATGGCCGCCCATTTGGCGCCGACGTCCACGATCTTCAGCAGCAGTCCCGACCAGGCGAGCGCCTGCTGGGTCTGGAGGTTGTAGCGGTTCTTGAGGTACTCCAGTGGCGAGGCGACGTGGAGCCGTGAGCGCAGCCGGTTCAGCCGGGGTGCGAAGAGCTTCGCCCCGATGAAGATGCCGATGGCGATGGGCAGCGACCAGGTCACGAAGGACGTGACCCCGTACTGGTACGCGATGCCGGCGTAGCCGGTGAACATCACCGCGCTGTAGCCGGACATGTGGTGCGAGATGCCCGACAGCCACCACGGCATCTTGCCGCCGGCCGTGAAGAAGTCGCTGACGTTGTCCACGCGCTTGTGCGACCAGAGTCCGATCGCGACCATCACGCCGAAGTAGCCGATGAGTACAGCCCAGTCGAGACTGTTCATGTCCCCCTCCAGGGGTCCGCCTTGTGAACGGGATCGCACTTCGCCGGTACGGCCGTTCAGCGGCATCCCCGTGCGGGAGCGGGGACTTCGGGGATTGAACCCCTTGCGCGTGTCCTCGGTCAAGGCAGCCTGACGGTCATGCATGTGAACGGAGGTCATCACGGCGAACGATTTTGCTTGTTCTTGACCTTGTGGGGCGTTGTCGCGAACGTGACCGCGACCACACGATGGGCGAGCACTTCGTCAGGCTGTGCAGAGACGTCAGGGAGTACGCGGCAACACGCGAAGGCCGCACGGGATGCGGGTCCCGTGCGGCTGAGAAGTCGGGAGGGAGGACGCCTCGTGCGCGAGTAGTGGCAAGTGGTGGCGAGCGGTGCTAACAGTGCGGGTAGCGCGAGGAGTTGCTGGCCGTGCGGGTGGTGCGAGCGGTTGCGAGCAGGGCGTGGGTGTCGGCGCATCATGCGGGGCTCTGCGTCAGCGCAACAGCTCGCCCGCGCTGACCAGCAGCGGCGGGCCGGTGATCGACCGGGCCCGGTCGGAGGCAAGGAGGGCGACGGCCTCCGTCACATCCCCGTCCGTGGCCAGCTCCGGCAGCGCCATCCGCTCGGGGAGCCGGGTGAGCACCTCGGACTCCGGTACGCCCTCGGAGTGCGCGGCGAACCGGGCGTACCTACGCCTGCGCCGGCGGCCCCCCATATCCAGCCCGGCAGCGCCGTGTTCACCCGGATCCGGTGAGGACCCGCGGGCCTGTTGGGAGGAGCGCTTCGGTGGCCTGGACGCTGCGGTCGCGGAGACCGGTGTCGGGCGGGTGGAACTGGTCGCGCCGTTCGTGCCGACCGTGCCGGGCATGGACTGGTACGTCGATCGGCTGCGGGGACGCCGGAGGTGGTGCCGGATCGTGTCGAGCCCCCTCGGCCAGGACGGCGAACCGGTCGAGAGGGCCCCATCAGGTGGTGCGGTGGTGCGGTGGTGCTGCCATGCATGGTCGCTGATGCGCGATCAGCGCTGCGTGATCAGAAATGATGCATGATCAGCGGTTATGTGGTGATCAGGAGTTGATCGTGCCCGAGGCGACGTCGCGCACGAACGCGTTCCACGCACCGGGGACGAAGGTGAGCGAGGGGCCCTGGGGCGCCTTCGAGTCACGGACGGCGATGGACAGAGCGACCGGGGACTTGACCTCGACGCACGCGCCGTTGCCCCCGGAGTACGACGACTTCGTCCACTTGTCCGTAGCACCCTGAAGAATTGCCATGTTCACTCCGGTTCAGAGAGTTGGGTGAGTCGCACCAACCTGATTCCGATTGGCGTGATCGACGCTACTCGCCAAGCCCCGTCCATGAGATGGCCGTTCACTCGACCAGGTGGTCTTTCCCTGGTAAGCCTTCCGTGGTGAGTGGGTGGCGGTGTACCATCCCGCCGCCGCCCACTCAACGCTCCCTGGGTTCCGTCGCGGGGTCGTCAGCTCGTGTACGACTTCGCGATCTTGCTGATGAACTCCCGGGTCTGCTCCACGTTCAGCGCCTGCGCCCGCAGGTGCTCGTACATCACGCTGTAGCGCTGCACGTCGTTCGCCTTCTCCAGATAGAGATCGCTCGTGACGCCCTCGATGTAGACGACGCTGGAGTCAGCGGCGTCGGGGAACTCCAGGATCGCGTACTGGCCGTTGATGCCCGGGTGCGCGCCCATGTCGAACGGCAGGACCTGCACGGTCACGTGCGGCAGGTGGGACTGCTCGACGAGGTGTTCCAGCTGGTCGATCATCACCTGCTTGTCGCCGACCACCCGGCGCAGCGCCGACTCGTCGATCACGGCCCAGAGCCGCAGCGGGTTCTCCGCCGCGTTGACCCGGTCCTGCCGCCGCGACCGTACGTTGACCCGCTTCTCGATGTCCGACGGAGGGGCTTCGGGAAGCGCGCCGCTGATCAACGCCTCGGCGTACGCGCGGGTCTGGAGCAGGCCCGGGACCATCTGGGGCTCGTACACCCGCAGCGACTCCGCGTCGGTCTCCAGACCGATGTAGACGCTGTACGGGATGTCGCCGAAGGCGTGCCACCAGCCCTGCTGGCGGGAGTCCTTCGCCATCTGCATGAGCGAGTCGACGATGCGGTGGTCCTCGACCTCGTACACCCCGCAGAGGTCGCGCACATCGCGCTGGCTGATGGAGCGGCGGCCGTTCTCCAGGCGGCTGATCTTCGACTGCGATACCAGCAGCCGCTCCGCCACTTCCTCGGCTGTCATACCTTTGAGTTCGCGCAGGCGGCGCAATTCCTGGCCCAACCTGCGTCGCCTGACAGTGGGATTGACGTTGGACGGCACGGAAACGGCACCTCCGGCTATGTAGCTGTGCGTATCTACTGCTCAGCAGATTGCCACCCCTTGCCCCGGCCGCGCTGGGAAACGGCCACACGCGGGGCGCGGGGGGCGTACGCACCGGTGCGCGGGAGGGCGCACAAGCGCACGGGGCAGCCGGTGATGGTGACTACCGGCTGCCCCGTGCGTGGTGCGGCTCCCGGACCGTGTCCTGTGACGACTGACGACGGTACGGCGGTGTGCTGTTCTCAGGTCCGTGCGGTCAGCTCGCGGCGGTGTGCGCCATGCTGCCGCGACGGGCCTGTGCTTGCGGCTGCAACGGAACACCCGCTGCCTGCTGCGTACGGCGTGGCTGGACGGCCACGCCGTTCTGGACGTCCATCACGGCGTGCGCCACGAGTCCGCCCATCGGGTCGTGCCTGATCAGGTCCCGGAGCCGGGAGCGCGATGAGCGCCCCTCGTTCCCGGGGTACAGGTGCTTGCCGAGTCCGACCGCGTGGGCCAGTGCGGCGAGCGCCGCGGTCCGCGGGTCCGGCGGTACGCCGGTGCGGATCGCACTGTCCAGCCGGGTCCTGATGTCCCGGCTGATCGCCGTCTCCGTCGCCTGGTAGCGAGTCGTCGGCAGCACTCCGCACATCTGGCCCGCCACGGCATGAACCATGCCGCACCGCTCCAGATGCGCGAGATAGATCTGGCGCAGCCCCAGCCGGGGCCCGCCGATCCAGTGGACCGCCCGAACCGGGCTGCCACGACGGCGCAGCAGCTCCAGTGCGGAGTCCAGAGTCGGATCTCCTGTCGGCCGTGGCATCACCACGGCGATACGATCCCCGTCAGGGGCTATCCGTCCTGCCAGAGCCAGCTCCACTAGCTGTGCCCCGGCCAGGCCGAGGTCGAGCGACTGCGGCTGCGCTGTGGTACCCGTGGCCGGGTCCAGAGCGAGCAGCAAAAGCTCCTCCGGGATTGTTCTGCGGCTCCTGCCCATCCATGCCTCCCCGCGTGGATGTCTGACAGGGTGACCCCTCTCACATTGGTCTGTCGAGAGCGCCTGCCTGCTTTGTAAGGGAACCAGTAGGTATGTCGTTCTCGTCTAGCAGCTCGGCCAGGGGTTCACACAGGACACTGGTAGATGGTTCGGACAGCGCGGGGTGGCCCCGCAGCGCATGAGGAGGCATCGGTGGCGGGCGAGTCCCCCGACAAAACGGAGCAGCAGAAGTCGTCGGGGACGGCTGCGGAGGAACGCGACCCGCGCTTCGCCGTGTTCCGTGCCCCTGGCGCCGACAGGGACGCGGACAAGAACAGGCGCACGGAGACGGACACGCACACGGACTCGGACTCGGGCGCCGATACGGACGTGGACGCGGGAGCCGCCTCCGACACGGCGACCGCTGTGTTCCGCCCCCGGCTTCCGGGGGATGCCGCCCCGCGTGAGCCCGAGGCGGAATCCTCCTCCGCGGCGCGTGAGCCGGAGGCCGGGCCGACGGCTGCCTCCGAGCCGGAGCCCGGCTCCGGCGCAGAGTCCGGGACGGAGACCGCGTCCGAGCCGCAGAGCGCGCCCGTGGAGGCCTCCACGGCCTCCGGGGAGCCCGCCACGCCCGCGGCGGGCGCGGGAGCCGTCGAGGGCCGTACGAGCCCGGAGACGGACGCGGAGGCGCCTGGCGCGGAGACGGCTGACGACTCCGGCCCCGGCCCCGAGGCCGGGGACGGCCGGCTGCGTGACGTGGTGGCCGCGTGGGTCGACGCCGCGGCCGAGGACAAGCCGACGGCGGCCACCGAGGACGACGCGGACTCCGGTACGACGTCCGGTGCGGACTCCGGTACGACGTCCGGTGCGGACTCCGGTACGACGTCCGGTGCGGAGTCCGGTGCGGAGTCCGGGACCGACGCCAAGGACGAGCCTTCCGCGACAGCGGAGCCGGAAGCGGAGCGCGGGGCGGACGTGGGTCCGGAGCCGGAGGGTGAGCCCGACGACAAGCCGAAGCCCGACGCCGACCCGGACAGCGCGACGTCCGACACCGCCCGAGGGCCCGGGTCCGGGTCCGGGGCCGAACCGGATTCCACCCCTGAGCCGGACGCCGACGACACCTCCGAGCCGCGTGGAGTCGATCAGCCCACCGCCATCTTCAAGGCGATCAAGCCGGTCGAGCCGGTTGAGCCGGTTGTGGCGGCCGACCGGGTCGATCAGGCGACGACCGCGCTGAAGCTCCCGCCGCGCGAGGACAAGCCCGAGAGCAAGCCCGGGAGCCCGTCCGAGAGCAAGTCCGGGAGCGAGCCCCGTAGCGGGGACAAGCCCGGGAGCGGGGACAAGCCCGGGAGCGGGGACAAGCCCGAGAGCGAGGCCGAGCGCACGAGCACGTTCGTGCCACTGCGTTCCGACGACGTACGGCCGGCCCCCGCGCCCCGCAAGCCGGAGCCCGGGGCCGAGCCCCGTCCGGATGCCGGCTCTCCGGCCTCCCCGCCGCCCGCCGCCCCGTCCTGGGCGGCGGCCGAGCGGACCCGGCAGCAGCCGCTGCCGCCGAGGCCGCCGCTCGACCTGCTCGCCGAGCTGACGAACACCCCGCCGCCCCCGGAGACCCCGGTCCGGACCGCCGTCCGACGGGTCAAGATCTGGACCCCGCTGGTACTCCTCCTGTTGATCGTCTTTGCGATCGTGCAGGTGATGCGCCCGCTGCCGGAGCCCTCGCTCGAGCTCACGGCGAAGCCGACGTACACCTTCGAGGGCGGGGAGACGAAGCTGTCCTGGCCGGGCCAGGGGCAGTCGGCCGTGATGATCGACGGCGTCGGGTCGCTCGGTTCCGAGGGCGCGCAGAAGCCGGCCCCGATCGCCAGCGTCGCGAAGGTCATGACCGCTCACGTGATCCTTCAGGAGCACCCCCTCAAGGGTGACGAGGAGGGTGAGACGATCACCGTTGACCAGAAGGCCGAGGACGAGTCCAAGCGGCCCGACGAGTCGACGGCCCCGCTGACCAAGGGGCAGAAGCTCACCCAGCGGCAGATGCTCCAGCTGCTGATGATCCCCTCGGGGAACAACGCGGCGCGGCTGCTCGCCCGCTGGGACGCGGGGTCCGAGGAAGCGTTCATCGACAAGATGAACGCCGAGGCCAAGAAGCTCGGGATGACCGGGTCGACGTACACGGACCCGAGCGGGCTGGAGAAGACCACGGTCTCCACCGCCACCGACCAGCTGAAGCTGGCGCAGGCGGTCATGCGCAACGAGGTCTTCAGGAAGATCGTGGACATGCCCGAGATCGAGATCGAGGGCATAGACGGCAAGATCTACAACAACAACAACCTCTTGCTGCAGCCGGGCGTGAGCGGCATCAAGACCGGGTCCTCCACCCCTGCGGGCGGCAACCTGCTCTGGTCCGCGAACACCAAGGTCGACGGCAAGATGCTGTGGATCTACGGAGCGGTCATGGGCCAGCAGGCCGGTACCGGCCGGGTCTACGACAGCCTGGAGCTGTCCCTCCAGAACAGCCTGAAGCTGATCAAGGACGCGCAGGAGGCCGCCACCTCGGCGACGGTGGTGAAGAAGGGCGATGTCGTCGGGTACGTGGACAACGGGTTCGGCGGACAGACCCCGGTGATCGCCACCAAGAACCTCAAGGCGGTCGGCTGGTCCGGCCTGGAGGTCGAGCTGGAGGTCACGGAGAACGGCAAGGGCATCGACCAGGCCGCGAAGGCCGGGAGCGAGGTCGGCATGGTGACCGTGGGGACCGGCACCGGAAAGGTCACGGCCCCGGTGGCGCTGCAGAGCGATCTGACCGAGCCGGCCTTCGGCGACAAGCTGACGCGGATCGGCTGAGACACCCGATCGGGGATGGGGAGGGGCGACGCCGTGGGCCGCCCCTCCCCGTATATGACAGAGATACGTGCAGGGGGTACGTGTTAGCGTCCCCGGACAACTCAGGGATGCTGGGACGCGTCCTTGACGAGGTACGGGGCCGGCGGAGGACGGGGAGAGCCGTAGTGACCACCGCGGAGCCGAAGCCCGGCCGCGAGGCGGACGAGACCACAGGGGTGGCCGGGAGCGACGCCGTGCACGCTCGCGTGCCGTCCCCCCGTGTCCCGGAGTCCACTGATTCCCCGGTTTGCCTGGATTCCCCGGATTCTGCGGATTCTGCGGATGCCGCGGATCCCGTGAGGTCTCCGGTCTCCCTCGACTCTCCTGGTTGCTCCGATCCTTCCGATTCCCCCGGGGCTCCCGGGTCTCCCGAACCTGATGCCACCGTGACCCCTGATCGGTCTTGTTCCTCCGTGGACGCGGAGCCCTCCGGGGCCGCGAGCGCCGCTCCCGGGCCGTCTTCCGCCAGGGCCCGCCGACTGCTGCGGCACCCCGTCACCATCGCGACAGCCGCCGCCGCCGTCGCCCACCTGCTCTGGTTCTTCTTCTTCGCCAACACGGGCGGCGACATCGCCGCGCAGGACGCGTGGGCCGAGTTCGTGGGCCGGCACCCCGGCACGGCGTACAACCTGGCCTGGTACGGGGGCATGCACCCCGTCTCGTACAGCGTGGTCTCGCCCTACCTGATGTCGCTGCTCGGCGTCCGTACGACGATGATGATCGTCGGCACGGTCTCCTCCGCGCTGACCGCGCTGATCCTTGTGCGGGTCCCGGCCGTCCGCAATCCGCTGGCCTGCTCGCTCGCCGGGGTCTTCGCGTTCCTGTGCAACGCGCTGTCGGGCCGGGTGACCTTCGGGCTGGGCATGATGTTCGCCGTCGGCGCGGTGGCCGCGGTGTTCTGCTGGCCCTACCGGTGGCGGTACAAGCGGTGGGCCAAGGCCGCCGTCGCCGCCCCGCTCGCCGCGCTCGCCACCGCGTCCAGCCCCGTCGCCGGACTCTTCCTGGGCGTCGTCGCGGCAGCGTTGTTCCTCCACAGACGGCGCCCCGGCGCGTACGCGATCGGGCTCGCCCCGGTGGCCGTGGTGGGGCTGTCCGCCTGGCTGTTCCCGTTCTCGGGTACGCAGCCGATGTCTCTCGGGACGCTGTCGCTGCCGTTCATCTTCGCGGTCCTCGTGTACGTCCTCGTACCGCGCGACTGGAGCACGGTCCGCACCGCCGCCGCCGTCTACGGGCTCGGCACGCTGCTCACGTACGTCATCGACTCGCAGATCGGGTCGAACATCACGCGCATGGCGATGCTGTTCGCCGGGGTGGTGCTGCTCGCCGCCCTGCCGTACGCGGTGCCGCGCAGCCGCCGCTGGTACGCCCTGGTCCTGGCCTTCGTGGGGCTCAACTTCTGGATCGGCTTCAAGGGCGTCGACGACATCGTCCGTACCGCGCCCGCCGCGTCCTGGAACCGCGAACTGGCCCCGCTGATCAACCAGCTCCAGCAGGTGGAGGCGGAGCGCGGCCGGGTCGAGGTGGTGCCCGCGAGCAGTCACCGCGAGTCATCGGCGCTCGCCCCGTACGTCAACCTGGCGCGCGGCTGGAACCGCCAGGCGGACATGAAGCGCAACCCGCTCTTCTACGACGACACGCTCGACCCGGTGAACTACCGGGAGTGGCTGGACCGCTGGGCCGTGCACTACGTGGTGCTGCCCAAGGACCGGCCGGACAACGGGGCGATCCAGGAGGCGGAGCTGGTCGAGCAGGGGCAGCCCTACCTGCGCGAGATCTGGGGCGACGCGAACTGGAAGCTTTTCCGCGTGCTGGACCCCGTGCCGCTGGCCGACCCGCCGGCGACGGTGGAGCGGGCGGGCGCGGACGAGCTGACGATCACGGTGAAGTCGGCGGGCCGGGTGCTGATCCGGATCCCGTACACCCGCTGGCTTGCCCTCGTCGACGAAGAGGGCAAGAGCGTGGAGCGCCCGGTGGAGACCGAGGAGTCGAAGGAGCGGTCGCAGCTGGACGACACCGCGCCGAAGACGTATCTCAACACCCACGGCTGCCTGAACAAGGTCGAGGAGGGCCCGTACGGCGACGAGTGGACCGAACTGCTCGCGCCGCGACCGGGCGTGTACCGGCTGGCGGCCCCGTACCAGCTCCAGCCGGGCACGCCCTGCCCCGAAGAGCTGAGCTGACGGTCTTCCGGCCGCGGCTCTACCGCACGAAGCCGCGGTCGTGCGATGACAGGTCCGTGGCGGGTCCGGCGGCGCGGAGGACCGTGTCGAGGGCCCGGCCCGGGTCGGCCGAATAACATCCGCTCGCCCAGGCGGCGTTGGCTTCGATGACGGCCCATCGGCCCTCGTCGTCCCGGCCGACGTCGACGACGATCGCGGACGGCAGGGTCTCCGCGGCGGCCGCGAGGACGTCCCGCCCGAAGGCCAGCGCGCCGCCGTCCGGCGGCCCGAGCCGCAACCGGCCGGCCTCGGCGTACTGCCCGGCCGTGTGGACGGCCCCGTCGAGCAGATGGAGCCGGTACTCGACGGCGAACGTCATCACGTCGCTCACCAGCACCGGGGTCGCCGGATCCACGGCGTCCGGTCCGGGGAGCCGGGACCCGTCCGCGTACACGAGCGCCGGAATGCTCTTGTCGTTGGGTGACTTGACGAAGGCGGGGCGTCGCAGCCGGTACGCCTCGCCGATGGGCATCGCCCGGATCTCCCGCCGGGTGAGCGCCCGTGGGAGCCGCGCGAGCCAGTCGGCGGGGGCCTCCAGGAGCGCGATCCCGAGCGCGGGGGCCACGACGTCGGCGAAGGAGGGACCGGCGTGCAGATGCACGGCATGACCTTCACCTTCACCTTCACCTTCGGTGCCCCTGGTGCCCTCGGTGCTTCCGGTGCTCATGGTGCTGCCGGTGTCCTCGGTGCTGCCGGTCCTCCCGGTGCCTGCGGTCAGCCCCGCCTCCTCCAGCCACCCCGCTTCCTCCGCCCACCTCGCCCACCCCGGGCTTCCCAGCCCTTCCGGTACCGCGGAGGCCGTTGCCTCCACGATCCGCAGACCGCGCCGCAGCGCGGTTGCACGCAACGCGCGGGCGGAGGCGGTGAGCCGGGGCGGGAGGACGAGGATGCGCGGCGGGCAGGTCATGGCCGCAGATCCTCCCGCACGGGAGCGCCGCGCCGCACCGGTTTTTCCGCCACGGCAGGGCTGGGACGGGACCGGCGGGAACGCGGGGCCGGAGGGGCGGGGGAGCCACGTTAGGCCCGGGGCTGACGGAAGCCGACGCCTGCGGTCTCCCGCGTAGCTCACACGCCCCCTCACATCCCCCCTCGCACCCCCCTCACGCAAACGGCCCCGGACGAGGAGTCCGAGGCCGAGCAGAAGCCCTCCCTGGGGGAACCCCAGGTCGGAGCGGTAGCGCGTTGTGCCCCCGGCAGGATTCGAACCTGCGACACCCGCTTTAGGAGAGCGGTGCTCTATCCCCTGAGCTACGAAGGCCGGAGCTTGCCGAAAACCTTGCCGGAAACCCCGAGGGGAATGCCGGGCGGAGTGAGGCAAGCGCCCTGGTCATGCGACCCTGTGGCGGTGCGCGGTAGGGGTCCGGAAGGACACTTTCCCGAGCAGGCGCGCTGGAGGTCGACTGACCGCTGACAGCCTAGCGGATAGGGATTGCGGAGGTCGCCCCCGTTCCCGCTGTGCGCCGCGAGACGTTCGCGCCGCGGCTGGATGCGGTACCTGGGATGCGGGCCCGACCTCGAAACACCAGAGGGCGGCACCCCTCCCGGAATGCCGCCCTTCGATGCGTACGGTCGCGCGGGGCGCGTCCGTGTCAGTGCGAGCCGACCGGCATCCGCCCCTGCGGTGTGGCGTCCTGGTCCGACGGGCCCCAGCATTCCACCTCGCCGCGCAGGCCCTGGACCTGGTCCTTGCGGAAGACCGGGTCGAGCCCTTGGCGGCGCTGGGCCAGGTAGTCGTCGAGGAGGCGGAAGGCGACCGCGCTGAGGGGGATGATCGCGATCAGGTTGACCAGGGCCATCGCGCCCATCGTGACGTCCGCGAGGCTCCAGACCAGCGGGACGGAGCCGATCGCGCCGAGGACGGCGCAGGCGATGACCACCGCACGGTACGTGCTCATCACGCCCTTGCTGCGGGTGATGAACTGGATGTTGGACTCGCCGTAGTAGTAGTTACCGATCATGGAGCTGAAGGCGACCATGAAGACCACCAGGGTCAGCAGGTGGCCGGCCCAGTCGCCGAGCGCGCTGGTGAAGGCGGCCTGCGTGACGTCCGCGCCGCCGCGCTCACCGAGGGTCGGGTTGGCGGAGAGGATCACGAAGGCGGTCATGGTGCAGATGACCAAGGTGTCGAAGTAGACGCCGAGGGCCTGGACCAGGCCCTGCTTGACCGGGTGCGTGGTCTCCGCGGCCGCGGCGGCGTTCGGGGCGGAACCCATGCCCGCCTCGTTGGAGAACATGCCGCGCCGCACACCCTGCAGGATCGCCGTGCCCACGGCGCCGCCCGCGACCTCGCGGAAGCCGAAGGCGCCGCCGATGATGTCGCCGAGCATGCTCGGCACGTTGCCGAGGTTGAGGAGCACGATGACCAGGCCGGTCAGCAGGTAGAGCGCGGCCATCACCGGGATGATGACCTTGGTGACGGCCGTCAGGCGCTTCACGCCGAAGAACACCGCGAGTGCGAGCAGCACGGCGAGCACGACGCCGAGGACGGGATTGAACCAGGAGGAGTCCGAGCCGAAGGAGCCCTTCGTGGCCAACGTGATCGTGTTGGACTGCACCGCGGTCAGCACGAACCCGAACGTCAGCGTGATCAGCACGGCGAAGACCACGCCGAGCCAGCGCATTCCGAGAGCCTTCTGCATGTAGTAGGCCGGGCCGCCCCGGTACGTACCGGGCTCGGTGTCGCGCACCTTGTACAGCTGGGCCAGGACCGACTCGACGAACGCCGAGGCTCCGCCCACCAGGGCCATCATCCACATCCAGAAGACGGCTCCGGGGCCGCCCATGGTGATCGCGGTGGCCACACCGGCGATGTTGCCGGTGCCGATCCGCGCGGCGGCGGAGATGGTGAAGGCACCGAAGGGGCTGACGCCGGACTTCGGCTTGTCCCTGACGACCCGCAGCATTTCCGGAATCAGGCGGATCTGCACGCCCTTGGAGCGCAGCGTGAACCAGGCGCCGGCGACAGCGACCAGCGGAATCAGCAGGTATGTCCAGAAGACGTCGTTGAACTCGACGACCCAGGTTTCCAACGTGCCCATGTGGATGTACCCGGTTCCTTGTGAGTCGGGGAATCGGCTCGGCCTCTGCGTGTGCGTACAGGTCGTGTACGGAGCGGAGGGTTGGCCCGGACGACGCGGAGCCGAATACTCCGCAAACCACAGGACTGTAGGCCGGGGTGACCGCCCCTGCCTATGGCCCCCGAAAGTGGTCTATCTCATATAAGCCCGATATCGGTGGGAAATCCCCGGCTGCGGCCGTCGTCAGGGCGGGTCCCTGGCGCCCGCTCCGTCGATCGATGCCACGTCGATACCACGAAGCCCGAGGTTCCTTCGTGAAGACGTCGTGAAGACAGGGTCGCCGTCGGCAGTGCCGGCGGGCGGAGTGGGCGCCGCTCCTCGGGTTGGTTGAGCGTGCGAGCGTGCCCCCGCGTCGGTCGCTCTGTGTCGACTCTGTGCCGCCTCTGTGCTGGTTGTGCTGGCTGTGTGCTCTTCGCGGGTTCGCCGCGACGGCCCGGGCGGGCCTGCTGTGATGTGCGTCACCGGGAATTGCGGGACAGTCCTTCGTCTTCCGGCATGCCGTCCGGGCCACCGGAGACCGGAGCGCGGCCGAGGACGTCGTGTCGCTGACGTGTCTGGAGGCGTGGCGGCTGCGCGGGAAGCTGCGGGACGAGGGGGAGAGCCCGGGGCCGTGGCTGATGGGCATCGCCGTCAACGTGCTGCGCAACACGAGGCGTTCGGCCCGCCGCCATGAACGGGCGCCGGCCAGGATGCCGTTATGGGACGCCCTACCCGGCTGTACCGCGCGCGGACCCACCCCCTGGCGGCGCGAAGAGCCGCTCGACCATGCGGAACTGGCCGTGATCCGGAACTCTCCCAACCGCCTGAGCGGCCTTGAGGAGCACCTGACGACCGAGATCCGCAACCAGACACCCGACACCTCGCCCGGTGCCGCGCCTGGCACCTCATCCGGCATCTCGCCCGGCACCTCACCCCACACCGTCCTCGGTGCCGCGCCCGATGTCCCGCCCGCCGGTGCGCGCGAGGGTGACCGCGCCCCCCGGTCGGCTCGTTGGACCCGTCGCCGCCCGGCCTTGGCCCCGCGCCCCCGTCCGCATAGCGTCTCGCGTAGCAGCCAGCGTCAGCGCGAGAGAGGCCGTCCGTGCCGCACACCCATCCGTCCCCGCCCCCGCCCCCGGCCCCCGAAGACGCCGGGGTCGCCGCGGAACGCGCCCGGCGCGCCGCGCGCATCGAGGCCTCCCTCACCGCGCCCGGCGCGCCCTTCGCCGTGGTCGTCGGCGAGCAGGGGACGCCGGAGTACGCCGACGGGCCCCGTACGCTGCGGGAGTTCGTGGAGACCACCTGGGCCTACCGGGACGCGCCGTTCCTCGTCGCCGGTGAACAGCGGTACTCCTACGCCGAGTTCTTCGCCGCCGCCTCCGCCCTCGCCGTACGCCTGCGAGAGCGGTACGGGCTGGAATCCGGCGACCGGGCCGTGATCGCGATGCGCAACCACCCCGAGTGGCAGATCTCCTTCTGGGCCGTCCAGTTGGCCGGTCTCGTCGCCGTACCGCTCAACGCCTGGTGGACTGCGGGCGAGTTCGCCCACGTACTGGAGGACTGCGAGCCCCGGGTGCTCCTCGTGGACGGGGAGCGGCTGGGGCGGGTCGCCGGCTGGGCCCGGCGGACCGGGACGCGCGTCGTCCTCTTCCACGGGGACCACGGAAGTCACGGGGACGACGAAAGCCACGAAAGCCACGGGGGCCGCGGGGACCACGGGGGCCACGGCAAGGCGGACGGCACCGGGCTCGCGACCGGGCTGCGCGTCGAGCGGTACGAGGAGTTCCCCGCCCCCGATCCGCTGGCCGGGCCGCCCGACGTGGAACCCCGGCCCGAGGACGACGCCACGATCCTCTACACCTCCGGCACCACCGGCCGTCCCAAGGGCGCGGTGGCCACCCACCTCGCCCAGGCCGGGGCCGCGCTCAACCCCCGCTACCACGCGGCGGCCTCCGCGCTGGCGCGCGGTGTCATTCCGGGGCAGGGGCCCGCCCCCGTCTCCCTCATGACGTTCCCGTTCTTCCACGTCGCCGCGTTCACCGGCTTCTACGGGGCGATGGCGGTCGGCGGAACCCTCGTCCTGATGCACAAATGGGACGCGGACGAGGCGCTGCGGCTGATCCGTGCGCATGGCGTCACGCACTTCGCCGGGGTCCCCGCCACCGGCCTCCAGCTGCTGGAGGCCGCGGAGCGGGCCGGGGACGGGCTGGAGAGCCTCACGCTGTTCAGCACCGGGGGAGCCCCCGCCCCGCCCGCCCTGGTCGCCCGCCTCACCTCCCGGTACGGCGAACGCGTCGAGCCCCGCAACGGCTACGGGCTCACCGAGACCAGCGGCGGGGTCCTCGCGCACTTCGGGGACGAGTACCGGGCGGAGCCGGGCGGCGTGGGACGGCCCACCCCGGTCACGGAGGTGAGGGTCGCCGGGCCGGCGGGCGAGGAGCTGCCCGACGGGGAGCCGGGGGAGCTGTGGCTGCGCGGCCAGTCGCTGTTCCGCGGCTACTGGCGCGACGCGGCGGCGACCGGGGAGGCCTTCGGCGAAGGCGGCTGGTTCCGTACGGGGGACCTCGCCGTACGCCGCGAGGGGCGGGTCGCCATCGTCGACCGGCTCAAGGACATCGTGATCCGGGGCGGCGAGAACGTGTACTGCGTCGAGGTCGAGGGCGTCCTGCACGACCACCCCGACGTGGCCGACGCCGCCGTCCTCGGCGTCCCGCACCCGGTGCTGGGGGAGGAAGTGGCGGCCGTCGTCCGGCCGCGCCCCGGGGCCGGGGTCACCGCCGGGGCCCTGCGCGAGCACGTCGGCGGGAGGCTCGCCGCCTTCAAGGTGCCCGCCCGGGTGCTGTTCACCGACGGGCCGCTCCCGCGCAACGCCACCGGGAAGCTCCTCAAGCACCGGCTCCGGGTCTTCGTGGAGTCCGACGGGGCGTGCGCTCCGGGCGCCGAGCCGCTCACGGGCGGGTGACCCGCACCCGGTAGGCGCCCTCCTCGTCCTCGTCCAGCACGGATATCCGTACGCCGTTGGCCCGGTCCGTGAAGGTCTGGCCGGGGCGGAAGGGGGCGTCGGACAGTTCCGCGTGCACGTTGGGGCGGCGGGTGCAGCCGCCGCTGTCCTCGGTGGCGTCGGCGACGGAGACCGGGCCCTGGCCGGTGTCCACGTCGGAGCTGACCTTGTAGATCAGCACCCCTGGCCGGCAGACCGCCTCGTCGTTGCCCGCCTCCGTACGGACCTCCACGGCGTAGCCGGACCGGTCGCTCAGCGGGACGAAGGCGAGCTTGGTGCCGCCCTCGGTGGCCAGCGGGCCGAGCGTGTGCTCGCTGACGCCGGGCTGCGAGGCGCAGCTGATCTGCTCGTTGTCGAGCCAGCCGAGCTTCCACTTGTGCCAGGCCAGGAAGTCGTTGTTGGCGCCCCAGTCCTCGGACATGATGTCCCAGTGCCCGACCGAGCCGCCGCCCTCCATCGTGTAGAGATCGGGCAGTCCGAAGACATGGCCGTTCTCGTGCGGCAGGACGCGGTAGCCGGTCTCGGCGTACGACCCCGATCCGTCGTCCTGGCGGCTGTAGACGAACGACGTGTTGGAGAGCGGGACACCGTCCGCCGTCGGGGCCTCGTCGTTGCCGGAGAAGGTCACCGAGAGCACGGTGTCCAGCGCGGAAGGGCCGGCGTTCGGGCTGACCAGGACGTTGACCAGGTCGTACGCGGAGAAGTCGACCCGGGGGTCGGCAGCCGCGACGATGTCATTCACCAGCTGGCGGTAGCCCGGCTCGAAGGGTGAGCCGCGCTCTATTCCGTACTCCGTGAACGGCATCGGCATCCGCAGCCAGTCCTTGACGGGGGCCTCGGGCCGGTAGACGAGGCGGCCGTAGGAGCTGGCCCGGAACCACTCGGAGGTCTGCGGGAAGAACTCCGCGTACCGGTCGGTGGCGGGTTCCGTTCCCTCCGCGTCGGGGAAGTCGATCATCAGGTTGAGCGCCTTGATCTCGCCGGTCGACCGGGCGTAGCCGGGCGGGGTCGGCAGGCCCTCGGACATCTGCACGCCCATGGTGGCGGAGATCCGGCACGGGGCGAGGGCGGAGTCCTGGCTGGTGGCCGCCGGGCCCGCCGAGGCGCGGCCGGTGGTCGGCACTGTGGTGCTGGCCGAGGCCATGGCCGCTATGACCAGCGCGGTCGCTCCGGCCAGGGCGACCGGGCGGCGGTGTCTGCGTATCCGGTGGCGGGGCTGCTGCATCGGGGCGCCTTCGGGGTCCGCGGCAGTCGGCCGACCCCTGACTGCGCTCTGGCGATCAGCCTGTGCCGGGTGGTCCGGGGCCGCTCGCTGGGTGCGCCGATCGGAGGGTTTTCCGCCAAGAAAGCGGTGTGGTTCAGGTCACGTTCTGGCGGGAAATAAGCGGGGACCCTCTCCCCGTTTGCATACGTGTCCCCGCTAAACGGGGAGATGGTCCCCGGTTACCCAAGGGGGCTGACCGGCTACACAGAGGGAAGGGGGGAGCGTCATCGTGGAGACGGAGACGGAGACGGAGACCCAGACGGAGACGGAGACCGTCGCCGAGAGGGCCGCGAAGCACACCGCGCCGCCGGCCGCCGAGAGCACCGCACCGGCAGCGCCCTGCCGGACGCCCCGCCCGCGCGCCGACGCGCTCCGCAACCGTGAGCGGATCGTCACGGCGGCCCGCGAGCTGTTCGTCGAGTTCGGGCCGGACGTGGCGCTGGACGATGTCGCACGGCGAGCGGGCGTCGGCAACGCCACGCTCTACCGGAACTTCCCCGACCGCGCCGCCCTCACCCACGAGGTCGTCCTCGCGGTCACCTCCCGCACCACCCTCCGGGCCGAAGAGGCCGCCGCCACGGAGTCCGACCCGTTCGCCGCGCTCAGCCGCTTCGTGCACGCGGCCGCCGACGAACGGATCGGCGCCCTGTGCCCGATGCTCTCCGGCGTCTTCGACAAGGACCACCCCGAACTGCTCGCCGAGCGCCGGCGCCTCGAAGAGGCCGTCGAAGGGCTTGTGGCGCGCGCCATGTCCGCGGGGCGGCTGCGTACCGACATCGCCGTCGGTGACGTACTCGTCGCCCTCTCCCAGCTCACCCGGCCGCTTCCCGGCATCGCCTGCCAGGGAATCGACCGGTTCACCCACCGTCATCTGCAGTTGTTCCTGGACGGACTGGAGACCCCGGCCCGCTCCGAACTGCCCGGATCGGCGGCGACCTTGGAGGATCTGCGGCGCCCCTGACGCCCGCGACGACCTGAACCTTCCGGACCTGTCCCGCCCTCACCGGTGACGCCCGTCGGCGTGTGCGTGTCCCCGGCCGTCCGACGCCGACGCCGACGCCAGTCCGTCACTGTCACTGTCACTGTCACCGGGAGCGCCCTCCCGCGTACGTCCTTTCCGCCTACGAGGACAGCTGTGTGTCCACGTAGGCGTCCCACGAGCTCATGTCATCCCGTCGCGCGTACATCAGCACGTACTCCGGCGCGCGCCCACTTCACCCACTTCGCCCACTTCGCGACGCCCCGGCGTCCTCGCACGCACTTAGGTGACTACACCCATGTCAAAAACGGCTGATACCGCCCTTCCCGATCCAAGTCGCTGGAAGGCCCTGGCCTTCATCGCGCTCGCCCAGCTGATGGTCGTCCTCGACGCGACCATCGTGAACATCGCGCTGCCCTCCGCCCAGACCGACCTCGGTATATCCGACGGCAACAAGCAGTGGGTCATCACCGCCTACGCCCTCGCCTTCGGCGGGCTTCTCCTCTTCGGCGGCCGGATCGCCGACCTCTGGGGACGCAAGCGCACCTTCGTCGTCGGTCTGATCGGCTTCGCGCTGGCCTCCGCGCTCGGCGGCGCCGCCCAGAACGAGGCGATGATGTTCGGCTCCCGGGCCCTCCAGGGTGTCTTCGGCGCCCTGCTCGCCCCGGCCGCCCTCTCCCTGCTCGCCGTGATGTTCACCGACGCCAAGGAGCGCGCCAAGGCGTTCGGCATCTACGGGGCCATCGCCGGTGGCGGTGGCGCGGTCGGGCTGATCCTCGGCGGTTTCCTCACCGAGTACCTGAACTGGCGCTGGACGTTCTTCGTCAACATCCCGTTCGCCATCGTCGCCGCCGCGGGCGCGTACTTCGTGATCCGCGAGCCGTCCGGCGCCCGCAACCGTGCACCGCTGGACATCCCCGGCGTCGTGCTCTCCACGCTCGGCCTGGTCGCCCTGGTGTACGGCTTCACCCGCGCCGAGTCCGCCGGCTGGTCGGACGCGGTGACCGTCTCCATGTTCGTCGCCGCCGCCGTGCTGCTGATCGCCTTCGTCGTGACCGAGGCGCACGTGAAGTCGCCGCTGCTGCCGCTGCGCGTCCTCACCGAGCGCAACCGCGGCGGGGTCTACCTCTCGCTGGGGCTCGCCATCATCGCGATGTTCGGGCTGTTCCTCTTCCTGACCTACTACCTCCAGGTCGTGAAGGGCTACTCCCCGGTGAAGACCGGCTTCGCGTTCATGCCCATGATCGTCGGCATGATCACCGGGTCCACCCAGATCGGCACCCGGCTGATGACCCGGGTCCCGCCGCGCCTGCTGATGGGCCCCGGCTTCCTGGTCGCCGCGGTCGGCATGCTGCTCCTGACCCAGCTGGACCTGAACACCAGCTACGCCGCCGTCATCCTGCCCGGCATGCTGCTTCTCGGCCTCGGCATGGGTACGGCGTTCATGCCGGCGATGTCCCTGGCCACGCACGGCATCGAGCCGCGTGACGCGGGTGTGGCCTCCGCGATGGTCAACACCTCGCAGCAGGTCGGCGGCGCCATCGGCACCGCACTGCTGAACACCATCGCCGCGAGCGCCACCACCGCGTACGTCGCCGATCACGCGGCCCGCGCCACGGACCCGCAGCTCCTGGAGCTCCAGGCCATGGTGAGCGGTTTCGCCGCCGCGATCTGGTGGGCTGTCGGCATCCTCGTCGCCGCCGCGGCCATCGCGCTCACCCTCATCAACACCGGCCGCCCCGGAATGGGGTCCGGCGGGGCGGACGACGCGGCCGGCGCGGGTGCCGAGGAGGAGTTCAGGATCCCGGTGGTCGCCCACTGACGACGGCGGCACCTTTCCCCGCCCGGTCGTTCTTCTGCCCTGGTTCCGCTCAGCGGAGCCAGGGCAGATCCGCGTCCGTGTCCTCCGGCTCCAGGCCGGTGGCGATCGCCCGCATGATCTCCCCGAGGCTCCTCACCTGCTCGGGCGTGAGCCGGTCGAACATCGCCTGCCGTACGGCCTCGACGTGGCCCGGCGCCGAGCGGCGGAGCATCGCGTACCCGTCGTCGGTGAGCACCGCGTTCTGGCCGCGCTTGTCGGAGGGGCATTCCTCGCGGCGTACCCACCCGTTCTTCTCCAGCCGGGCGATGGCGTGCGAGAGCCGGGACCGGGTGATCTTCGCGTTCCGGGCCAGCTCCGTCATCCGCATCCGGCGGCGGGGGGCCTGCGCGAGCTGGACGAGCAGCCCGTAATAGATGTGCGGCATGCCCGCGTCGCGCTGCAACTGGCGGTCGAGGTGATCCTCCAGCAGTGTGGTGGCCTGCAGATAGGCGCGCCAGGCGTGCTGCTCCTCGTCGGTGAGCCAGCGCGGGGCGCTGGTGGATGCCGTGGTCATGTACTCCACTGTACGACCTTTTCTTGAAAGTTTAACTAGATAGGGTTAAGGTCTCCGGAGCTAAGGTCTCCGGAATTAGGAACTTGAAGTTTCAAGAAGCCTGCCCGCCGGCGGGTCCCCGCAGAGGATCCAGAAGGGGCGCAGGGCCCCCGGGTTGTGCAGGGCCCCTGCACAACGATCCCTCATATGACCTCGGGGAACTTCTGCTCGGCCGAATGCGTGACCGGAACCAGTGCCCTGTGCGCCCAGCGCGGCGCCCGTCGCCCTGGCGCCGCGTCCAGTGGATGGGAGTGCCATGACAGTCACCGCGGAGCGGATGCCCGCCCTCTACCTCTCGCACGGCGCGCCGCCGCTGGCCGACGATCCCGTCTGGCCCGGTGAACTCGCCGCCTGGTCCGCGGGGCTGCCCCGCCCCCGCGCGATCCTGATGGTCTCCGCCCACTGGGAGGAGGCCCCGCTCGCGCTCGGCGCCACCGGGACCGTGCCGCTCGTGTACGACTTCTGGGGCTTTCCCGAGCACTATTACGGGGTGCGTTACGGAGCCCCGGGCGCGCCCGAACTCGCCGACAGCGTCCGCAAGCTGCTGCGCGGAGCCGGTACGCCGGTCCAGGACATTCCGGACCGCGGCCTCGACCACGGCGCGTACGTACCGCTGGTGGAGATGTTCCCGGACGCCGACATCCCCGTCCTCCAGATCTCGCTGCCGACCCTCGACCCCCAGAAGCTGATGGGCATCGGGCGCAAACTCGCACCCCTGCGTGACGAGGGCGTTCTCATCGTCGGCAGCGGCTTCTTCACCCACAACCTGGCCGCTCTGCGGCACCGGGGCGGCGGCGTTCCCGGCTGGTCGGCGGAGTTCGACGACTGGGGCGACCGGGCGCTGCGGGCCCAGGACGTCGACGCGCTGATCGACTTCGAGCACGCGTCCCCGGCCGGGAAGCTGGCCCACCCGCGCACCGAGCACTTCGCGCCGCTGTTCGTGACGCTGGGCGCGGCCGAGGGCGAGCTGGACCGGGGGCGCAGCGTCATCGACGGCTTCTGGATGGGGCTGGCGAAGCGCTCGGTGCAGTTCGGCTGAGGGGGCTTTGGTCGCGTCGGAGGGCCCCAGGGCCGCTACGGAGGGGCCCCAGGGCCGCCGTCGGAAGGTCCCAGGTCCGCCTGCGGAAGGGCCCAGGAACGCGGCGGATGGGCCCAGGGCCGCGACGGGGGCTTCCAGGGCGGCTACGAAGGGCTCCATGGTCGCTACGGAGCGGTCCCGGCGCGCCCCGAGACCGCTCCGGACCGCCCCAGTCGACCCCAACCGCCCCCTAACCGCCCCACCCAGCCGCCCCCCCAACAGGTCCGACCGCCCCGGAACGTTCTAAAAGACCGGCGGGTTCAGCTCGATCGCGCGCCGGGCGGCGGTGAACGCGAGCGCGTCGCCCACGTCCAGTGCCGTGTCGGCGAACTTGATGGTGTGGTCGTCGCCATGCGCCGCCGCCCGGGCGAACAGCTCCCCAGCGTCCGGGGCGCCGGACTCCGGGGCCGGGACGGGGGCCGCCTCACGGGGTGCGTAGGCGGCGGTGACCGCAGCGCTCGCAGCCCAGGCGGCCCGCAGACTCGGCACCCACAGTTCGCCCGGCAGGGCCGGCAGGGTACGCAGGACCGCGTTGGGTGCGGTCGCCGCGTGGACCAGCATGATCGGATCGCCGTGCGCGTGGGTCGCGTACCGGTGCGTCGAGGCCCGTACGAGCTCCCGGAGCGCGGACCGGGCCGCCTCCGGGCCGCCGGGCCCCCGCCCCGGACCGGTGCCTCCTCCCCGCCCCGGGGCAGGGTCTCGCTCCGGCTCCGCGGCGGAGTCCCGCTCCGGCTCCGGCCAGGTCGGGAAGCCGGTCAGCTGCGCGAACCGCTCCCGGATGCCGCCGTTCGGGTCGGGCACCAGCGGGACCCGGTACAGCGCCGCCGCCGCACTCGGGGCCGGGCCGAGCGGCGTCAGGGCGGGCAGCGGCTGGTGCCGGGCGGCCCAGTAGCCGAGGGCGTGGGCCAGCTCCCGGACGCGCGGGACGCTCTCCTCGCCCGCCAGCAGGGTCCGTACGGAATGTCCCACCCGGATCGCCGGATGCGTGGCGCCCGCGGCGATGCCCGGCAGCAGCCGGGGCCACCACTCGGCGAGCACGTCGCGCCAGGGTTTCTCGGCCGTTTCCTGCTCGAAGAACGCCGTCCAGTCGGCGATGCGGCGCGGGTCGCCCAGCGCCTCGTGCCAGTTCCGCGCGGTCACGGGGGAGCCGGTGCCGTCCGGCATCTCCTCCAGCTTCGGGCCGTACCGGTCCAGCCAGCGGTGCACCGCCGGCGCCTGGCCGTGCCGCACCAGGGCCTCCACGGCCATCGGCGCGTGATTGCTCAGCCAGCCGTCGCGCTCCGGTCCCGAGACATGGATGCGCTCCAGCGCCTCGTCGAGGGTGCCTGTGGTGTCGTCCATGCCGAGCACGCTAGGCGCGGGCGGGCCGGAACGGATCGGGCCACGGTCCCGGTCGTTCTCGGACCGGGGTCCCAGGTACTCCGGGCCCCGGTTACCGGCCGGATCGGTCGGCGGTCGTACGTCCCGGGGCCCAGGGGCCGGGGTCCTGCGCTCCGGCGCGTCGTGGACGCCCTGAGCAACCCGAACGCCGCCCCGGCCGTCTTCCGGGATGCGAGCGCGGCCCTCCCGGCGCCGGGAGGGCCGGGGCCGGGTGGTCCGGGTGGGGCGCAGTGCGACGTGCGGGTGAGTGCGGTCTCATGCCCGCGCCGATTCCGGGTACCCGGTCGGAGAGCCGCGAAGGGGCCGAGCGCCCCCGCTACCGGCTCTGACCTGCGCGTCCGGCGGAGTCCGGAAGCGGAATGCAGCGGTCGGAGCCGGACAGGGTACTGCATGATCGCGAAAGTGAATGTGCGGCATGGGAATTCTGTCCGGATTCCAGTCGTTGTTTCCAACGGATGCAGGGCACCTCGAAAGGGTGTCGCGACCTACTCAGCAAGGGAGCACGCATGGCAACCCGTGCCGTCGCCCGTCGTACGTCCACCACTTCCGGTGGGTCCGGCCGGGCAGGCAGTGTTCGCGCCGTGGGCGGAGAGATCGCCGATCGCGACCTGGTCGGCATGTACCTGGACGAGATCGCCCGCACACCGCTGCTCGACGCCGCCAAGGAAGTCGACCTCTCCCAGACCATCGAGGCGGGCGTCTTCGCCCAGCAGATCCTCGACGGCGCGGTGGAGAGCGCCGCCGGTGACGCGAAGCGTGAGGAGCTGGAGGCGCTGGTCGCCGAGGGCGAGCGCGCCAAGGACATATTCATCCGTTCCAACCTCCGGCTCGTCGTGGCTGTGGCCCGCCGTTACCCGCGCGCCGGGCTCCCTCTGCTCGACCTCATCCAGGAGGGCAACGCGGGCCTGGTGCGCGCGGTCGAGAAGTTCGACTACGCCAAGGGCTTCAAGTTCTCCACGTACGCCACCTGGTGGATCCGGCAGGCCATCACCCGGTCCATCGCCGACCAGTCCCGCACGATCCGGCTCCCCGTCCACCTGGTGGAGGAGCTCGGCCGGATCCGCCGGGTCCAGCGCGAGTTCAACCGAGAGCACGGGCGTGACCCGGAGCACGCGGAGATCGCCGCCGAGCTCGACTCCAACGCCGAGCGCGTGGGCAACGTCCTGGACTGGGCCCGCGACCCGGTCAGTCTCAACATGTCCGTGGACGACGACGGCGACACCCAGTTCGGCGACCTGCTGGAGGACACCTCCGCCGTCTCGCCCGAGCAGTCCGTGATGACCCTGCTCCGCAGTGAGGAGCTGGAGGACCTGATCGGCAAGCTCGACAACAGGACTGCCTCGATCATCAAGATGAGGTACGGCATCGAGGACGGCCGGGAGCGGACGCTGACCGAAGTGGGCAAGCAGCACGGCCTCACACGGGAGCGGATCCGCCAGATAGAGAAGCACGCACTGCTCGAATTGAAGCGAATGGCTCACGACACGGGCTTTGACGCTGCGGCGTGAGCCAATAACCCGTAATCTCCCCATCAAGCCGGTTCGCACCGGCCGACCGACCGGGTCATTCCGGTCACCCGACCGGTTTTCACCGGTCCCTGAGCTGAGCCCCGGCGCCCACCCCCCCCGGCGTCGGGGCTCATCCCTGTTCCGGGTCCGCCACCGGACGCACCCGTTCCGGGGTGGCGCGGGGCCGGTCCTGGCCCGGGGCCCGCCCTGTTCCGCGCCGCCCTCCCTCCGAGGCTGAGGCCGGGGCCGGGGCGAGGGCGGCGCGGGTCAGCCGGGCGCCGAGGCTCTCCAGGTACGCCACCAGTTGCGGCGGCCCGTGCGCGGAGAACTCGCAGTCCACCAGAGCCAGCCGCAGCGCCACCCACTCCAGCGAATCGGTGCACGAGGTCCGCAGCCGGCAAGCGCCCTCCCCGTCGGGCTCCGGCGTCCCGAGATGCGCGGGCAGCCGCGCCGCCACGAACTCCGCCGGCGCCCCGAACCACACATCGAGGCACAGCTCCGGCTTCATCCGCCTCATCGACCGGGCCAGGTACTTCGCCGCGTCCCCGCCCCCGGCGTCACCCCCCGCGCCCTCGACGGGCAGCGGCCTCGGCGCGAACCTGGCCCCCGTCGCGTGCGGCTCGCCGACCCGGTCCACCCGGAACGTACGCCAGTCCTCCCGGTCGAGGTCGTACGCGACCAGGTACCAGCGCTGCCCGGTGCTCACCAGCCGGTACGGCTCGACCTGCCGTTTCGTCCGGGTGCCGTCGCCGCTGCGGTACGCGAACCTCAGCCGCTCCCGCCCGGTGGCCGCCGAGGCCAGCGTCGTCAGGGTCCGCGGGTCGATGGTGGAGCCGTCGCCCCGGGTCAGCGGCACCGTGGCGTTCTGGAGCGCGGAGACCCGGTGCCGCAACCGGGAGGGGAGCACCTGTTCCAACTTCGCCAGCGCCCGTACGGAGGCCTCGTCGACGCCCTCGATCGCATGCCCCGCCCCGGCCCGCAGCCCCACCGCGATGGCCACCGCCTCCTCGTCGTCCAGCAGGAGGGGTGGCATGGCAGCGCCCGCCACCAGGCGATAGCCGCCGACCGAGCCGCGTGACGCCTCGACCGGGTAGCCCAGGTCACGCAGCCGGTCGATGTCCCGGCGGATCGTGCGCGGACTGACATCGAGCCGCTCGGCCAACTCGCCGCCCGGCCACTCGCGTGGGGTCTGGAGGAGCGACAGCAGTTTCAGCAGTCGTGCGGGGGTGTCGGACATGGCTCCAGGATGCCGGACCATCAGGTCAGCATCTGACCTGATGGATGCCTAGGTTCCTCCCATGCCTACTTCCGCACCTCCGCCGCCCACGGCGTCGCACCTCGCACCACCCACCACACCTGCCACCCCCGCCCCACGGACCGCAGAGGAAGCAGCCGCGGCCCCCGCCCCGGCCGACCGGCGTCGCTGGTTCGCGCTCGCCATCGTGATGACCGCCGCCTTCATGGACCTGGTCGACGTCACGATCGTCAACATCGCGATCCCCAGCATCCAACGCGAGACCGGAGCCTCGGTCTCCGCGATCCAGTGGATCACCGCCGGTTACGCGCTCGCGTTCGCGGCCGGGCTGATCACGGGCGGCCGGCTCGGCGACATCTACGGGCGCAAGCGGCTCTTCCTCATCGGCATCGGCGGATTCACGCTCGCCTCCGCCCTGTGCGGATTCGCGGGCAGCCCCGAGATACTGGTCGCCGCGCGGGTCCTCCAGGGCGCCACCGCCGCACTGATGGTGCCTCAGGTGCTGTCGATCGTGCACGCCACCTTCCCCGCGCACGAGCGTGGCAAGGTCTTCGGGCTCTTCGGCGCGATCGTCGGGCTCGGCGCGGTCTCCGGGCCGCTGCTGGGCGCGCTGCTCACCGAATGGGACCTCTTCGGGCTCGGCTGGCGGCCGATCTTCCTGATCAACCTGCCCGTGGGCATCGCCGGACTGCTTCTCGGCGCGAAGTTCATCACCGAGTCGAAGGCCCCCAGGGCGGTCCGCCTCGACCTGCTCGGCGTCGCCCTGATCACTCTGGCGATGCTGATGCTCATCTACCCGCTCACCCGGGGACATGAGCTGGGCTGGCCGCTCTGGGGTCATCTGTCGATGGTGGGCAGCCTGTTCGTCTTCGGGGCGCTGGTCCTGTACCAGCGGCACAGGGCGCGGACGGACGGCTCGCCGCTGATCGAACTTTCCCTGTTCCGGGTCAAGAGCTTCGCCGCCGGCATCGCCGTGCAGCTGACCTTCGGTGTCGGCCTCGGCATCTTCTTCCTGGTCTGGACCCTGTACATGCAGATGGGTCTCGGCTGGAGCGTTCTGCGCGCCGGCACGACGGGCATCCCGTTCTCCGTCGCCGTCTCGGTGGCCGCCGGGATCTCCGTGCAGAAGCTGGTGCCCCGCTTCGGCCGCAAGGTGCTCCAGGCCGGTGCGCTCCTCATGATCGCCGGACTGCTGGTCTACCTCTGGGAGAGCGAGCAGTACGGCATGGCCATCACGTCCTGGCAGATGGCCGTCCCGCTGGTGGTCATGGGCGGGGGGATGGGGCTGGTCGTGGCTCCGCTGACCAACGCCGTGCTCTCCGAAGTGCCCAAGGAGCACGCCGGATCGGCGTCCGGGCTGATCAACACCGTGCAGCAGATGGGGACGGCGCTCGGCCTCGGCCTGGTGTCCGTCGTCTTCTACGGGGCGATCGGCGACCGGCTGGCCCCCGAGGCGGTCGGCCCGGCGTTCGTCGACGCGTTCCAGCAGGCGCTGTGGTGGGTGGCCGGGGTGTTCTCGGTGATCTTCCTGGTGATGTTCGCGCTGCCCGCCCGGCCGCGCGCCCACGTCGAGGGCGACGCCCACGCGGAGGGCGGCGCGAGCTGATCCGTGCGGGCGGCAGGGCCGCCCCCCGTGTGGGAGGCGTGACCGGCCCGGCCGCGGCCGGCTGGTGCGGCGAGCTGGCCGGGCCGGTCACGGCGGTCCGGGTCAGCGGTCAGCAGATCCGGATGCGGTTCTCCATCGCCGCACGGGCGGCGTGCTCGTCCTCGTACACCTCGCACATGTGGCGGCCGTCGGGCGTCGCCGTGTGCTCGACCTCCCACAGGCTCGTCTCGCTGCCGTCCAGCAGCAGGAACGCGTGCTCGTAGAGCGTGAATCCGGCCGGGCGGCCGTCGACGCGGCACTGACGTCCGAAGATCTGGGTGATGTGGTGGGCGAACGCGGACCGGAGCAGCCGTGTCTTCCGCTCGCCCGGCCGGTCGGCGTTCTCCGCGCGGCGCAGCACCCGGCGGGCGTGGTCCGCGGAATTGTCGGGGGCGTACGTCCGGGGGAGCGGGGCCGGCGGGGCCGACATCAGCAGCGTCAGCATCTCCAGATCGCCCGGGGTCTCCCGCACCCCCTCGTCGCCGAAGGCCGGGGAGTCGGAGAAGCTCCCGGCGAGGCGGGAAGCGGCGATGCGGGCGTCGCCCTCGTCGTCGTACAGCTCGTGCCGACGCGGTATCCGCACGTCCCGGCCTCCGCTGTGCACCAGCTCCCACAGGGTGAGGGTGGAGCCGTCGGCGAGGAGATACGTGTGACGGTAGGTCTCGCGGTGCAGCACGGAGCTGTGGTGCGACGAGTGCAGCGAACTGCTGTGGGTGAGCGCGGTGCCGAGGCGGTCGACCGTGCTGTCGGGAAGGTCGAAGGAGTTGAGGGCGCGTCGCAGGAGTCGGTCGAGGTGGTGCTCGGTTGTCTCGTACGGATCGCTCAAGGTGGTGTCTCCAGGCCGTCGCCGCGTGTTACTTGGTGCGTGCTTAACGTAGTCCCTGGGTCCGACATCGTGACCGGGGTTGGTAAAAACGTGGGGCGCGCGCAGAAAGTTCCCCGCCTGTTCCCGGTGCATTTCGGGCGGTTGGGGCGAACTCCCTTGCGCAGACGACGAGTCGGGCGCCCGCGCGCCCCTCGCCCACGCCGCGCGCCCCCCCGGGGGCCGCCGACCGGACCGGCCGCCAGGCGCCGCGCGACCACGTGGCGCTGACCGCCGTACGGCCTCGTGGTGCTGTTCGCCGTACGGCTCCGTGGTGCTAGGACCAGGCGCCGTACAGCTCCGTGTACGAGAGGAGCCTGCCGCCCGGTCCCTCGATGCTCCGGGCCGCGCGCGCGGCCTTCACGATGGCCCGCGCCAGGACGTCCGCGCCCGCCGCCAGGATCTCGTTGACGGCGGCCGGGTCCCCGGGCGGCACCCGTATCTGCCCGGTGGCCAGCGTGAACACGGTGTCCCCGTCGGTCAGGAGATGGACAGGGCGCACCGCGCGGGCCAGCCCGTCGTGTGCGGTGCCCGCCAGCTTCTGGGCCTGAGCCCGGGTCAGGTCCGCGTCCGTGGCGACGACCGCGATCGTCGTGTTGAACGGCGGGGCTCCGGCCCCGGCCGCCTCCGTCGCCTCCCGCTCCCGCGCGAGACGCCGCGCCGCCGCCGCGTGGACCTCGGCCGGAGGGTGGACCGGCGGCTCCCCCGTCCCGTACTCCCCGAACAGCACCCCGGTCCGGGGGTCGACCACCGAACCCGCCGCGTTCACCGCGACGAGGGCGGCCACCGTGACCCCGGAGGCGAGGCGGGTGCTCGCCGTGCCGATGCCGCCCTTGAGCTGCCCGGCCATCGCGCCGGCGCCCGCGCCCACGCCGCCCTCGGTGACGGGCTCCCCGGCCCCCGTGGCTGCCGCGGCCTCCACCGCGGTGCGGCCGGTCGACGCGTCGGGGCGGGCCCGCCAGTCGCCGCCCCGGCCGAGGTCGAAGAGGGCGGCGGCCGGAACGACCGGCACCACCTGGGTGGGTCCGGCGCCGACCCGGACGCCCCGGCCCTGCTCCTCCAGCCAGGCCATCACGCCGGACGCGGCGTCGAGCCCGTACGCACTGCCTCCCGTGAGGACGACGGCGTCGACCCGCTGCACCAGATTGCGCGGGTCCAGCGCGTCCGTCTCCCGCGTGCCCGGCCCGCCGCCCCGCACGTCCACGGCGGCCACGGCCCCGCCCTCGGGGGCCAGGACGACGGTCGTGCCGCTCAACGCACCCGCCCCGGCGACCTCGGCGTGGCCGACGCGGATTCCGGCCACATCGGTCAGCGCGTCCAGCAG
Organism: Streptomyces sp. MMBL 11-1; assembly: GCF_028622875.1. Taxonomy (NCBI): domain Bacteria; kingdom Bacillati; phylum Actinomycetota; class Actinomycetes; order Kitasatosporales; family Streptomycetaceae; genus Streptomyces; species Streptomyces sp. MMBL 11-1. Next base: position 3,066,993 of record NZ_CP117709.1, on the reverse strand, counting down.
GGGCGAGCGCCCGGAAGCCCCGCCCTCCGGCTCCACGCGGTCCCCGGATGCCGCACGGGCCTCGGGTCCGACGCGGTCCATGGGGTCCTTGGGGTCCCTGCGGTCCCTGGGGGTCATCGCGTGGCTCCTCCGGTCGGGGTCGGGGCCCGCAGGGGAGTGCGGGCGACGCCTTGCGAACGTACCGGCGGGAGCGGCGCGACGAGCAAGCCACCCGCCCGGACAAGGGGCCCGTGCGACTGTCCGGGCGACCCCGTCACCCTCTCACGCCACAAAACGGGTTCAATCGGCTCAAACAGTCCTACGGTGGCCGGGTGACCGAGCCCTCAGAAGCCACCGCAGCCGCCGAGCCCCAGGCCCCCGGCGGCCCCGCGGGCACGCCTTCCGCCGCTACCGGCCCCCGGTCCGTCACCACCCGGGCGACGCTCGCCGGCGTGGCTGTCTCCGCCCTGCTGATCCTCGCGATCGTGCTCGGCAGCCGCATGCTCCGCAACTTCGACTCGGCTCTCCTCCCCTATGCCGTGGCCACGGTCTTCCTCGCTTTCGGCGTCGCCTACCGGTACACCGTCTGGGTCTCCGCCCCCGGTGCCCGGCGCCTCTTCAAACAGGGCCTGCGCAGCCTCTTCTCCCTGGACAACTTCCGCAGGGCCCCTACCGCCCTGCCGAAGATGATCGCCACCTATCTGGGCTTCCAGAAGTTCCTCGGCGCCCGCTCCCACGCCCGCTGGGCCGCCCATCAGCTGATCTTCTGGGGCTGCGTCCTCGCCGCGCTGATCACCTTCCCGCTTACCTGGGGCTGGTTCACCTTCACCTCCGGCAGCGGTGCGGGACCCGGTTACGAGATGAGGATCTGGGGCTTCAAGATCCTCGGGTTCGATTCGCTCAACGTGCTCGGCTGGCTCATGTTCCACGGCCTGGACATCGCCGCCGTCCTCGTCATCCCCGGTGCCTCGTACTTCCTGTGGCGCCGGATGAAGGACCGCGGCGCCGCCACCGGTCAGCGCTTCGCCTACGACCTGGTGCCGCTGATCGCGCTCATCGTCATCTCCGTGACGGGGCTGCTGCTCACCTTCTCCTCGATCTTCCTGCACGGCGGCGGCTACCAGTTCCTCGCGATCCTGCACATGGTGTCGGTCGTCTTCACCCTCATCTACATCCCGTTCGGCAAGTTCTTCCACATCGTCCAGCGCCCGGCCGCGGTCGGCATGCAGCTGTTCAAGTACACCGGCCGCAAGGACGACGAGGTGTTCGCCTGCCGCCGCTGCGAGGAGCCCATCGACACCGGCCCCTATGTCGAGAACCTGCGCGGCACCATGCGCGACCTCCGGCTCGACTTCGACTCCTGGGCCGCATACTGCCCGCGCTGCAAGCGGGTGCTGCGCGGCAGCGCCTACCTCTCCCATGTGAAGAAGGGCTTCAAGTGACCGCGGATCCGCGAGCTGCAGCCGACCGCCGGACGTTCATCCCCCTGGACCCCTCCCTCGCCCCTCCCGGCACCCGCGCCTTCCGGGACGCGGGCGGCATCCCGGCCGACCAGTGGCACGCCGACCAGAACGGCGAGACGCTCGTGCCGACCCACTGCTGCTTCTGCGGTGTCCAGTGCGGGATGTATCTGCGCGTGGACCGCCGCGGCAAGGTCTTCGGCGTCGAACCCCGCAACCACGACATCAACCGGATGCGGCTCTGCCCCAAGGGCATCAACGCCTACCAGCAGGTCAACCACCCCGACCGGCTCACCGCCCCGCTGATGCGCCGCTCCCGCGACGAGGAGTTCCGCGAGGTCTCCTGGGAGGAGGCGCTCGACTTCACCGTCTCCGAGATCAAGCGCATCCAGCAGACCCACGGCAACGACGCCTTCGGGCTCCTCGGCGGGGCCAGTCTGTTCTCCGAGAAGACCTATCTGGTGGGCAAGTTCGCCCGGGTCGCGCTCAAGACCCGGCACGTGGACTACAACGGGCGCCTCTGCATGGTCAGCGCCGCGGGCGCCAACAAGCTGGCCTTCGGCATCGACCGGGCCGGCAACCCCTTCTCCGACATCCTGCTCACCGACTGTCTGCTCATCGCGGGCTCCAACGTCGGCGAGTGCTTCCCCGTGATGACCCAGTACGTCTGGGGGGCCCGGGACCGGGGAGCCAGCCTCATCGTCATCGACCCGCGCGAGACCGCCATCGCCCGGACCGCCGACATCCACGTCGCCCTCAAGCCCGGCACCGACTCCGCTTTCTTCACCTCCGTCCTGCACGTCGTCATCGAGGAAGGGCTCACCGACGAGGACTACCTCGCCGCCCACGCCACCGGCTGGGAGGAGGTCAAGGCCAAGGCCGCCGAATACCCGCCCTCCCGTGCCGCCGCGATCTGCGGGATCCCCGCCGAGCAGATCGTCCAGGTCGCCCGGACCTTCGCCCGCGCCCCCAAGGCCATGGCCTGGCACGCCCGGGGCATCGAGCACCACTCGCAGGGCGTCGAGAACTGCCTCACCGTGATCAACCTCTGCACCGCCACCGGCCACATCGGCAAACCCGGCGCCGGCTACGGCACGATCACCGGCCAGGGCAACGGACAGGGCGGCCGCGAGCACGGCCAGAAGGCCGACCTCCTCCCCGGCGGACGCTCCATCATGAACGAGGAGCACCGCCGCCAGATCTGCGAGATCTGGGGCATCGAGGAGTCCGAACTCCCGCCCGCCGGGACCTCCATGATGGAAATGGTCTGGCAGATGCAGCGCCGCGAGATCCGCGGCCTCATCGGCATCTGCAACAACCCCTTCGTCTCCCTGCCCAACTACCGGGTGGTCAAGGAGGGGTACGACGCCACCGAGTTCCACGCGCAATTCGACTTCTTCCTCTCCGAGACCGCCGCCAACGCCCATGTCGTCCTCCCTGTCACCACCTGGGCCGAGGACGAAGGGGTGATGGCCAACGCGGAAGCCCGCGTGGTCAAGCACAACAAGGCCCAGGACCCGCCGCCCGGCGTCCGCACCGACACCTGGGCGATGTGCGAACTCGCCCGACGGCTCGGCGCCGGCGACAAATTCGACTTCCCCGACTCCCGGTCGGTCTTCGACGAGCTGCGCGTCGCCTCCGCCGGCACCGTCAACGACTACTACGGCATCACCTACGAACGTCTGGAGGAGACCGGCGGCATCGCCTGGCCCTGCCCCACCACCGACCACCCCGGCACCCCCCGGCTCTTCGAGGACGGGAAGACCTACCACCCCGACGGCAAGATCCACCTCCAGGTCGTCGAATGGCACCCCCCGATGGACCCGTACGACGACGCCTACCCCATGTCGCTCACCACCGGCCGCACCGTCGCCCACTTCCTCTCCGGCAACCAGACCCGCAGGCTCGGCGCCCTCGTCGAACAGACCCCGCGCCCCTGGGCCGAGATCCACCCCTCCCACGGCTTCCGCAACGGTGAGCCCGTCCGCGTCGTCACCCGGCGCGGCAGCGAGGTCTTCCCCGCCCTGGTCACCGAGGCGATCCGCCCCGACACCGTGTTCGTCCCCTACCACTGGCCCGTCCCCACCGCGGCCAACGCCCTCACCATCGACGCCCTCGACCCCCGGTCCAAGATCCCCGAGTACAAGGTGTGCGCCTGCCGCGTCGAGCACGCCGAGCGGATCGACGAGGTCCCCGCCCCACCGGTCGCTCCCGGTCATGTCGCCTACCCGGAGACCCAGGTCTCCCGTACCGACCCGCTGCCTCCCACGGCCCCCCAGGGCCGTGGCACCTCGGAGAGGAGCTGAGGCCCCATGATGGGCAGAACGATCTTCATCGACCCGGGGCGCTGCATCGGGTGCCAGGCCTGTGTCTCCGCCTGCCGCGAATGCGACTCGCACCGCGGCAAGTCGATGATCCACCTCGACTACACCGACGAGGGCCACTCGGTCGCCTCCCTTCCCACTGTCTGCATGCACTGCGAGGACCCGGTCGCCCCGTGCGCCGAGGTCTGCCCCGCCGACGCGATCCTGGTGACCGCCGACGGCGTGGTGCAGCAGGCCGACACCACCCGCTGCATCGGCTGCTCCAACTGCGTCAACGCCTGCCCCTTCGGCGTACCGAAGATCGACCTGCAGGCGAAGCTGCAGATGAAGTGCAACCTCTGCTACGACCGCACCGCCTACGGCCTCGCCCCCATGTGCGCCACCGTCTGCCCGACCGGAGCGCTCTTCTACGGAACCGTCGAGGAACTCCAGGCGGAGCGCCCCGGCGTACAGGTCGCCGACACCTTCGTCTTCGGCGAGACCGAGGTCCGCACCGGCGTGGCCATGGTCGTCCCCGCCGAACGGGTCCAGTGGCCGGTCCCCGGCGGGCTCCCCGTCGTCGAGATCAACGGGAAGGACGTCCGCCGATGAGCGTCACCGATCACCAGCCGGGCGGCGACCACCCCGCCGGGGGAGACCCGCGCGAGGCGCTCCAGGACCGGATCGCCGCCGACTCCCTCACCACTCGGCGGGACTACCTCCGGATCGTCACCACCGTCTCCGGAGGGCTCGCCGTCGGCGGCATCGGGGTGGCCGCGGGCATGCTCCACCGCCACGGCGACGGCGAGGAGGGCAAGGCCCCCGAGGCGAAGCGCATCGCCGGGCGACTCCAGCCCGGCGAGTCGATCGCCTTCCGCTACCCGGGCGAGGAGGACCGGGCCGTCGCCGTCCGCCTCGACGACGGCACGCTCGTCGGCTACTCCGCCGTCTGCACCCACCTCGCCTGCGCCGTGCTCTGGCGCAAGGACCGGGGCACCGAGGGCGAGCTGTACTGCCCCTGCCACGAAGGAGTCTTCGACGCCAGGTCCGGCGAGGTCACGGCGGGACCGCCGCCGCGCGGGCTGCCCAAGGTCGTGGTCATCGAGCAGGACGACGGCAGTATCTGGGCCGTGGGGACCACCCGCTCCGGCGAGAGCATCGAGGAAGGCCTCTGCCGCCAGCTCGGCGGCGACCGCCCCGACCTCGCCTCCCGCATCGGGTGCCCCGACATCGGCGGCGGAGCCGAATCCCCGCCCCGGGCAGCCGGCGCACGACCCGGCCGCCGGAACACCGGCGAGCGGCCCCCGACCCGGGCCGACGGCGGAACGGAAACCGCCCGCCGGGCCACCGGCCCCGCACCCGGCCCCGGGCCGGGAGCCGGCGAGACCCCCGCCACCGCCGGGAACACGGGCAGGCGGGCATGAGCGACACCCCGCACCCCGAGCAGCCGCTGCCGCCCCCCGGCAGCCACTTCCCCACGTACCACCCCGGCAGCGCCGACCCCGAACTGAACCGGCCCGTCCACGAGCGGTATCCGCAGATCCGTCCCACCAGCGGATACGGGGACCCTCGCGTCCGGCACACCGGCCCCGGGCCCGGAGCGGGCACCGACCAGGACCCCGAGCGCTCCTCGAAGCTGACCGCCCGGCTCACCCTGGCCATGACCGTCGTCATCGGTCAGCTCTGGGGGCTGACGGTCCTGATCGACGAGTGGATGGAGGGCAATACCGGCACCGCCTGGTGGGGTGCGGGCTTCCTCTGCCTGTCGTTCCTCGTCGTGCTCGGCCTGTGGCTCATCGACCCGAAGGACCGCTGACGCCCACCGCCCGGCTCCACGGCGGCTCACATCCGGTGGTGCCCCGCCGTACCCTGGAGACATGAGCGCCGCCCCCGCCCCCAGCCCGCGCGATGCGAAGCAGCAGCAGCCACAGGAGCAGCCGCACGAGGAACCGAAGCCCAAGCCGGTTCTGGACTTCGACGATCCGCTGGACCGGCAGTCCGCGGACGATACGGACCAGGGGTGGGGCGAGCGGCCTCTCTCCGGCGGCAGCGCCGCCGACCTCGCGCGCTTCCTGGACGAGAAGCCGCCCCACCACATCTGAGCGGTGGCCCGGAAGGCTACCCGTCCTCGCGCGGGCCCGCCGCCGCCCCGTCCGTCCCGCCCGAGCCCGGCCCGTGAGAGCCGGGCGCGCCACCGGTGCGCTGCGCCACGAGGGCGTCGCGGATCTCTTTCAGCACCTCCAGCTCGCTCACCTCCATCGTCTCCCGCACGCCTTCCTTGGCGGCCTGCGCCGCCGCCCGCCTGGCCAGGTACTTGGCCATCGGCAGCACCATCAGGAAGTACACGACGGCAGCGGTGATGAGGAAGCTGAGGGCGGCGCTGAGCACCGAGCCCCACAGGATCTCGATCCCGTCCATCTCCCCGGTCCTCGGGTCCGTGGTGCAGGGGCCCCGGAGGCAGGAGCTGTAGTTGTCCAGGTCCTGGGTGCCGAACGCGCCGACCAGGGGGTTGATCACGCCCTTGACGACAGCGTTCACGATGTTGGTGAACGCGGCGCCGATGACGACAGCCACCGCGAGGTCGATCACATTGCCGCGTGTCAGGAAGGCTTTGAAGCCCTCCAGCAGACTGACCTTCTTCTCGCTCACAGGTGAGCCTTCTTTCGCATGGGTGGTGAGGGGAGCGAACTGCTCCGCCACCTAAGGCGGGAGAAGGCGGCACTGTCCAACCCGCTACGCCCCATGGGTGAGGTGAACGGGCGTCAGTTCGCATCGGACACCGCCACGGCCAGCCGCCCCGAAGCGCTCGCGCCCAGCAGCGCCGTGGCCGTCGACCGCTCCACGGACAGCACCACCAGCGCCCCGCCCTCCACCCCCGTGCCTCCGATGCCATCCGCTTCACCGATGCCACCCGCTCCTCCCGAACCATGCGCTCGTCCCGGACCGTCCAGCCCTCCCGGACTGTCCCTTCGTCCCGCGCCGTCCGCTCCGGCGCTGGACATGTCGGCCGCATGGCCGCCGGGCCCTGCGGCCGCGTACGGCACCCTCGCCACGCGCACTCCTCGCGCCACCACGCGTGCTTCGTCGTCGGCGTCACCGACCGCGATCACATCGACCTGGTCCCCCGGGCGCAGCAGTCGTACTGTCTCCGGGTCCGCGATCCGGACCGGCGCGGAGACCAGCCGCACGGCCGGCCGGCCGGCCCCCTGCGGAGCACCCGGTGGGCCGGACTCCCCGTCGGTACTGCTCAGGCCCGTGGTGGCCAGCGCGGCACCCGCCAGCGCGAGCCCCGCAGCCGCCGCGCGCCGCTGTCGACGCAGCATCCGGCGCAGCCGGTCCGCACCACCACCCCGCACACGCAGGGGTCCGAACGGCCTCACCCCGCATGGCGGGGGCACCGGCGCCGGAGGCGGGCACGGGGACGGGGACCGGGACGGGGAACGAGTTGGCGAGGAGGGGAGGGAGGAGGGCAGGGAAGGGGGTCGAGACGGGAAAGGGGGCGTGGACATGGGCGGGGGCATGGGCGGGGGCATGGGCGTGGACATGGCATCACCTGGATTCCGGCGGAGGAGGGCAAGGGAGAGAGAGGGGAGGGAACGGTGAAGGGGGGTCCGGACCGGTTGTTCCGGCCGAACCCCCCTCACTCTCCACCGTCCGCGCAGATCCCGCTGAGGCCTGTGGACAGTCCCCGCACTGGGGATAACTCCGTCACCCGTTCCGGCGACGCCCGCCCTGCCGAAGCGCCGGCGATCCCCGCTACGGCAGGGCGATCCCCGTGTCGATCCCGTCCAGGGCATGGGCGCACGTGCAGTTGCGGTTCTCGCTCTTCGGCAGCCCGGCCACCGCGTCGAACAGCACCGAGCGCAGCCGGTCCACGTTGGCCGCGAACACCTGGAGCACCTCTTCGTGCGAGACGCCCTCGCCCGCCTCGGCCCCCGCGTCCAGGTCGGTCACCAGGGTCATCGTCGTGTAGCAGAGGCCCAGCTCCCGGGCGAGGACCGCTTCGGGGTGTCCGGTCATGCCCACGACCGACCAGCCCATCGCCGCGTGCCAGCGCGATTCCGCACGGGTCGAGAAGCGAGGACCCTCGACGACCACCAGGGTGCCACCGTCCACCGGCTCCCAGTCGCGTCCGCGAGCAGCGGCGAGCGCGGCCTTGCGCCCCTCGGGGCAGTACGGGTCGGCGAAGCCCAGGTGGACGACGTTCGGTACGGTCCCGTCGGCCCGGGTCTCACCGTCGTAAAAAGTCTGCACGCGGGCCTTGGTGCGGTCCACCAGTTGGTCGGGGACGAGCAGGGTGCCCGGTCCGTACTCCGGCCGCAGCCCGCCCACCGCGCACGGGCCGAGGACCTGCCGGACCCCGACGGAGCGCAGAGCCCACAGGTTGGCCCGGTAGTTGATGCGGTGAGGCGGCAGGTGGTGGCCGCGTCCGTGACGGGGCAGGAAGGCCACCCGCCGGCCGCCGAGCTCGCCGAGGAAGACCGAGTCGCTCGGTTTCCCGTAAGGGGTGTCCACGGTGACCTCGGTGACGTCCTCCAGGAAGGAGTAGAAGCCCGAGCCGCCGATGACACCGATCTCCGCGGAGCTCCCGGTACCCGCCGTACCCGTACCGGAGCCCGTTTCGTCAAGTGCGTTCGCCATGCGGTCACCGTATCGGCAGGAGCGTTTTCCGGGGCGAACGCCCGGACCCCGCCGAGTGGCCTCGGCGGGGTCCGTGAAAAGCAGGTGGGGCGTACGCGGGCTCAGGCGGCCGACGTACTGCTCGACGTGGCCGGCGCGGACGCCGACGACGAGGAGGAGCCGGACGAAGACGAAGACGAAGAGGACGACGATGTCGCGCTCGTCTTCGTGTCCGAACCCGACGACGAGGACGACGTGGAGTCGGACGACTTCGAGGGCGTCGACGCCGCTGTGCTGCTCGACGAGGAGCCGCGGCTGTCGTTCCGGTAGAAACCGGAACCCTTGAAGACGATGCCGACCGCGGAGAACACCTTCTTGAGGCGTCCGTCGCAGCTCGGGCACACGGTCAGGGCATCATCGGTGAACTTCTGCACCGCCTCGAGGCCCTCGCCGCATTCGGTGCACTGGTACTGGTAGGTCGGCACTTGCTCCTCCTGGCACTCTCACTCAATGAGTGCTAACGACGCTCCATACTGACGTATTCCGTTGAATCAGTCCACCGTGACCGGCTCGCGGTGACCGATCCCACGTGCCACGGTGCGTCCCGAGGGCTTCGGAGACAGCCGCGAACGCAGGGCCAGCAGGGTCAACAGGGCCAGCGCTGTTCCGGCCAGAGGCACCAGGAAACCGGTGCTCGCGCCATGGGCGTCGGCGAGTTGCCCCGCCACGGTCACGGCCGCCGCCTGCCCGAGCGCCACGGCGCCCGTCAGCCAGGTGAAGGCCTCGGTGCGGGCGGTGGCGGGCACCAGCGCTTCGACCAGGGTGTAGCCGCTGATCAGCGCCGGAGCGATGCAGAGGCCGACCAGCAGGCCGAGCCCGGCCAGCAGCGGCACCGAGTGCACGGCCCACAGGCCGGACGCGGTCAGGGTCAGCGCCACGTATCCGACGATCAGCCGACGGCGCGGGCTGCTCTTCCAGGCGATGGCGCCGCAGGCGATGCCGGCCAGCATGTTGCCCGCTGCGAAGATCCCGTAGAGGACGCCGTTCACCCCGGGGTGACCGATCTCCTCGGAGAACGCGGTCAGCGAGACCTGCATCCCACCGAAGACCGCGCCGATGCCCAGGAAGACGACGGCCAGGACGCGCACGCCCGGTACGGAGAGCGCCGAGGTGTGCGGTTCGGCCGTGGTGGCCGCGTTGCGAGGCGCGGGCTGGGTGGCGCGCTGCGCGGCGAAGAGCAGGCCGCCGACCAGGGTCAGAGCGGCTTCCGTGATGAGTCCGGCCGCCGGGTGCACGCCGGTGCACAGCGCGGTGGCGATCACCGGGCCGAGGACGAACGTGAACTCGTCCGTCACCGACTCGAACGCGGCCGCGGTGGACATCAGCGGAGAGGCGGGCCGGTCGGGGCCCGCCCCCAGCATCGCCGCCCAGCGGGCCCGCACCATGGGGCCGATCTGCGGGATCGAGGCGCCGGTCGGCACGGCGGCGGCGAACAGCGCCCACAGGGGTGCGTCCGCCAGCGCCAGCACGGTCAGGGCGCTCACGGAGGCGGTGTGGAGGAGGACCCCGGGCAGCAGGACGGCGCGCTGACCGAAGCGGTCGGCGAGCTTGCCGCTCTGCGGCGCGAACAGCGCCATGGAGACGCCGGAGACCGCCGCGACGGCTCCCGCGCTGCCGTACGAACCGGTCGTGTGCTGCACGAGGAGGACGATGCCGATGGTGAGCATCGCGAACGGCTGCCGTGCGGCGAAGCCCGGGAGGAGGAAGGTCCACGCACCGGGGGTGCGCAGCAGTTGCCCGTATCCGGGGCGGTCGGAGACCGTGGTCGCCACGGTCCTTGCCTTTCTGCCGCCTGGTAGCCCTGCTTCCCGGCGCCCTTGTGGGGCGGGCCGGACGGAAGCGGCCGAGAGCTGTCCTCTTCGCGCTGAACTGCGGTAGATGCCGGGCGACTCGCTGCAATCGGCGAAGAAACGCCGGGCGAAGAGACACCACGACCGCCATACGGTCGCGCCAGCTCTGCTTCAGACAGAGTTGGTCGATCAGGTTTGTCTTCATGGTACAGGCAGGAAAGCCCTGTATGCCTGTGATTGCGCACAGGGCTTCCGTAGCAGCCTGTGATTTACGACGCCCCGCTGACCCACGCCTGGGTCGTCGCCTCAGAGAGCGCTCAGAGAGCGCTCAGAGTGAGATCTGAGAGCGCTCAGGGGGACTCACGGGGACCGCAGAAGCCTCTGGAGTCTCGGGAGTCTTAGAGGCTGGCTTTCGTGCCGCTGCCGCTGCCGCTGCCGTTTGCGCTTCCGCTTCCGCTGCCGTTTCCCCTTCCGTGGGCGCTGGTACGGGCACCGGCGCCGCCGAGCTTCTTGGCCAGCTTCATCCCCTGGGGGATGGCCGAACCGCCATGGGGTCCCGCCGTGCCGGGAGCGTCGGAAGCGGAGGATCTGCCCGTGCCCAGCCAGCCGGCCAGCTTGCCGCCCTCGCCGACCGCCCGCAGCCGCTCCTCCGCCCTGTCGCGCACCGGGTCGGTGGCCACCACCAGCAGCTCGTCCCCGCGTCGCAGCACCGTCGCCGGGGCCGGCACGAAGCTCTTGCCCTCCCGGACCACCAGGGTGACCGCGGCGCCGGCCGGGAGCCGGAGTTCGCCGATCTCGACGCCGTGCATCTTGGACTTCGTGGGGATGGCGACAGACAGCAGGTGCCCCCGCAGCCGTTCCAGCGGGGCCGACTCGATGCCCAGGTCGTCGGCTTCGGACGGATCGTCGGCGATGTTCAGCTTGTTCGCGACCCAGGGCAGTGTCGGGCCCTGGATCAGGGTGTAGACGATGACCAGGACGAAGACGATGTTGAAGATTTTGGTACTGCCCTCCACCCCGGACACCATCGGGATGGTCGCCAGGACGATGGGCACCGCCCCGCGCAGCCCGGCCCAGGACATCAGGATCTTCTCGCGGGCCGGCAGCCGGAACGGCGCGAGGCTCAGGAAGACCGACAGCGGCCGCGCCACCATGGTCAGCACCAGGCCCACGACGATGGCGGGCCAGAAGTCGTCGACCAGGTCGTGCGGGGTGACCAGCAGGCCGAGCAGCACGAACATGCCGATCTGGGCCAGCCAGCCGAGCCCGTCGGCGAAGCCGCGCGTGGCGGGCCAGTGCGGCAGCTTGGAGTTGCCGAGGATCATCGCGGCCAGGTAGACGGCGAGGAACCCGCTGCCGTGGGCCAGGGCGCCCGCCGCGTAAGCGGAGACGGCGATGGCCATCACGGCGATCGGGTAGAGGCCGGAGGCGGGCAGCGCCACGTGCCGCAGCCCCAGGGACCCCAGCCAGCCCACCGCGATTCCGATCGCGGCGCCGATGGCCAGCTCCATGGCGATCTCCGCGACCAGGATGTACCAGTGCTCGACCGGGCCGACCGCGGAGAACGCGACGACCAGGATGACGACGGGGGCGTCGTTGAAGCCTGACTCGGCCTCCAGGACCCCGTTGATCCGGGGCGGCAGGGGCACCTTGCGCAGCACGGAGAAGACGGCCGCCGCGTCGGTCGAGGAGACGACCGCGCCGATGATGAGGGCCTGGCGCCATTCCAGGCCGACCAGGTAGTGCGCGGCGGCGGCGGTGATGCCCACGCTGATACCGACCCCGACGGTCGAGATCACCGCGGCCGCGGGCAGGACGGGTCTGACCTCTCTCCACTTCGCCCCGAGTCCGCCCTCGGCCAGGATGACGACCAGTGCGGCGTAGCCGAACACCTGCGTCAGCTCGGCGTTGTCGAACTTGACGTCGAAGATGCCGTCCTGCCCCAGGGCGATCCCGATGCCGAGATACAGAAGCAGGCTGGGGAGCCCGCTGCGCGACGAGATCCGCACCGCCACCACGGCGACGAGCAGGACGAGCGAGCAGACGAGCAGGAGTTCGTTGAGAGCGTGGACAGTCAGGGTCCGTTCCTTCCCTGCGTGCGCCTGCCGGATCGTCCTCCGGCAGCCAGTTACTTCGTTACCTTACCTAATCTTTAACGGTTCCTTGACGGGTTCGAGTGTTCGTGCGAGGAAGACGCAAATGGATGCATCCCTATACCGCGTCCGAGTGGCTTCTCCGCTGCGCCTATGGTTGCTCCTGCACTCCCAGGACCACCCTGCCCCTCGAAGGACAGCGATGCCCGCCAACACAACCGCCTCTTCCGGCCCTTCCGACGCGAAGAAGCCCGGCAGGAAGAAGGGGCGACGCGCCCGCCTGATCGTGCTCGTCCTGGTGCTGGCGCTCGTCGCGGGTGTCGGGTACGGGGCGTACTGGTCCGTGTCCACCGTGCGGGCCTCGTACCCGCAGACCACCGGGTCGATGACGCTCGACGGTCTTGGCGGCGACGTCGAGGTCAAACGCGACTCCTACGGAATTCCGCAGATCTACGCGGACTCCGATGCCGACCTCTTCCGCGCCCAGGGCTTCGTCCAGGCCCAGGACCGCTTCTGGGAGATGGACGTCCGGCGGCACATGACGTCCGGCCGGCTCTCCGAGATGTTCGGTTCCGGACAGGTGGAGACCGATTCCTTCCTGCGCACGCTGGGCTGGCGGAAGGTGGCGCAGAAGGAGTACGACGAGGTCCTGGACGAGAGCACCAAGAAGAACCTCCAGTCGTACGCGGAGGGCGTCAACGCGTATCTGAAGGGCAAGGAAGGCCGGGACATCTCGGTCGAGTACGCGGCTCTGGGGCTGACCAACGACTACAAGCCCGGCGAGTGGACCCCGGTCGACTCGGTGGCCTGGCTGAAGGCGATGGCCTGGGACCTGCGCGGCAACATGCAGGACGAGATCGACCGTTCGCTGCTGACCAGCCGCCTCGACAAGGACCAGATCGAGGACCTGTACCCCGGCTACCCGTACAAGAAGAACAAGCCGATCGTCGAACAGGGAGCGATCTCCCCGGTCACCGGGAAGTTCGACCCCGAGGCCACCCCGTCGGACAGCATCGGCTCTCCGACCCCGGAGGGCGCCACCGGGGGCCTGAACACCCAGCTCTCCGCTCTCTCCGACACCCTCGACGAGATCCCGGCGCTGCTCGGCCCGAACGGCAACGGCATCGGCTCGAACTCCTGGGTCGTCTCCGGCAAGCACACGACGTCCAGCAAGGCGCTGCTCGCGAACGACCCGCACCTCGCGCCGATGCTGCCCTCCCTCTGGTACCAGATGGGCCTGCACTGCCGGGAGCTCTCCAAGACCTGCCAGTACGACACGGCCGGCTACACGTTCTCCGGCATGCCCGGTGTGATCATCGGTCACAACCAGGACATCGCCTGGGGTCTCACCAACCTGGGCGCCGACGTCACCGACCTCTTCCTGGAGAAGGTCTCCGACGACGGCTACCTGTACGACGGCAAGACCAAGGCGTTCGAGACCCGCGAGGAGACCATCAAGGTCGCCGGCGGCAGGGACCGGACGATCACGGTCCGTGAGACGAACAACGGGCCCCTGGTCTCCGACCGCAGCAAGGAGCTGGACAAGGTCGGGCAGAAGGCCCCCGTCAGCAACGCCGCGCCCGACCGGGCCGACGGCTACGCGGTGGCGCTGAAGTGGACCGCGCTGGAGCCCGGCAAGTCCATGGACGCCGTCTTCGCGCTCAACCGGGCCAAGGACTTCACCACCTTCCGGGCGGCCGCCGAGAACTTCGAGGTCCCCTCGCAGAACCTCATCTACGCCGACACCGAGGGCAACATCGGCTACCAGGCCCCCGGCAAGATCCCGGTCCGCTCCGAGGGCTACGACGGCACGGCCCCGGCCCCGGGCTGGGACCCGAAGTACGCGTGGAAGGGGTACATCCCCTTCGACGAGCTGCCGTACGAGTACAACCCGGACCGCGGCTTCATCGTCACCGCGAACCAGGCTGTCATCGACGAGAAGAAGTACCCCCACCTCCTGACCAAGGACTGGGGCTACGGCGCCCGCAGCCAGCGGATCAACGACCTCCTCACCCAGAAGATCAAGGGCGGCGAGAAGGTCTCGACCGATGACATGCAGAAGATGCAGATGGACAACTTCAGCGAGATCGCCGCGCTGCTGGTGCCCAAGCTGAAGGAGATCAACATCTCCGACCCGAGCGTCCGCGAGGCCCAGAAGCTGCTGGAGGGCTGGGACTACACCCAGGAACCCGACTCGGCCGCCGCCGCGTACTTCAACGGCGTCTGGCGCAACATCCTGAAGCTCGCCTTCGGCAACAAGCTGCCCAAGGAGATGCGGGTCAAGGGCGACTGCCTCAACGTGCCGCCGGCCAAGAACAGCGGCCCGGTCGACCAGCAGAAGAAGCTCGTCCGCGAATGCGGCCAGCGCGACGGCGACACCGCGCAGCCGGACGGCGGCGACCGCTGGTTCCAGGTGGTCCGCGACATCGTGGACGACCAGGACAACGCGTGGTGGAAGGCCCCTGCCCGGGGTCGCGAGGAGGCCCTGGAGAGCCGGGACGACCTGTTCGCCCGTGCGATGGAGGACGCCCGCTGGGAGCTGACCGCCAAGCTCGGCAAGAACATCTCCACTTGGAGTTGGGGCCGGCTGCACCGGCTGACGCTGAAGAACCAGACCCTCGGCGTCGAAGGCCCCGGCCTGCTCCAGCGGGCGCTCAACCGGGGCCCCTGGAACCTCGGCGGCGGCGAGGCGGCGGTCAACGCCACCGGCTGGAACGCGGCGGGCGGATACGACGTCGTCTGGGTGCCGTCGATGCGGATGGTCGTCAACGTGGGGGACTGGGACAAGTCCCGCTGGATCAACCTCAGCGGAGCATCCGGGCACGCGTTCAACGCGCACTACACCGACCAGACCGACAAGTGGGTCGACGGCGAACTGCTCGACTGGTCCTT
Source organism: Streptomyces sp. MMBL 11-1 (assembly GCF_028622875.1). Classification (NCBI taxonomy): domain Bacteria; kingdom Bacillati; phylum Actinomycetota; class Actinomycetes; order Kitasatosporales; family Streptomycetaceae; genus Streptomyces; species Streptomyces sp. MMBL 11-1. Next base: position 3,051,796 of record NZ_CP117709.1, on the reverse strand, counting down.
CGGGACGGACGCGGTCGACGCCTCCACCGTCGACACGCTGACGCTGAAACCGTAGGGCTTACGGAAGCCCCCTTCCAGCTCACGCGTGAGCTGGAAGGGGGCTTCGGTGTGCAGGGCGATTCATGAAGCGAAGCGCCGTACTCCGGCCGGCGTGACCACCGCGTCCACGGGCCGGTCGTGCGGTTCCGAGGGGACCCGCGCGACCACCTCGGCGTCGTACAGCAGCACGACGAGCGAAGGGTGCGCCCCGGCGGCCGTCAGCCGGGACAGCACCCGGTCGTAGCTCCCGCCGCCCCGCCCCAGCCGCATCCCGCTCCCGTCCGCCGCGAGGCCGGGCAGCAGCACCGCGTCGGCTTCCAGGACGGCGGCGGGGCCCAGGCGCGGGCCGCCCGGCTCAAGGAGCCCCCGCCCGGCCGGGAGCAGGTGCTCCGGGCCCTCGTAGGCCGCCCAGTCCAGGTCGTTGTCGGCCAGGAGGACCGGCAGCAGCACTCGGACGCCGCGCCCGCGCAGGGACTCCAGGAGGGCGCGGGTGCCCGGTTCACGCCCCACGGAGACGTACGCGGCGACCGTACCGGCGTCGGCCAGTTCGGGCAGGCGCAGCGCCGCTTCGGCGAGAACCGTGGCGGTCCGGGCGACGTCCTCCTCCGTCAGGAGGGCGCGCGCGGCGAGCAGTTCGCGCCGCAGGGTGCTCTTCGCGGACGCTTCTCCGGGTTGGTCGGACGCCTTGTCGGGTTGGTCGGTATTCAATGGCGGCTCGCACGATTCTCGTATGGGCATATTTGAGTACGAAGTTAACCGGAATATCAGCTTCTGGACGTGTGTGGCCGTTAAGGTCTGCACATGACTCAGTCGCCCCCCAGGATCAGCAAGGCTGTCATCCCGGCAGCAGGTCTCGGCACCCGGTTCCTGCCCGCCACGAAGGCCACTCCCAAAGAGATGCTGCCTGTCGTCGACAAGCCGGCCATCCAGTATGTCGTCGAAGAAGCCGTGGCAGCGGGTCTCTCGGACGTGCTGATGATCACCGGCCGTAACAAGCGTCCCCTTGAGGACCACTTCGACCGCAACTACGAGTTGGAGTCCGCGCTCACCCGCAAGGGTGACGCCGACCGCCTCGCCAAGGTCCAGCAGTCCAGCGACCTGGCCACCATGCACTACGTGCGACAGGGCGACCCCCGCGGCCTCGGGCATGCCGTGCTGTGCGCCGCCCCGCACGTGGGCGACCAGCCCTTCGCGGTGCTGCTCGGCGACGACCTGATCGACCCGCGCGACGCGCTGCTGGCCCGGATGGTCGAGGTCCAGGAGCGTGAGGGCGGCAGCGTCATCGCGCTGATGGAGGTCGACCCCTCGCAGGTCCACCTCTACGGCTGCGCGGCCGCGGACGCCACGGTCGACAGCGACGTGGTCCGCATCACGGACCTGGTCGAGAAGCCGGACCCGGCCGACGCCCCCAGCAACCTCGCCATCATCGGCAGGTACGTCCTGGACCCGGCCGTTTTCGACGTGCTGAGGCACACCGAGCCGGGCCGCGGCGGTGAGATCCAGCTCACCGACGCGCTCCAGGTGCTCGCCGCGGACGAGAAGATCGGCGGCCCCGTGCACGGCGTCGTCTTCAAGGGCCGCCGCTATGACACCGGCGACCGCAGCGACTACCTGCGCACCATTGTCAGACTGGCGTGCGAACGTGAAGACCTGGGGCCGGACTTCCGGACCTGGCTGCGCAAGTACGTCGCTGAGGAGATGTAACGCCGTGAGCAGCACGATCTGGTCGGTGGACGAGCACCTGGACGACATCCTCGACGCGGTGAGGCCGCTGGAGCCCATCGAGCTGCAGCTGCCCGACGCCCAGGGCTGCGTCCTCGTCAGGGACGTCGTCGTGGAGGTGGCCCTGCCGCCGTTCGACAACAGCTCCATGGACGGTTACGCGGTCCGGATCGCCGATGTCGAGGGCGCCAGCGAGGAGTTCCCCGCGGTCCTCACCGTCATCGGCGACGTCGCCGCGGGCAGTGCGGGGCTGGCCGACGACCAGGTCGTGGGACCGGGACAGGCCGCCCGCATCATGACGGGCGCGCCGCTGCCCGCCGGTGCGGAGGCCGTGGTCCCGGTCGAGTGGACCGACGGCGGTACGGGCGAGGGCCCGGCCGCCGCCATGCGCGCCCACAGCGACGCGCCCGAGGGCGCCACCGGCGAGGTCAGGGTGCACCGGCCCGTTGTGGCAGGCGCCCATGTGCGCGAGCGCGGCAGCGACGTCAAGCCGGGCGATCTGGCCCTGGCCGCCGGCTCGGTCGTCGGCCCGCCGCAGATCGGGCTGCTCGCGGCGATCGGCTGCGCCACCGTGGTCGTACGGCCCCGCCCCCGCGTGGTCGTCCTGTCCACCGGCAGCGAACTGGTCCAGCCCGGCGAGCAGCTGACCGGCGGCCAGATCTACGACTCCAACAGCTTCGCGCTGACGGCCGCCGCCCGGGACGCCGGAGCCATCGCCTACCGGGTCGGCGCGGTGGCCGACGACGCCGAGACACTGCGCGCCACGATCGAGGACCAGCTGATCCGCGCGGACATGGTCGTCACCACGGGCGGTGTCAGTGTCGGCGCGTACGACGTGGTCAAGGAGGCGCTCTCCTCCGTCGGGGACGAGGACGAGGCGGGCGGCGGGGTCGAGTTCCGCAAGCTCGCCATGCAGCCCGGCAAGCCGCAGGGCTTCGGCTCGATCGGCCCGGACCACACCCCGCTGCTGGCCCTGCCGGGCAACCCGGTCTCCGCCTACGTCTCCTTCGAGCTGTTCGTCCGCCCCGCCATCCGTGCCCTGATGGGCCTCACCGACGTGCACCGCCCCACCGTCCGCGCCCGGCTGAGCGCCGACAAGGCGCTCACGTCGCCGGGCGGACGCCGCCAGTTCCTGCGCGGCCGTCACGACACGGAGGCGGGCACGGTCACCCCGGTCGGCGGTTCCGGTTCGCATCTGATCGCCGCGCTCGCGCAGGCGGACGCGCTGATCGTGGTGGGCGAGGACGTCACCTCGGTGGAGCCCGGCACGGAGACGGACGTGATCCTGCTCGGCTGACCGCCGCCCGGTGGCGGTACGGTATCTGCCGCCGTGCCTTCCGGGGGACCCCCCTCCGGTTCCCCGAGGCGTGACCGGCACCCCTACCGCTAGGCGGAGTGAGTTGAGTACGCAGAACAGGCTGACGCACATCGACGAGGCGGGCGCGGCCCGCATGGTCGACGTGTCGGAGAAGGACGTCACCACCCGCGTCGCCCGCGCCTCCGGCCGGGTGCTGGTCTCGCCGCGCGTGATCGAGCTGCTGCGCGGCGAGGGAGTCCCCAAGGGCGACGCCCTCGCCACCGCCCGGATCGCCGGGATCATGGGTGCCAAGCGCACCCCGGAGCTGATCCCGCTCTGCCATCCGCTGGCCGTCTCCGGCGTGAAGGTGGACCTGAGCGTGGCCGACGACGCGGTGGAGATCACGGCCACCGTGAAGACGACGGACCGCACCGGCGTCGAGATGGAGGCCCTGACCGCGGTCTCCGTCGCGGCGCTCACGGTGATCGACATGATCAAGGCCGTCGACAAGAGCGCGGTCATCACCGACGTACGGGTCGAGACGAAGTCGGGCGGCAAGTCCGGCGACTACCGGCGCACCGCGCCGGAGGGAACGGGCACGTGACGCCCCCCGGGCCGGGCGCCCCCGGCGGCCACGAGCAGGAGGCGGCCGAGCCCACCGGCGCCGGCCTCCCCTCCCCGTACACCGCTCTCGTCGTCACCGCCTCCAACCGGGCCTCCGCCGGGGTGTACGCGGACAGGGGCGGCCCGCTGATCGCCGAAGCGCTGTCCGGCCTCGGCTTCACGGTCGACGGCCCGCAGGTCGTCCCCGACGGCGACCCGGTCGAGGCGGCCCTGCGCGCGGGCGTCGCCGCGGGATACGACGTGATCGTCACCACCGGCGGTACGGGCATCTCGCCCACCGACGCCACGCCCGAGGCCACCCGTCGCGTCCTCGACCGGGAGATCCCCGGCATCCCGGAGGCGATCCGGGCCGAGGGCCTGGCCAAGGTCCCGACCGCCGCCCTCTCCCGGGGCCTGGCGGGCGTGGCCTCCCGCACCCTGATCGTCAACCTCCCCGGCTCCACCGGCGGGGTGAAGGACGGGCTCGCGGTCCTCGGCCGGCTCCTGGTGCACGCCGTCGACCAGCTCCGCGGCGGCGACCACCCCCGACCGGGGAGCCCGAGCTGAACAACGCGACCTGGCCGGTGACGCTGACTGACGGCGAGATCGTCCTGCGCCCGATGAAGATGCGTGACCAGCGGATGTGGCGCGAGGTCAACCGGCGCAATCGCGACTGGCTGCGCCCCTGGGAGGCGACCGTTCCGCCGCCCGCCCCCGGCGGTCCGATGGCGCGGCGCCCCACGTACCGGCAGATGGTCCGCCACCTGCGGGCCGAGGCGAACGCGGGGCGGATGCTGCCGTTCGCCATCGAGTACGAGGGCCGACTGGTCGGCCAGCTCACGGTCGCGGGGATCACCTGGGGGTCGATGTGCTCCGGTCACATCGGGTACTGGGTCGACCGGGGCGTCGCCGGGCGCGGGGTCATGCCGACGGCCGTGGCACTCGCGGTGGACCACTGCTTCCGCGCCGTGGGCCTGCACCGCATCGAGGTCTGCATTCGCCCGGAGAACGGGCCCAGCCGCAGGGTGGTGGAGAAACTCGGATTCCGTTCCGAGGGCGTACGCCCGCGCTATCTCCACATCGACGGCGCCTGGCGCGATCATCTGATCTTCGCCCTCACCGCCGAGGAAGTGCCCGAGGGGATGCTCCGGCGCTGGCGCCGGTCGCGCCCCGCGCCGCCGCGTGGCCCCGGGGTGTCCGATGAAATGCAATAAGTGTTCGAATTTGATCGGCGGGTGACCCTATGGCGTCGAGCTATCGGCGACTGTTGAGCCGAACCATCACAAAAAAAGTCCGTGATATCAGCCGGATCGTGCGACACACCGGGCCAATTGGCGGATCCTTCCGCGCAAACCCCTCTACGGTGTGAGCGTGAGCAGCAGCGGCCTCATCTACGCAGTCATCGTCGGGGCCTGGGCCGCCTACTTGGTGCCGATGTGGCTCCGCAGGCAGGACGAGCTCAACGAAGCACGTCCGACGGAACGCTTCAGCACCGCCATCCGGCTGCTGTCCGGACGGGCGGCGATGGAGCGCCGGTACGCCAAGGAGCTGCGGGAGCGCACCGCTGAGGAGGCGGCGCCCGACGTCGACCCGGACCGGGAAACGGACCGTATGGAATCCGTGGACGTCCGGGCCTTTGCCGCGCCTCCGGCGCACACGGAAGCCCGGCTGACCGATCCGGCGCACGCGCCCGAGCGTGCCCCGGACCACCAGGCCTCCGACCGCCCGGCGCACGACCGGCGAGCGGGGCACCAGCCGCCGGACCGCCAGTCGCACGAACGCCGGTCCGGTGAGCGCCCGGCGGAGCAGGTGCCCCCCGCCCGGCGACGCCCCGGCTCCGGCGCGGCCGACGCCGAGCGTGCCCGGCGCGCCCAGCGCTCCCAGGTCCTGGCACGGCGCAGGCGGACCACCGTCGTCCTCTTCCTGGCCTTCACTCTCGGAGCGGTCGTCGCGGCGGTCGGCGGTCTCGGCTTCCTGTGGGCCCCCGCCGCGCCTGCCGTGCTGCTGAGTACGTACATCGTGCATCTGCGCGCCCAGGAGCGCCGGCGGTTCGCCTTCACGATGGACCGCCGCCGGGCCGAGGCCGCGGCCCAGCGACTGCGCGAGAACCGCCCCCGCAGGCACCAGCCCGCGGCCCCCGCCCCCGCCGAGCCCGACGACGACTCCGAAGCGCACCACCCGGCGCCGGAGCCGACGCCCACCGTCTCCCCCCAGGAGGCCGGCCGCCGCGCACTCGTCGAGCAGACGGACCACGCGGAGTGGGTGGACCAGCAGCGCGAGCGCGACCGCGTCCAGGGCGACAGCTGGGAGCCCGTCCCCGTGCCGCTGCCCACTTACGTCACGGCGCCCGTCGCCCCCCGGGCCACGGGCGGCGTGGAGGTCGGCGACCCGGAGACCTGGAGCGCGGCCCGCTCCAGCACCGCCGAGCCCACCCAGACGGGCACCTCGCACCCCACGGCCCCCGCGGTCGACCCGGCCCCACGCCGGCGCACGAACCAGCCCCGCCGCAACCGCGACCGGGGCCGGACCCCGCTCTTCGACCAGTACGACGACGAGGACCGGCCGCGTGCGGCCAACGAGTGAGGCGGGCGGGTCCCGGGGGTCCGGGGCCCACGGTGCTCCGGGAAACCCGACACCGCTGACCAGCGGAGGAACGGATTTCCAAGCACCCCCATGAGGGTGCTAGAGTTTCACACGTCGCAAGGGCCTGTGGCGCAGTCTGGTAGCGCACCTCGTTCGCATCGAGGGGGTCTGGGGTTCAAATCCCCACAGGTCCACACACGACAGTTCTTGAGTAGCTCTCAAGAACGTCATGAGATCCCGTCCGGTCGAAAGACCGGGCGGGATTTCGTCGTTTCGGCTCCTGCCCGTGCGAGAGTCGGGCCGCCGGGTGCATGGCGGCCCACCTCGCAGACGGTCCGAGCGGATTCAAGGCTGACTACGGGCCGGGGCCCGCCGCCGGCTCACCGCGCAGCCCCCGTGCGCCCGGGGCACGCCTCGCCTCATATCTGAACAGAATTCCTGACTCAGGAGACTAGTGATTGTTCCGGGACAGGTCCGCCAGCAGGAGCAGATACTCCGGGGCCACCCCGGCGATGGCCTCGACCAACTGGTCCCAGGGGCCCAGCGCCAGTGCTTCGACGAGCAGGACGCGGCCCTCCGGGGTGGGGCCGTGGGCGCGGGCGATGGCCGCGAGGGCCTTGCTCCGGTGGTCCGGGTCGGTGATGGCGTCGGCCAGGGCGCGGGCTTCGTTCGGCGCGTCCGTCCGGGCCGATGCGCCGACGATCTTCTCCATGGTCTTGTCGCGCAGGCCGGGTACGGGGATCTCGTCGAGCAGGGCGACCGCGCCGGGGACGTCACCTCTGCCCGCCATGCCCGCCGCGATGTGCATGAGGCTGCGATCGCCTTCGACGGTGCCTGCCAACTCCTCGGCGAGCCGCTCCGCCCACGCGTATTCGCCGGCCGCCACCAGCTTTTCCACGACACCGGAGCGGAAATCCGCCACCACGTCGTCCGGCAGGGAGTCGGTGAGAGCCAAGGCCTTGTCGAAGTCCCCGGCCGCCAGATAGGCGCCGGCCGCGCTGTACCTGTTCCACGCCTGCTGGTACGCGCTGTCCAGGGCGGCCGCGCCGTCCAGGAGTTCCTGGGCCACCTTCCTCGCCAGGTCGGGGTGGCCTGTTGCGCTGAAAGCCTCGGCCACGTGCAGCTGGGATTCCGCGTGTTCCGAGTGGTGCGCTCCCTCCCGAGCTTCTTCGAGCAGTGCGGACAGCATGGTCACCATGTGGTCGTCCTGGCCGATCGCGTGCAGCCCGCCCGCCACGTCGACCAGACGCAGCAGCCGGGCATACCCGTCCTCCGCTTCGGCCGACTCGGTCGCCCAGTCGACGAGCCGGTGTGCCTCGGCCTCGGCGCCCGCCGCCACCAGGGCCCTGGCGACGGCGATCTGCGCGGTCACGCTGCCCCGGGGCGCCGTACGGTTCCGGGCGAGAACCGTCGCCGTGGCCGCCACGGCCTCGGCCTGTTCCCTCGCGCCGGCCTGGAGGAGGAACTCCGACGTGTTGGTCAGGAGTCCCACCTGCCACACCTGGGCGTACACGTCGTCGATCACCGTGAGAATCCGCCGGGCGAGTTGCTCGGTTTCCGCGGGGTCGGCGGACCGCGCCAGTTTCCTGCCGACGGCGACCAGAACACTGGCCCGGTCGATCGGATCGATGAGGCGGTCCGCGACCTCCAGCGCCCAGCCCGTGGCACCGGCGTGGGCCGCCGCCTCGGCGGCGGCGCACAGCCCTTCGTCATGGTCGGCCGGATCGGGCAGGACGCGGACGACCTGTTCCGCGCGCTCGTACTGCCCGGTCGCCGCCAGGCCCTCGGCGACTTGAGGGAAGAGCCACTCGACGCTGCGGGGGTCGTCGATCGCGTGCGCCAACTCGGCCGCGTCACGGGCGATGCTCGCGGCGCGCTGCGCCAGACCTGGTGCCGGTGCGAGACGTACGGCTATGTGGCCGAGATTCTGTGCCTGCCGGAACGCCCCTTCGTCGTCCGAGCGGTCCCGGACGGCCAGGTCCACCGTCTCCCGCGCCCGTTCGTCGTCCCCGAACAGGGAGAACGCGCAGGCCAGATCGGCGTACAGCTCGCCCTGCTCGACGCCGCGAACCGTCGCGACGGCCCGCACCGCCTCGGCGAGGTGCGGCGTGAGCGTCCCCGCCCCGCCCCGCCCGCCTGCGGCGAGGTCGTCGGCCGCCCGTCTGACCGTCGCGACGAGAGCCTTCGCCGGCCGGTCCGTACCCTCCATCCTCGCGACCGCCCGGAAGGCCTCGCTGTAGAGGCCCGCCTCGGCCAGCCCTTTCGCGATGGCCTCCAGGAAGCGGGCCTTGTCCTCGCTGCTGTCCGCATCCGCCGCCAGCGCGTCCGCCTGCTCCTGATGACCGGTGGCGGCGAGACAGGTGGCGACAGCGGTCAGGGCGCTCACCCGGTTGTACGACTGCTGCTGCGATTCCGCCAGGCTGATGGCCCGGCCGGTGTGCCCGAGCCGGGCCCACAGGCCGATGAGACCGGCGGGCAGGACAGCCGCCCGCTTGTGCAGTCCGTCGCGGGCCGCCGCCAGGCGCAGCGCGGCGGAGACGTCCACGTCCTTGGTCCGCCTGCCGTGTGCCGGCAACTGGTCCAGCGAGGTCGACAGTTCGCTGAGCGCCTCAAGGTCGGCGCCGGTGACCTGCCACAGCCGCTCGTGCCGGGCGGGGTCGCACACCAGCTCCACCAGCCGCCCGGTGTCACCCAGTTCGCGCAGGAGCTGCGCGTAACCGCGCAGCAGGTACTCGGGCGTCGTGGCGGGCCAGCCCGCGCGCCGGTACGTCTGGGCCCATCGGTGCAGCCGTGTGCGGTAGGCAGCCAGTTCGGCGTCCGTGATCAGCTCCGCCGCGCTGCGCTGGATCTCCTCGTGGGCCAGGAGGTAGACCTCGGGGCCGTGGGACGCCCAGTGTACGGAGCGGCGACGGAAGCTGCGACCGGTCACCGCCGACAGTTCGCGTTCCACGAGGCGGGGGCGGCTTCCGGTCAGTTCGGCGATGTCGCTCGCGCTGAGACCACCGCCCGCCGCCACCGTCAGACCGACCAGCTCACGCCCGAGTCCGCCGCCGTCGAGCAGTCGCAGCAGGTTCTGCTCCGCGTCCCAGCGGACCGCCTGGGCGTACGGGGAGGGCGCCAGCCAGTGGTTGATCTCCGTGGTCCGCAGCGGATGGTCGCCGGGCACGTCGTCCGGAACCGGTGGGTGTGGGCGTCCCGCCACGATGATCCGCATGCCGTGCGGGAGCGTTCGGGGCAGCAGCGCGGCGATGCTGTGGCAGCCAGGACCGGCGGTGACGCCGTGGTCCTCGTCCAGCCCGTCCACCACCAGGACGAGCCGTCGGCCCTCCGTCGCGCAGCGCTCCGCCGCACGGTCCAGGGCGAGCCGCAGCTGTTCGTCCCGTGTGGCCGGCGTACTCAGCGGCTCCTCCTCCCGCAACAGGGCGTACAGCTGGCGCTGGACGACCTCGCAGAAGGCGGCGGCGTCGTTCTGGCCCGCCATACGGGAGGTGATGAAGAACGCGACGACGTCGATTCCGGGCGGCGGATTCAGGACGAACTCCGCCAGCAGAGCGGACTTTCCGGCCCAGGCGGGGGCCAGCCAGCGCCAGTAGTTCCTTTCGGAGGCGTCTTCCGTGCCTGCCTCGGTAAGCGCCTCCGTACTGAAGGACGCCAGTTCCGAAAGCTCGGCCTCACGTCCCCGGAAGTCGGCCGCCGCCACTCGCTCGACCTGGAGCAGATAGCCCGACACCGCGGGCCGTCGCGGGGGAGAGGAAAGGGTCACCGGGCCGATGATGACCCCGGTGTTCGAGAGAGCGGCGCCCCCTTGTGCCGACGCGTCGCCCGTTCCCTTCGCCCCGATCCTGCCGCCGGTCACAGCTCCGCCTACCCTTGCCGGAATCCGGTGTTCGCGCTGCCCCCGTCGGCTTCCGCGTCGCCGGTGTCGCTGACGGACACCGAGCCGGGCGCGGTGGGGGAGGACGGAGCGACGAAGCCGGTGTTGGCCTCACCGCCGCCACGGGACAGCGCCCTTCCCGTGCCCGAGACCTGCACGTCGGGTCCCCGGGCCGGGCCGAGCGCCCCGTACACGCCGACTCCCAGGGCGGCCACGCCCACCACGGCGGAGACCACTCCGGCCACCTGGTCGGCCCGGTCCCAGCTGAGGAAGGACAGCACTCCCGCGAGCACGGCGACCGCCAGGCCCGTCCACATCAGTACGGCTCTTCGGCCTCTGTTCATGCCGGCGTCCCCCCTCATTCGGAGGGCAACTCTACTGCTGGGAAATGGTGCTCGGGGTGGACTCCGGAACGGGGGCACGTCCCGACGCAAAGGTCCGCACCAGCGCTATTCGTCGATCTCTCTACAGTTCTCGGCCAGTTCTGTAGAAAAGAGCCCCATCTCCGCTCCTTGTCGCGGCAGTTCCGGCTGCGCCAGAGTTCGAGGCGCGGCGACAGGAACATGTCATCGCCGCCAGGCAGTGTCCATGGAACACATCGCGCTTCCCCAGGCGCGGTGTGGCCACCCCCCCATTGTCTGGACGCTCGCCTGCGTAGCGGAAGGAATCGCGTGAAGCACAGCCGGAAGAAGAACGCGCGCAGATACATCGTCGCCGCCTCGGTCGGCGCTCTCCTGTCGGCCGGAGTCGCCACAGGGGCCTACGCCGGGGCGCCGGCGGAGCCGTCGGCTCCCTCGGCTCCGGCGTACCAGCCGGAGATGGTGAAGGCGCTCGCCACGACCCTGGGTGTCAGCGAGAAGGCCGCCGTGGAGCGGCTGGACCGCGAGGCGGACCAGCAGGACCGGTTCGCGGAGCTGCGGAAGGACCGGGTCGACACGCTCGGGGCCTTCTTCGCCGAGGACGGTTCGCTGGTCGTCAACGCCGCCGACGCCGGGGCGGCGAAGGACGTCCGGGCCGCTGGGCTCAAGGCCCGGGTTCCCGAGCGCGGCGGGAGCGAGCTCGACCGGATCAAGGCGCAGCTCGACGCCAAGGCGCTCAAGAGCGCCCCGGCCGGGGTGTCCGCGTGGTCCGTCGACCTCGCCTCGGACACCGTGACCGTCGAGGTCAACGGCGACTCCGACGCAGCGACCCGCAGCTTCCTCAAGGCCGCGAGGAGCAACGGCGACGCCGTACGCGTCGTGAAGGGCCAGGAGAAGCTGGAGACCCAGGCCGTCGTTCCGCCCGGCAGCCGGATGACCTTCAACGGCTACCTCTGCTCGGTCGGTTACGGCGCCAAGGACCGCAGCGGGAAGCAGGTGCTCGTGACCGCCGGGCACTGCATCGAGGATCTGCCGGAACTGGCCTACAACGGCACCCGGTTCGCCAAGGGCACGCACACCCGGTTCGCGCTGGGCACCCGCAGCGTCGACATGGGTATCGCGACCGTGGACGCCGGCAACTCGATCGGGCTCGACGTCACCACGTACGGCAGGGCCGGCACCGTCCCGGTCAGGGGCAGCGAGCGGGCGCCCTCCGGTGCGGCGCTCTGCAAGTCCGGCCAGACCACCAAGTGGACCTGCGGCAAGGTCCGCTCGTACAACGTCAGCGTCACCTACACCGACCAGAACGGCGGCCCGGACACCGTCGTGACCGGCCTGGCGAGCTCCAGCGTCTGCACCCAGGGAGGGGACAGCGGAGGCGCGTACATCTCCGGTGACCAGGCCCAGGGCATGACGTCCGGCGGACCCAGCAACCAGCGCTGCAACGGCCAGGTCAACTCGCCCGGCTCCTCCTACTTCCAGCCGCTCGACGACGCCCTCGCGTACTACGGGCTGACGCTCAACACCAAGTAGCCGCACCACAGCTCCTGACCGGCCGAAGGCCACCCCCCAGACGCGGGAGGCCGTCCACTCATCCTGGGCGGTCTCCCGTTCCACCTGTTCCCGTCCCGTAGTCCCACGCCACCCCGTGGACGCCGGGCTTGCACCGGGAGGTGAGCACATGGACGTCGTGCGATGCGCTCAGCGGGATGCGCCGTTGGGCGCGGGGCGGGGCGCCGACCTTGTCCCGGACGTAGCGGTGGCAGTCCGACGGCAGCGCGCCGGGGTGGAAGAAGACCTGCTGGAGGTATTCGTGGAGGTTCGTCCGCGACCAGCGCTCGTAGTGGGTGGCAGGCGTCTCGGACGGGCTCACCTCGACCGCGTAACTCACGACCGTGGTGTCCAGTTTGGCCAGCTCCCGGCCGAAGTGGATCTCCAGTACCAGGGATTTGAGCCCCTTCAGATACGTGGCCTCGGCGAGGCGTCCGCAGCTGACCCTGATGTCGACCGGCTCGGCCGCCTCGTCGTCGAAGCTGAGCACGAAGATCGCGCGGTCGGCCCCCGCCCGGCTGGCCCGCAGCACGTTCGTGGTGGAGATCGCGCTCAGGGTGCCGCTCTCGCCGACCTTCACGATGTCGTGCACCATCAGCGAACTGGTTTCCTGGTTGAAGTGGCGGAAACGCGCGCCGAGCGCCTTCTCCACCACGGAGTCCGCCCCGAGGATCTGGAGCGCCGCCCCCTCCGCGTCGGGCGGGGTGATCCGGCCGCGCGGGCGGCGCGGTCCGAGCAGCGAGCGCAGGGCTCCCGCGGGCAGTTCCAGGATTTCCTCCAGCACCTCCACCGCGCGCAGGGAGCGTGCCCGTTCGGGCTGGCTGCGGCCGCGCTGCCAGCTGCTGAGGGTGGCCTGGCTGATGGTGATGCCGCGCACCCTGAGCCGTTCGCTCACCCGTTCCAGGGACAGCCCGCGGCGGTTCAGCGCCTCGCGGAGCGCCCCGGGGAAGGTGTCGGCGCCGGTCGCCGCCGCGTGCAGGGCCGAGGTGGTGATGGCCTCGCCCGTCCGCGCCGCGGTGACGTGCGCCTCGGCGACCCGCGATCCGGCGGGGTCCGGACCGGTGGGGTCCGGACCGGTGGCGTGCGCCTCGTCGGTGTCCGCTCTGCTCGACATGTCCCTCCCGTTTCCCGGCACTCTCTCCGCGGGACGGCCTACGGGCCCCCGCATACTGGTTGACCACCGGACAGGGGACGGATAACAAATCCCGCAGGAGTGACCTGTCCCACATCCCGGTGGCGAACCGAACGAAGGGCGTGAACGGCGTGGACAGCACCGCTCTGGTCATCGCGGCGAGGAAGGGTGACCGGGCCGCCGGGGAACGGCTGGCCGCCCAGTACCTCCCGCTGGTCTACAACGTCGTCGGGCGCGCCCTCAACGGCCATCCGGACGTGGACGACGTGGTGCAGGAGACCATGCTCCGGGCGCTGTCCGGTCTGTCCTCGCTGCGTGATCCGTCCCGTTTCCGGTCCTGGCTCGTCGCCATCGCCATGAACCAGGTCCGCACCCGCTGGTCCGGTCTCGGCCACCGCCCTGCTCCGCTGGAGGCGACCGAGGAGCCCGTCGACCCCGCCGCCGACTTCGTCGATCTGACGATCCTGCGCCTCGAACTCTCCGGCCAGCGCCGTGAGACCGCCGAGGCCACCCGCTGGCTGGACGACGCCGAGCGCGACGTGCTGTCCCTGTGGTGGCTGGAGACGACCGGCGACCTCACCCGGTCCGAACTCGCCGAGGCGCTCGGCCTTTCCCCGCAGCACGCCGCCGTACGCGTCCAGCGCGTGAAGAACCAGCTCGACGTCGGCCGCGCGGTCGTCCGGGCCCTGGCGTCCGACCCCCGCTGCCCGGCGCTGGAGGACCTGGTGGGCGACTGGGACGGTACGCCGACGCCCCTGTGGCGCAAGCGGATCGCCCGCCATGTACGGGGCTGCGCCTCCTGCTCCGACGGCAGTGCGGGGCTGGTTCCGCCGGAGGGCCTGCTCTCCGGGCTCGCGCTCGTGGTGCCGCTCTACGACAGCGGGCAGCAGGCGGCGGTGGCCGTCGCTTCCTCGGCCGCACCGGCCGCCGCGTCCGCCTCGGCCCCTTCCGTCTCCGCCCCGGCCGCGTCCGCCCCGGCCGGCGCGCCCTCCGTCGCGTTCTCGGCCGGGAAGGCGGCGGGGCTGATGGCCGGCGCGGCCGCCGTGACCGCCCTCGCCGTCCTGATCTGGCCCTCCGCCCCCGCCCAGCCCGAATCCCGGGGCGGGGGGGTCACGTACAGCCCCTCGCCCCCGCCGCCCGCCGCCGCCGAGCCGCTCCCCACCGCCTCCACGCCCGCCAGGGTCTCGCCCTCGCCCTCGCCCTCGCCGAGTCGTACCGCCGCCTCCCGGCCGCCCACCGCCGCCCCGTCGCGTACCGCCCCGGCCGCGCCCGCCGAGCCGCGCCCCCGCCCGGAAGCCGGTGTGGTCACCCGGGTCAACACGCTGCGCGCCGCGAACGGCTGCCCGGAGCTGGAGACCGACCCCCGGCTGACCGAGGTGGCCCAGCGGCACTCCGAGGACATGGCCGCGCGGAACTACTTCGACCACACCGACTCCTCGGGCCGGGGCGCGGGCGACCGGGTCGACGCCACGGGCTACGACTGGTCGGCCGTCGGGGAGACCATCGCGACCGGCATGAGCGATCCGGCCGCGGTCGTCGAGGAGTGGCGCACCAGCCCGGGCCGCGACGACGACATCTTCAATTGCGCGTTCGTCCACGTGGGCGTGGGCATCGCCGACTCCCCGCGCGGCCCCTACTGGACCCAGGTGCTGGCCACCCCGAGCTGAGCGGCGGGCCGGTTGTCAGTGGCGGGTGCCAGACTCGTCCGGCATGGAGAACAACGTGCTGCTCAGGGATGTCGAACCAGCGGACCTGGAGATCTTTCTCGCGTACGAGCACGATCCCGAGGCGGTCCGCAGATCCCGCTTCGTCCCCCGGGAGCGGGAGGCGTTCCTGGCGCACTGGACGTCGAAGGTGCTGGGGAACCCCGCCAACCTCGTGCAGACGGTCGTCGTGGACGGGGCGACGGCGGGGAACATCGTGGCCTGGTGGGAGGGGGAGCGGCGCTACATCGGCTATTGGCTCGGCCGTCCGTACTGGGGCCGGTCCATCGGCACCCGGGCGTTGACCGCGTTCCTGGAGCGGGAGACGGTACGCCCGTTGTACGCGGACCCCGTCTCCGGGAACACCGCCTCGATACGGCTGCTGGAGAAGTGCGGGTTCGTGGCGACCGGTACGGAGCGGCACGGGGAGGACGAGCACGTGGTCCTGGTGCTCGGCGGGGGCGCGTGAGCGACCGCCGCACCGGGCGGGCCGGTCGGGCCGGGGCCCCGGGGCGCCCGGATCAGGCTCCGGGCCGCTGGAGCGGCTTGGCCATGCAGATGCTGCTCTCGTACTCCCGGTAGTGGCCGAACTTCTCGCACACCGTGTAGCCGCTCGACGCGTACAGAGCGATGGCCTCGGGCTGCTGGTCGCCGGTCTCCAGAACCATCCGGATCCGGCCGGCGGCGCGCGCGTCCTCCTCCAGGGCGGCCAGCATCCGCCGGGCCAGGCCCCTGCCGCGCCCCTCGGGTATCACGAACATCCGCTTGATCTCGGCGTCGCCGTCCCAGTAGCCCTCGGCGTTGCGGTCCTGGGTCCGCCAGCCGCCGGTCGCCACCGGGCGGTCCTGCTCGTCGTAGGCGAGCAGGTACAGACCGCGCGGCGGAAGGAACATCGAGGGGTCGAGCGGTGTGATATCGCCCTCGTCGCCGTAGCGCTCGGCGTATTCGAGCTGCACCTGGTCATTGAGTTTGACGGCGTCGGGGTGGTCGAAAGGCCGAGACTGAATAAGCATGCTGAGTATCGTATATCTGTGCGTAGGGGTGGAGTAGGTACTGTTTCTGGATGCTGACAGTGACCTCGGTCAGTGGGCTACGAACGCTCGTGAAGATGGGGAGCATGTTTTGCTCACAGTGACCTCCGTGAATGTTAATGGGCTCCGCGCCGCCGCCAAGAAGGGCTTCGTCGAGTGGCTCGCGGGGACCGACGCCGATGTGGTCTGTCTCCAGGAAGTGCGGGCCGAGCTCGCCCAGCTGCCCGCAGAGGTGGGCACCCCCGAAGGGTGGCACACCGTCCACGCGCCCGCCGCCGCCAAGGGTCGCGCCGGTGTCTCGCTCTACTCGCGGCAGGCCCCCGAGCGGACCCAGATCGGCTTCGGCGGCTTCGGGGTCGCCGGGGCGGAGGAGTTCGACACGAGCGGCCGGTATGTGGAGACCGACCTCCCCGGCGTCACCGTCGCCAGTCTGTACCTGCCCTCCGGCGAGGTGGGCACCGAGCGCCAGGACGAGAAGGAGCGCTTCATGGCCGCCTTCCTGCCCTACCTCCAGGGGCTGAAGGCGCGCGCGGCGGCGGACGGCCGCGAGGTCGTGGTGTGCGGCGACTGGAACATCGCCCACCAGGAGGCGGACCTGAAGAACTGGAAGGCCAACCGCAAGAGCTCCGGCTTCCTCCCCGAGGAGCGCGCGTGGCTGACCCGGGTCCTGGAGGAGGCCGCGTACGTGGACGTCGTGCGGGCGCTGCACCCGGATGTCGAGGGGCCGTACAGCTGGTGGTCGTACCGGGGGCGGGCCTTCGACAACGACAGCGGCTGGCGCATCGACTACCAGATGGCGACCCCGGGTCTGGCCGGGCGCGCGGTGAAGGCCTGGGTGGAGCGGGCGGCCACCCACGGCGAGCGCTGGAGCGACCACGCGCCGGTGACGGTCGTCTACGAGCGGTAGCGTCTGCGGGGGTTACGCCTTCGGGGGCTGCGTGCCGTCGTCGCGGCGCAGCCTCCGGTCGAGGGCCATCGACAGTTCGGCGTCCACCACCGCGCGGGCCAGCGGGCGGAGTTGGGCCGGTTCGGTCTCCTTGGTGTGGGCGTGCAGTACGCGGACGAAGATCTCGGCGAGCGCGTCCGCGTGCTCGCGGACGCGGCGGCCCGAGGAGAGCACCGTGGACAGCGGCACCCCTTCTCGCACCAGCTCGGCCGAGACCTCCAGGAGGCGGCGGCTGATGTGCACGATCTCGTCCCCGTCGGTGGCGAGGTAGCCCAGGTCCAGTGCGGTGGCGAGGTTCTCGGGCGTGACCTCGCCCTCGAAGTAGTCCGCGAGCTGCTCCGGGGTGAGCCGGACCGGGGTCTCCTCGGTCGGCTCGCCCAGGCCCAGCACCTCCGCGACGTCGCGGCCGCTGTCGAAGGTGGCCGCGAGGTCGGCGATGCCGTTGAGGGTGTGGCCGCGCTCCAGCAGGCCCGTGATGGTCCGCAGCCGGGCCAGATGGTGGTCGTCGTACCAGGCGATGCGGCCCTCGCGGCGAGGCGGCGGGATCAGACCGCGCTCCCGGTAGAAGCGCAGGGTCCGCACGGTGATCCCGGCCTCCTCGGCCAGCTCCTCCATGCGGTATTCGCGGTGCTCGCGTCTTTCGGCCACAGGGGCACCCTATGTTGTACCGCCGGTAACTTTCCTCGGTCCGCCCCCTACCCATCAGTACGCGCCTGCTCTACTCTCCGAACAATGCCAGTGATTGCTGGCAGAGTCGTGTGACGTACCGCGGGAGGCGGCAGCATGGCCCAGCAGGAGCACGTACGTGTGGCGGTGATCGGAACCGGATTCGGGGGCCTGGGGGCCGCCGTACGGCTGCGCCGCGAAGGCATCACCGATTTCGTCGTCCTGGAGCGGGCCGGCTCGGTGGGCGGCACCTGGCGCGACAACAGCTACCCCGGCTGTGCCTGCGACGTACCGTCCCACCTCTATTCGTTCTCGTTCGCCCCCAACCCCGACTGGCCGCGCACCTTCTCCGGTCAGAAGCACATCCGGGCCTACCTGGAGCGTGTCGCCGACAGCTTCGGGCTCCGCCCGCACATCAGGCTGAACCACGAGGTGAAGCTGATGACCTGGGACAAGGAGAAGCTGTACTGGGTGATCGAGTCCGCCGACGGGGCCGTGCTCCACGCGGATGTCGTCGTCTCCGCCACCGGGCCGCTCTCCGACCCGAAGACGCCCGACATACCCGGGCTCGACTCCTTCCCCGGCAAGGTCTTCCACTCCGCGCGCTGGGACCACGACTACGACCTGACCGGCAAGCGCGTCGCGATGGTCGGAACGGGCGCGTCCGCGATCCAGATCGTCCCGGCGGTGCAGCCGAAAACCGCGAAGCTCACGCTCTTCCAGCGCACCCCGCCGTGGGTCATGCCGCGTGTGGACCGCACGATCAGCAAGGCCGAGCGGGCACTGCACCGGGCCGTCCCCGCCACCGGCACGGCGCGCCGCGGACTGCTCTGGGGCATCAGGGAGTTGCAGGTCAGCGCCTTCACCAAGCACCCCGATCAGCTGGGCCTGGTGGAGAAGATCGCCAAGGCCAACATGGCGCGGGCGATCAAGGACCCGGCCCTGCGGGCCAAACTGACCCCGGACTACCGCATCGGCTGCAAGCGGATCCTGCTCTCCAGCACCTACTATCCGGCCCTCGCCCAGCCCAATGTGGACGTCGTCGCCTCCGGGCTCAGCGAGGTACGCGGCAGCACGGTGGTCGCCGCCGACGGGAGCGAGGCGGAGGTCGACGCGATCATCTTCGGCACGGGCTTCCATGTGACGGACATGCCGATCGCCGAGCGGGTCGTCGGCGAGGAGGGCATCACGCTCGCCGAGTCCTGGAAGGACGGGATGAACTCGCTGCGCGGCGCGACCGCCGCCGGGTTCCCCAACTGGATGACGATCATCGGCCCCAACACCGGGCTCGGCAACTCCTCCATGATCCTGATGATCGAGTCCCAGCTGAACTACATGGCCGACTACCTGCGGCAGTTGAACGTGCTCGGCGGACGCGTCGCCCTCGGCGCCCGCTCCGCCGCCGTCACCGCGTGGAACGACCGGGTCCAGCAGCGGATGAAGCGCACGGTGTGGAACACCGGCGGCTGCACCAGCTGGTACCTGGACGAGGCGGGCCGCAACACCACCGTCTGGCCCGGCACCACGGGCGAGTTCCGGCGGCAGACGCGTTCCGTGGACCTCGCGGAGTACGACGTCGTCCGCGTCGGCGCGGCGGGCGGTGAGCGGCGTGCCGCCGGGGCCGGACGCGTACCGGAACAGCCCGGCCGCACCGATCGGGAGACCGTGACCGCCGCGGGGCCCGCGGGAGCGTCCGTCGCCGAGGAGGCCGCGCGATGAGCCGCCTCCCGCACCGAGGCACCGTACCGCCCGTGCCCGTGGCCGAGTTGACCGCGCGCTCCGCCGACGGCTCGCGGATCCACGTCGAACTGCACGGCCCCGAGGCCGCCCCGGCGGTGGTCCTGGCCCACGGCTGGACCTGCAACACCCGTTTCTGGGACGCCCAGATCCGCGACCTGGCCGCCGACCACCGGGTCATCGCCTACGACCAGCGCGGACACGGGCTCACCCCCGAACCGGGGCCCGGCGGTTACAGCACGGACGCGCTGGCCGACGACCTCGAAGCGGTCCTCGGTGCGACGCTCGCCCCGGGCCGCAGGGCGGTGCTCGCCGGGCACTCCATGGGCGGGATGACGGTGATGGCCGCCGCCTCGCGCCCCGGACTGCGCGAGCACGCCGCCGCCGTGCTGCTCTGTTCCACCGGAGTCACGCGGCTGGCCGCCGAGGCCCGTGTCCTGCCGCTGCGCGCGGGTGCGCTGCGGACCCGGCTCACCACCGCCGTACTGGGGGCGAAAGCGCCGCTCGGACCGGTCAACCCGGTTTCCAGGAAGGTCCTCAAGTACGCGACCATGGGTGCGGGTTCCGCTCCGGGCCGGGTCGACGCCTGCGCCCGCATCGTGCACGCCTGTCCGCGCCGCGCGAGGGTGGGGTGGGGCCATGTGCTCGGCGAGCTGGACCTGGCGGCGGGCGTGCGCGAGCTGCGGGTGCCGACCGCGGTGATCGCCGGCACGGACGACCGGCTGACCCCGCCGGTCCACGCGCGGGCCATCGCGGCGGCGCTGCCGGTCGGGCTCGGCCTGACCGAGCTGGCGGGCATGGGGCACATGACACCGGTGGAGGCCCCGGAGGCCGTCACGGCGAAGATCAGGGAGCTGGTCACCCGGTACGTCACCGACGGGGCGGCCGCCTCGGGGAAGGCCGCCACGGCGGAGAAGGAGGATGTCGCATGAGCGGCAAGCGGAGTCTGGAGGGCCAGGTCGTCGTCGTCACCGGCGCGGCCCGGGGCGTGGGCGAGCTGCTGGCCCGCAAGCTGTCGGCACGCGGGGCGACCCTCGCACTGGTCGGACTGGAGCCGGACGAGCTGAAGTGCGTCTCCGAGCGGCTGCACGGCGAGAGCGACCACTGGTTCGCCGACGTCACCGACCACGAGGCGATGGCCCGGGTGGCGCGCGAGGTCAAGGAGCGCTTCGGCAAGGTCGACGTCGTGGTCGCCAACGCGGGCGTCGCCGCGGGCGGCCCGTTCGCCGACTCCGACCCGGACGCCTGGCGGCGGGTCATCGAGGTGAATCTCATCGGCGGTGCGGTCACCGGGCGGGCCTTCCTGCCGGTGCTGATGGAGAGCCGCGGCTACTTCCTCCAGATAGCGTCGCTGGCCGCGATCACCCCGGCCCCGATGATGACCGCGTACTGCGCGTCCAAGTCGGGCGTCGAGGCCTTCGCGCACAGTCTGCGCGCCGAGGTCGGCTACAAGGGCGTCAAGGTCGGCGTCGGCTACCTCTCCTGGACCGACACCGACATGGTGCGCGGCGCGGACCGGGACGACGTGATGCGCGAGCTGCGCCGGCGGCTGCCGTGGCCGATGAACCGCACCTATCCGCTCGGCCCGGCCGTCGACCGGATCGTGGACGGGATCGCGCGGCGCTCCCCGCACGTGTACGCCCAGTGGTGGCTGCGCGGGATGCAGTCGGTCCGCGGCTGTCTGCCGGCCGTCATCGCGATCGGCGGGCAGCGCGAGATGCGGCGTTTCGAGCCGCGGCTCCACACCGTGCCGAAGGGGCTGGTGGGGGCCGGAGGAGCGGCGGACCAGGACGCGCGGGCGGAGCGTGCTGACCGACCGTAGCGGTACGAAATGCGTGGGATGTCGGGCCGTGTAACGCTGGGCGAGGCCCCGCAGGGGGCCGCCTTCCACGTACTCCACGCATCCCACAGGAGTGAACAGCATGGGTATCGCAGACCAGTTCAAGGACAAGGCGCAGGAGCTCGCCGACCAGGCCAAGCAGAAGGGCGGTCAGGGCAAGGACGAGGCCAAGGACCGGGCCTCCAAGGGCCGTGACCAGGAGTCGGACTCCTCCTCGGGCATGCAGGACCGTGCCCAGGACGCGGCGGACCAGGCGCGCGAGCGTTTTGACCGTTGACGGTCACTGAGGTGTGACGCGTGCGTGCTGCGGTTCGCGCGTGCGTACGCGTCGCTCCAGGAGGCGCATCCGGGTGACCGGGTGCGCCTCCTTCTTGCGCGGGTCGCCGCGCCCCGGGTGCCGGCTCGAAAGATGTCCTCAGACGCCGGGCGGGCTGGAGGGGATGTCCTCAATCGCCGGGCGGTCCGGAGGGGATGTCCTCAATCGCCGGACGGGCTTGCCTACCTCGGCGGCAGCGGCGGCCGTCGCAGGTCCGGAGCCGTCTCGTACGACGGTGGCGTCGCCGCCGGGTGCGCGGCCAGCAGTTCCAGGGCCAGCCGGACCGCGTCGTCGAGCACGGCGTACCGGCCCTCCGCCCAGTCCAGCGGGGTGCGCAGGGCCTCCACGTCCGGTTCCACTCCGTGGTTCTCCACCGACCAGCCGTACGTGTCGAACCAGGCCGCGTTCATCGGCACGGTGATCACCGTGCCGTCGCCCAGGCGGTGGCGGCCGGTCATGCCGACCACGCCGCCCCAGGTGCGCTGGCCCACCACCGGGCCCAGCTTCAGCAGCCGGAACGCGGCGGTGATCATGTCGCCGTCGGAGGAGGTCGCCTCGTCGGCCAGGGCGACCACCGGGCCGCGCGGCGCGTTGGAGGCGTAGCTCACCGCCTGGGCGTTGCGGGTCAGGTCCCAGCCGAGGATCTTGCGGGTGAGGTTCTCCACGACCAACTCACTGATGTGACCGCCCGCGTTGCCCCGGACGTCCACGATCAGGGCGGGGCGGGAGACTTCGAGACGCAGGTCCCGGTTGAACTGGGCCCAGCCCGAGCCGCCCATGTCCGGGATGTGCAGGTAGCCGCACTTGCCGCCGCTCAACTCCCGGACGACGTCACGGCGTTTGGCCACCCAGTCCTGGTACCGCAGGGGGCGCTCGTCGACCAGGGGCATGATCGCCACCCGGCGGGAGGGGCCGCCGCCCGCCGGGGCGAAGGTCAGTTCCACCGTCGTGCCGCCCGCCGCCGTCAGCAGGGGGTACGGGCCGGCGACCGGGTCCACCGGGCGGCCGTCGACATGGGTGAGCACCGCGCCCTCCCGGATGCCCGTGCCCGCCAGCGGCGAACGCGCCTTGGAGTCCGAGGAGTCGCCGGGCAGGATGCGCTGGACGGTCCAGGCGCCGTCCCGGCAGACCAGGTTGGCGCCGAGGAGGCCGATCGCCCGCTGGTAGTGCGGCGGGCCCTCGTTGCGGCGGGCGGGGGAGACGTACGCGTGCGAGGTGCCCAGCTCGCCCAGCACCTCGCGCAGCAGATCCGCGAACTCGTCCGGCGACGCGACCCGTTCGACCAGGGGGCGGTACTGGTCCAGCACCCCCTCCCAGTCGATGCCGCACATGTCCGGCTCCCAGAAGTAGGAGCGGATGATCCTCCCCGCCTCGCCGTACGCCTGCCGCCACTCCGCCCCCGGGTCGACCTCGTGCAGGATGCGGCGCAGGTCCAGGAAGACCGTGGAGTCCGTGTCGCCCGGCTCGGCCGCGGGTACGGCGCGGAGTTCGCCGTCGTCCATCACGACCAGGCGGGACGCGTCGCCGCTCACCGCGAACCAGTCGAGGTGGTCGACCAGTTCGGTCCTGCGGGCCTTCGCGATGTTGAAGTGCTCCAGGGTCGGGCGCCCCGACATGTCGGCCGGGTTCGCGAACGTCTCGCCCAGCGCTCCCGAGATCGGCCAGCGCAGCCAGACGAGACCGCCGCCGCTCACGGGGGCGAGGGCCGAGTACTTGGAGGCGGAGACCGGGAACGGGGTCACCCGGCTCTCCAGGCCCTCGAACTCCACCATCACGGTCGACCCCTCCGGCGTACCCCCGTCCGGTACGTCCACCGGGTCCAGCCCGCCCGCCGCCGGACGGCCGTCGGGCGAGAGGGCGAAGGGGGACGGGGTGGCCGAGGAGAGCGGGACCAGGTACGGGCGGCAGCCGAGCGGGAA
Source organism: Streptomyces sp. MMBL 11-1 (assembly GCF_028622875.1). NCBI lineage: Bacteria > Bacillati > Actinomycetota > Actinomycetes > Kitasatosporales > Streptomycetaceae > Streptomyces > Streptomyces sp. MMBL 11-1. The sequence continues at coordinate 3,028,478 of NZ_CP117709.1, read as the reverse complement.
GGACAGGTCGCCGGTGTGGACGTCGTACACGGGGTCGAAGCCCCGCCAGGACAGGAACGCCAGATAGCGCCCGTCCTCCGTGAAGACCGGGTTCTCGTCCTCGAAGCGGCCGTTGGTGACGTCGACGATCACGGGGGCGCCCGGGCCGGAGATCCGGGCCAGCTTGATCTGCCGCAGCGAGCGGCCGATGCCCGGGTGCGACCAGGTCAGCCAGTCGCCGTCGGGGGAGAAGGCGAGGTCGCGCACGGGCCCGTTGACCGAGCGGATCAGCTCGGTGAGCCCGGGGTGCTCGTCGACCGGCGCCGCGCTGTCCGGGGCCGCCGCGCCCGTGGCCATGTGCAGGTCGGCGCGGGTCGAGCCGCTGGGCGCCTTCCCCCCGGCTTCCCGGCCTTCCGTATCGCCGCCTTCCGTCTCCCCGCCTTCCGTTTCCCGGGCTTCCGCCTCCGGCTCCCCCGTGTCCAGGAGCAGCAGGCGGCCGTCGTTCGACGCGATGGCGAGGCGCTCGCCCTCCGGGTCGGAGATCATCTCGTGGACCCGGCCGAGCTGCCCGGAGGCCAGCCTGCGCGGGGGGCGGTCGCCGCTGGCGCGCGGCAGGTAGGCGATCTCGACCGCGTCGGGGCCGTCCGCGTCGGTGACGTACGCGACCCGGCCGCCGCTGCCGAGCATCTCCGGCAGCCGCACCCGGACGCCCGGGGTGTCGGCGATGGTGCGGGCGGGGCCGTCGCGGTGGGTGAGCCAGTAGAGGCTGCCGCGTACGGTGACGGCGCTGGCCCGGCCCGTCTCGTCGACGGAGAGCGAGTCGACGTTGCTGGCGGCGGGCACCTGGTGGACGCGTCGGCCGGTCCGCGGGCCGCCGAGGCGCACCTCCAGCCTGCGCGGGCCGGCGTCGGGCGACGAGAGGTCCTCGACCAGCCACAGCTCGCCCGCGCACTGGTAGATCACCCGGTGGCCGTCGCTGGAGGCGTTCCGGGCGTAGAAGGCGTCGTGGTCGGTGTGCCGGCGCAGGTCGGTGCCGTCCATCAGGCAGGAGTAGAGGTTGCCGACACCTTCGTGGTCGGAGAGGAACGCGATGCGGCGGCCGACGAACATGGGGTTGGCGAGATGGCCGCCGATGTCCGGGAGCAGCCGTTCGCCGTGCAGCCACAGGCGGCCCGTGGCCCCGCCCCGGTAGCGCTTCCAGGCGGCCGGTTCGTGCGGGGGCGTGCCGGTGAGCAGCAGGGTGCGGCGCTCGCCGTCGATGTCGGCGACCGCGATGTCGGAGACCGGGCCCCAGGGGAGCCTGCCGCCGGGGCCCCCGTCGGTGGGGACGCTGTAGGCCCAGGAGAAGTACGAGAACGGCTGGTTGTGCGAGGACACGGCGAGGATCTGGCAGGCCTCGCCCGGATCGGGACTCCAGCCGCAGACGCGGGCGTCCGTCGAGCCCCAGTGGGTGAGCCGGCGGGCCGGGCCGCCGTCCACCGGGGCCAGGTGGATCTCGGGGTCCAGGGTGCGCCAGGTCGTGTAGGCGATGGAGGAGCCGTCGGGCGAGAAGCGTGGATGGCTGACCCGGGTCCGGTCGGCGGTCACCCGCCAGGCCCGTCCGGGGCGGTGCCCGGCGGCGGCGAGGGGGGCGACCCAGAGGTCGTCCTCGGCCGCGAAGCACAGCAAGTCCTGGTGGAGGTGCGGGAAACGGAGATACGCGACGTCGTCACTCACCCCCCAATGTTTTCGGTGCGCGGGGCCCGGGGCAACTTGTGGTGCAGAACACAAGCGAAACGATTTCGTTTCGCTGAGCTGTGCGAGTACGGTTCAGGTGTACGAAACGGTTTCGTTCGATGCTGAGCGGGGCCGCGCGAGAACGAGCGGGACGCCGGACAGGGTGCACGCGAAGGAGGTCGGCACATGGCACGCAGCAGGCTGACCCCCGAGCGTGAGGGCGAGCTGTACGGCGCCGTCCTCGACCTGCTCCGTGAGGTCGGCTACGACGCCCTGACCATGGACGCCGTCGCCTCCCGCACCCGGTCGAGCAAGGCCACCCTCTACCGCCAGTGGGGCTCCAAGCCCGAGCTGGTCGCGAAGGCGCTGCGGCACAACAAGCCGGGGAGCCTTGCGGACATCGACACCGGCTCGCTGCGCGGGGACTTCCACGCCGCGCTGAGCCGGACCGACGACTGCCAGATGGAGAAGGACGCCGCGCTGATGCGGGGCCTGAGCCATGCCGTCCATGAGTACCCCGACCTGCACCAGGCCCTGCGCGAGCTGCTGATCGAACCGGAGATGACCGGTCTCGCCCAGCTGCTGCAACGGGCGGTGGACCGGGGTGAGCTGCGTTCGGACAATCCGGCGCTGAAGTACATCCCGCACATGCTGGTCGGCGCGCTCGCCGCCCGGCAGCTGATCGAGGACCGCCCTGTCGACCAGGCGTTCCTCGTCGATTACGTGGACTCCGTGGTTCTCCCCGCCCTCGGTGTCTGACGTCCCCGTCCCACCCGTACGGCCCTCTCCCCGACGCTCCACCTGACACGCCGCTCTCGTCGTCGGGCTGGTTCCGCACGCCCGATTTCCACTCATACGACCTGACCGGGAGTACGCCCCCGTGGCCACTTTCCTCTACAAGCTCGGACGGCTCACCTTCCGCCGCCGCCGCTTCGTCGCCCTGATCTGGGTGGCGTTGCTGGCGGTCGCCGGATTCGGTGCGGCCACCGCGTCCACCGCCACCTCCAGCTCCTTCTCGATACCCGGTACGGAGGCGCAGCGCGCCTTCGACCTGCTGGAACAGCGCAACCCCGGCTCCAGCGCCGACGGCGCCACCGCGCGCGTCGTCTTCAAGGCGCCCGAGGGCGAGAAGGTGACCGACTCCGCCAACAAGAGCGAGATCACCGGCATCGTCAAGGAGCTGCGGTCCGGCTCGGACCAGATCGCCTCGGTCGCCGACCCGTTCGAGCGGCAGGCCGTGAGCCAGGACGGTTCGACGGCGTACATCTCGGTCTCCTACAAGGTCAACTCCATGGAGCTGACCGACAAGACCACCGACGCCCTGAAGGACGCGGGCAAGGACGCCGAGGACAGCGGCATGAAGGTGGAGATCGGTGGTGACGCGCTCCAGGTCATGCCGCACACCGGGGCCGCCGAGATCATCGGTGTCGCCATCGCCGCCGTCGTCCTGGTCATCACCTTCGGCTCGCTCATCGCCGCCGGGCTGCCCCTGGTGACCGCCCTCATCGGGGTCGGCATCGGGGTCTCGTCGATCACCGCGCTGGCCAACGTCCTGGATCTCGGCTCGACCACCTCGACCCTCGCCATGATGATCGGCCTCGCGGTCGGCATCGACTACGCCCTGTTCATCGTCTCCCGCTACCGCGCCGAGCTGGCCGAGGGCCGCGAGCGCGAGGAGGCCGCGGGGCGGGCGGTCGGCACGGCCGGATCCGCGGTCGTCTTCGCGGGCCTGACCGTGGTCATCGCCCTGGTGGGCCTCGCCGTCGTCAACATCCCGATGCTGACGAAGATGGGCTTCGCCGCCGCCGGTACGGTCGCCATCGCCGTCGTCATCGCCCTCACCCTCGTCCCGGCCCTGCTGGGCTTCGCGGGCAAGCGGGTCATGGGCCGCAAGGCGCGCAAGGCCGCCGAGGCGGAGCAGAGCCCCGAGGCCAAGCCGAACCTGGGCACCCGCTGGGCGCGGTTCGTGCTGCGCAAGCCGGTCTGGGTCATGCTCGTCGGCGTCCTCGGCCTCGGCGTCATCGCCGTACCGGCCGCCTCGCTGGAGATGGGTCTGCCCGACGACGGCGCCCAGCCGAAGTCGACCACGCAGCGCCAGGCGTACGACATGCTCTCGGACGGCTTCGGCCCCGGGTTCAACGGCCCGCTGATGGTCGTCGTCGACACGAAGAACAGCTCCGACGGCAAGGCCGCCGCCGCGCGGGTCTCCGAGGAGATCGACTCCATCGGCGTCGGCGCCGTCGTTCCGGCCGAGTTCAACAAGGCCGGGGACACCGCGACGATCGTGGTCATCCCGAAGGACCGGCCCTCCTCGGCCGCCACGGAGAACGTCGTCCACTCCATCCGCGACGCGGGTGCGGACATCACGTCCGACACCGGCGCGGAGGTCCTGGTCACCGGCGCGACCGCGATGAACATCGACTTCTCGCAGAAGATGAACGACGCGCTGCTGCCCTACCTGGCGCTCGTCGTCGGCCTCGCGTTCCTGCTGCTGATGCTGGTCTTCCGCTCGGTCCTCGTCCCGCTGAAGGCGGCCCTGGGCTTCCTGCTCTCGGTGGTCGCCGCCCTCGGCGCGGTCGTCGCGGTGTTCCAGTGGGGCTGGCTCGGCTCGCTCTTCGGCGTCGAGCAGACCGGCCCGATCATGAGCATGATGCCGATCTTCATGGTCGGTGTGGTCTTCGGCCTCGCGATGGACTACGAGGTCTTCCTCGTCACCCGGATGCGGGAGGCGTACGTCCACGGCGAGAGCCCGGGCCAGGCCGTCGTCACCGGTTTCAAGCACGGCGCGCGCGTGGTCACGGCCGCGGCGGTGATCATGATGGCGGTCTTCGCCGGCTTCATCGGCTCCAGCGAGCAGATGATCAAGATGATCGGCTTCTCGCTCGCCATCGCCGTCTTCTTCGACGCCTTCGTGGTGCGCATGGCGATCGTGCCCGCCGTCCTGGCCCTGCTCGGCAAGAAGGCGTGGTGGCTGCCGCGCTGGCTGGACCGGGCGCTGCCCAACGTGGACGTGGAGGGCGAGAAGCTGCAGAAGCGGCTGACGGACGAGCCCGGCTCCGAGGGCGGGGAGAGCGACGAGCGCGAGCTCGTACGCGTCTGAACCGACCCACCCGTGCGGCCGGACCAGGCCCTGCGGACTCCGGGGCCGCGTCCTGGCGGAGCGTGGCCCCGGAAGCGCCGGTCACCCGTGGGGACGGGGACCGGAGCACAGCGAGAGCCCCCGTGCGAACTCAACAGCACGGGGGCTTTCCTCGTGTCCGGGCCGGAGCCGGACCAGGCCCGCTCCGGCCGACGGCGAGCAGCCGCTGTGACCGATCCCGGTCCCGATGCGATCCCGGTCCCGATGGTGAAGGGCCGGCGCCTCAGCCGCGGGCGGGCTGTGCGCCCTGCTCGGGCTGTGCGCTCCGCGCCGGGCGGGTGGTGCGGGACGGCGGCTGCTGCGGCTCCCGTCCGGCGTCCGGTGACGTGGCCGGCGTCTGCGCCGATGTCTGCGTCTGCGCCTGCGCCTGCTGGGTGCGGGCGAGGAAGCGGATCAGCGTCCGGATCTCGAACTGGAACACCTCGACCCCGTCCGTCGAGTGCAGCTCCACGATCAGCTGCGTACGGCCGCACGGCCAGACGCGGACGGCGCCGCGCTCGATCGGGGTGCGCAGACCGCGTTCCAGGAGATCGCGGCCGAACGCCCAGTCGGTGCCGTCGGGCAGGCCGATGTGGACGGTGCGCCGGTCGTCGGCCGGGTCGTACCGGAGGTCGACGGGGACCGGGCGGGTCAGGGGGCCATCGGTGATGAGCCGGGCGCGGGCATGTATTTCGATCACGGGGGACATGGGCCGGCTCCTCCTCTATGTATAGCTCTGCCCTCTAATGTCCCATATTTTACGAAAGTGGCACGATGGGTCCGACCTGCCTCGGACCCGCAGGAGGCGGAGCCTCCCCTGCGTGTACCCGTACCCGATGGTTTCATCGACGCACCTGCCGAGGCCACCGCGCTGACGGCCACCAACCATCTGCCGTACGCCCCTTGAGCTCTGGTTCCGTCGGCGTAAACAGGTCGTGACAGCACGGTGGTGACGGCGACCCGCCCCCCGAACACCCTGGCGGGACGTGCACCATGGGGGGATGAGCGGGAGCGCGGGAGTGAGCACGACGGCGGGCGCGGAAGCGGAATCGGGATCGGGATCGGGCACGGGAGCGGAACCGGACACGAAGGCTGGACCACGCACGGGAACCGAACCACACAGGGGAGCGGACGTGACCGGGACCGAAGCCGTGGCCCAAGCCAGGACCGAAGCGGTGCCCGAGGCCGTCACCGTGGACGTACGGGGCACGGTCGCGCCCGGGTTCGAACCGGTCGCGGAGGCGTTCGTCCGTAACTTCGAGCAGCGCGGGGAACGCGGCGCGGCCGTCGCCGTCTACCACCACGGGCGCAAGGTCGTCGACCTGTGGGCCGGTACGAGAGACGTCGACGGCAGCGAGCCGTGGGCCGTCGACACCGTCCAGATCGTCCGCTCGGCGGGCAAGGGCATCGCCGCCGCCGTCCCCCTGCTGCTCCACCAGCGCGGACAGGTCGACCTGGACGCCCCGGTCTCCACCTACTGGCCGGAGTTCAAGGCGAACGGCAAGGAACGCGTCCTCGTCCGCGACCTCCTCGCCCACCGGGCCGGGGTCCCCGCCCTGGACACCGCCCTCACCCCCGCCGAGGCCGCCGACGGGGTCTCCGGCCCCGCCGCCGTCGCCGCCCAGCGCCCGCAGTGGGAGCCCGGCACCGACCACGGCTACCACGCCCAGACCTACAGCTGGCTGATCGGCGAACTGGTCCGCCGCGCCACCGGCCGCACCATCGGCCGCTGGATCGCCGAGGAGATCGCCCGCCCGCTCGGTCTCGACTTCTGGTTCGGGCTCCCCGCCGACGAGGCCCACCGCATCGGCCGTATCGGCCCGGTGGAGCCCCCGGCCGCCGCCACGGCGTCGGGCGCCCTGCGCGTACGCCCCAAACGCTCCGTCGTCGAGGCCTACCAGGACCCCGACTCCCTCACCCGCAGGGCGTTCGGCGCGATCGACCCGTTCCCCGACGAGAACGACCCCGCCTACCGCGCGGCCGAACTCCCCGCCTCGGGAGGCATCGCGACCGCCCGGGGCCTGGCCCGCTGCTACGCCGCGATGATCGGCCCCGTCGACGGCCACCGCCGGCTGTTCGCGCCCGCCACGCTCACCCTGGCCCGCACCGAGGAGTCGGCGGGCCCGGACCGGGTCCTGGTCGTCAACACCCGCTTCGGCCTCGGCTACATGCTGCACGGCCCGGCCGCCCCGCTGCTGGGCCCCGGCTCCTTCGGCCACCCCGGACGCGGCGGTTCCCTCGGCTTCGCGGACCCCGAGTCCGGTATCGCGCTCGGCTATGTCACCAACGGACTCCAGAAGGGAGTTACCGCGGATCCCCGTGCCCAGGCCCTGGTCAGGGCAGTACGGTCGGCGCTATGACACCAGCACCCGTGCAGACCTCAGCCCGGTTCGCCGGATACAGCGTCCTGATCACCGCCGCCGGCCAGGGCATCGGCGCGGCGACGGCCCGCCGCCTGGCGGCGGAAGGAGCTTCCGTCCTCGTCACCGACCTGGACGCGAAGCGTGCCGCCCACACGGCGGCGGCGATACGCGAGGCGGGCGGCACCGCCGAATCCCTCGTCTGCGACGTGGCCGACCGGGCGGCGGTCGAAGCGGCCGTCGCCCACGCGGTCGCCGCCTTCGGCCGACTCGACGTCCTGGTCAACAACGCCTACGCGGCGGGCCAGGACACCCCGCTCTTCGAGGACGAGACGGACGAGGTCTGGGAACGCGACCTGGACATCACCCTCTCCGGCCCGTTCCGCTGCGCCCGCGCCGCGCTGCCGCACCTGGTCGCCTCGGGCCGGGGCGCGATCGTCACCATCGGCTCGGTCAACGGTGAACAGGACTTCGGCGGCCACGCGTACAGCGCCGCCAAGGCGGGCCTGACCAGCCTCACCCGTACGCTGGCGGGCCACGCCGGGCCGCGCGGCGTACGGGTCAACCTGGTCGCCCCCGGCACGATCCGCACCGACGCCTGGGCGGGCCGCGACGCCGAACTGGACCGGGCCGCCGCCCTCTACCCGCTCGGCCGCGTCGGCACCCCCGAGGACATCGCGTCCGCCGTCGCCTTCCTCGCCTCCAGCGACGCGGCGTGGATCACCGGGACGACGCTGCGCGTCGACGGCGGGATCCTCGCGGTGAACACGGGCTTCCGGCAGGCGATGGCGCAGCCGTGAGCACCCCCTGGGCGGAGGCGGTGGTACCGGTCGTGCCGGTCGCCGTCCACCAGGACAGCACCCGGGCCGCGATCGCCGCCGGCTCCGACGGCAGAGGGGCGAGACCGAAGTGGTCCTCCAGCTCGTGACGCAGGAACTCGCCGATCCCCGCTTGCCCGGAACCGCCCGTCTCACGCGCGCCCCGTCGCCGTCCAGCGCTCAGTGCTCAGGATCATCAGCCGCTCGGGGTCGGGTACGGGGACGAAACCGACCTTCGCGTACAGCTCGTGGGCGTCCAGCGTCGCGAGCAGGGTCCGCTTCAGGCCGTACGGTGCGAGGTGGTCGCGGACGGCGGTCGCCAGCCGTACGCCCAGGCCTCCGCCGCGGTGCGCCGGGTCCACGTAGACGTCGCAGAGCCAGGCGAAGGTCGCCCGGTCCGTGATGACACGGGCGTAGGCGACCTGGGCTCCGTCGGGGCCGTAGACACCGAAGTTGAGGGACCCGCGCACGGACCGCTCAACGGTGTCGCGGCTGCGGCCGAGTGCCCAGAAGGCGTCGGTGGAGAGCCAGTGGTGCACCAGGCCGATGTCGAGGCGGCCGGGGTCGGTGTCGATCTCGTACCGGTCGGTGCCCTGGTCCCTGTCCCTGTCCCCGTTCCCGTCCCTGTCCCTCTCCCTGGCCCCGTTTCCGTTCCCGTCTTCGCTTCGCGTGGTGGGCGTCATGGGCTGGGATCGTAGTCGTGGGGGCCTCGAACACCTCCTGGTCCGCGGTCGGCCGGTTTCCGGTCCGGGGCACCCGTGGATCGTCGAACAGCGGTGTGGCATCATCCGGGCGCGGGCTCTCCACCCGAGACAGTCGCGGGCCTTCAACGAGCAAGCGCGGGCCTTCAACAAGCAAGTGCGGGGAGCGACATGATCAGCGCCACCACCGCCCCCGACGCCGCAGCGCACCGACCTCACGGTCCGATCGAGAAGTGCGTGCCCCCGTTGCCGATAGCGGCCCGACCCAGGACGGCCCCATGACTTCCGTGTACCGGAGCGAGCAGGCGCGAGCGGAAGTGCGGCGCTGGTGCGCCCATCGGATCGAGGGCTCGGGCCTGGCCCATGCCCGCAGCGAGGTGGTGACCTCGGCGGGGGCCACCGGAGTCCTGACCGCAGGGCCGGAGCCGCGCGACGGGGGGCCGACTGTCGTCCTGCTGCCGGGGACGAACATGAACGCCGCTCTGTGTCTGCCGGTGGTGGAGGCGATCGCCCGGGAGGGGCGCGTGGTCGTTCTGGATCTGCCCGGTCAGCCCGGGCTCAGCGCGGACCTGCGGCCCCGCGTCAATCGCCTTTCCTGGTACGGGAAGTGGCTGACCGAGGCGCTCGCGTCGGCGGTGCCGGGGCCGGTCGTCGTCGTGGGGCACTCCTTGGGCGGCGCGGTCGCCCTCGCCTGCGACGCTCCGCAGATCGTCGGCCGGGTGCTGCTCTCCAGCGCCGGGCTTGTCCGGCTGAGGGTCCCCGCCCCCCTCCTGGCCGCCACCGTCCCCTGGCTCCTGCGGCCCACGGTCGCCCGTTCGACGGCGCTCGTGCGTCACATGGCGGCTCCGGGGGAAGGGCGCGTCCCGGCGCTTCTGGGGGAGTGGATGGATCTCGTCGGGCGCTGCTGCCGTACCAGTCTCGCTCCGCCTCCCCTGCCGTCCGGTCTGCTCGAACTGCGGCGCTCCGTACCCACGTTGGTCCTCACGGGGCAGTTCGACCCCTTTCTGCCCCCGCGTCATCTGGGGCCGGCCGCCCGGCGTCGGCTCGGTGCGGAGTTCACGGTGATCGAGGGGGCGGGGCATCTTCTGCTGGACGAGTCGCCGGAGGCGGTCCTCGGCGCGGTGCGGGAGTTCTGCGCGGCACGCACGACGCGTTGATCAGCCGCGCCGGTCTGTCTGCGCGGCGACCGGCGGGGTAGGTGGGGGGAGGCGTCCCCTCCGGCCGGGGTGCCCCGGGGCCGGAGATGCCCCGAGGCCGGAGGTTCCCCCCGCTTTGGCCGGAGATACCCCTCCGACCTGCAGATAGGTGTCCGATAAACGTACCTGTGGTTCCGCATAACGATGACGTCACCCGCCCAGCATCTTCACCCGCACTCGCAAAAAAAGTGACCTGCATCACTAAGAATCGAGCAAACGGCGTGGTACAAATGCCCAACTTCCACGGCGGGGACCTCGCCGAAGCGGAGCGCCGGGACCGCCCCGGCGGCAGGCCAGAGCGACCGTCATCGTTGTCCACTCCATGGGACGCGCCGCGTCGCCGACCGGACGACGACGTTCGCTCATCCCTCCAGAAACGTTCCCCCATCGCACACCGACCGGCGAAGGCACCCCACCTGTCCGCCGTTCCCGCGTCATCGAGGTAGCCAACGTGTCACTCGAATCCATAACCGAGAACGTCGACGAAGCTGTCAGCGGGTTCTTCGAACCCATAGCCACATGGCTCGGCGAGATCGTCTTCTACGCCGTCCCCGTCGGCGGGACGGACCTCCCGCTCATCGTCGCCTGGCTGGTGGTGGCGGGCCTCGTCTTCACTTTCTGGTTCGGATTCGTCCAGCTGCGCAAGTTCCGCCTCGCCGTCGACGTGGTGCGTGGCAAGTACGACGACAAGGACTCGGCGGGCGAGGTCAACCACTTCCAGGCGCTGACCGCCGCCGTCTCCGGCACGGTCGGCCTCGGGAACATCGCCGGTGTGGCCGTCGCCGTCTCCATCGGCGGCGCCGGAGCCACGTTCTGGATGATCCTCTGCGGCCTCCTCGGCATGGCCACCAAGTTCGTCGAGGTCACCCTCGGTGTGAAGTACCGCGAGGTCCACGCCGACGGGACCGTCTCCGGCGGACCGATGCACTACCTGCCCAAGGGGCTGGCGGAACGTTTCGGGAAGAACGGAAAGGCCCTCGGCAAGGTCCTCGCCGTCCTCGCCTCGATCATGATCCTGTTCTTCGGGCTCTTCGGCGGCAACCTCTTCCAGGTCAACCAGTCCTACGCGCAGCTCGTCTCCGTCACCGGCGGCGAGGACGGGGCGATGGGTTCCTCCGCCGGTGCCCTCTTCTTCGGCATTCTCGTAGCCGCTCTCGTGGGCATCGTGCTCCTCGGCGGCATCCGCTCCATCGCCTCGGTCACCAGCCGGCTCATCCCCGCGATGGCCGGGATCTACATCGTCGCCTGTCTCATCGTCATCCTCGTCAACGTCACCGCCGTGCCCGACGCGATCGGCACGATCATCGAGGGCGCCTTCAACCCCGAAGGGGTCGCGGGCGGTGTGCTCGGCGCACTGATCATCGGGTTCAAGCGCGCCGCGTTCTCCAACGAGGCCGGCCTCGGTTCCGCGCCGATCGCCCACTCCGCGGTCAAGACCAAGCACCCGGCCAGCGAGGGCCTGGTCGCCCTGCTGGAACCGTTCATCGACACCGTCGTCATCTGCACCATGACCGCGCTGACGATCGTCATCGCCAACCCGGCCAGCTGGGGCGAGGCGCGCAACGACGATTCCATCGGCGGCGTGACGATCACCTCGGACGCGTTCGAGACCGTGCTGCCCTGGTTCCCGTACGTCCTGACCGTCGCGGTGATCCTCTTCGCCTTCTCCACGGTGCTCACCTGGGGCTACTACGGCCTCAAGGCCTGGACCTACCTCTTCGGCCGCAGCCGCACCAGCGAGATCGTCTTCAAGTCCCTCTACACCCTGCTCGCCGTCTCCGGGTCCCTGCTCACCCTGCAGACCCTCATCGACCTGGCCGACGCGGTGCTCTTCTCCCTGGCCGTCATCAACATCATCGGCCTCTACCTCCTCGCGCCCGTCGTCAAGCGCGAGCTGAACACGTTCCTCGAGTTCGTCCGCACCCGGAAGGCCGGCGGGACGGACGGGGACAAGGACGACGAGCCGTCCAAGGCAACCGTCTGAGCCTGCTCCGACCTGTCGCCTGACGCCTGATGCCGTATGTCCGGCCGGATGTCTGACGCCTGTTGTCCGACGCCTGATGTCTGTTGATGCCTTCCGCCGTGTGTGTACGCACCGGGCGGGAGGCATCAACTCGTGTGCAGCATCAGCCCGATGCCCACCACCATCAGCCCCGCCGCCGCGATCCTCGGGCCCCCGAAGCGCTCCTTGAAGAACAGCGCGCCGATCGCCGCGCCCACGATGATCGACGACTCGCGCAGCGCCGCGATCGGGGCGAGCGGGGCCTGTGTCTGGGCCCAGAGGACCAGCCCGTACGCGGTGACCGAGAGGGCCGCGCCGACCAGGCCCCGTACCGCGTAGGGCCGCAGCTGCGGGAGGAGTTCGGCGCGGCGGCGGTAGTACGCGTACGCCGGGATCGCCAGGCCCTCCAGGACCATCAGCCAGGCGATGTAACCCAGCGGGGCGCCCGAGGCGCGCACGCCGACGCCGTCGACCGTGGTGTACCCGGCGATGGTCAGGCCGGTGCCGAGCGCCGCCACGATCGCCGGCCAGTGCGGGCGCTTGCCGGAGCCCCGGATGCCCCACAGCGCCAGCCCGACCAGCCCGGCCGAGGCCACCGCCACGCCCGCCGTGGCCCAGCCGTCCGGACGCTCGCCGACGAACACCGCCGCCAGGACCGTCACCACCAACGGGGCCGTGCCCCGGGCGATCGGGTACATCTGCCCGAAGTCGCCGAGGGTGAACGACCGCATCAGCAGCAGCATGTACAGCACGTGCAGAGCGGCCGAGGCGCCCAGGTACGGCCAGGCCTCCGCCGCCGGGAACGGGGCGAAGAGGGCCATCACCACGCCGATCAGCAGACCACCGCCGGAGATCAGCGTGAAGGAGAGCAGCTGATCCTTGATCGCGTGCGCGATGGCGTTCCAACTGGCGTGCGTGACAGCGGCTATGAGGACCGCGAGAGCGACCAGAGGGGTCACTTGGCGGGCTCGCGCACATCCACGACCGTCGCGCCCGCGTGGGCGATCAGCGTTTTCGGGTCCAGCGGGAACACCGTGTGCGGGGTGCCCGCCGCCGCCCACACCACGGCGTGGTCCAGCAGCCGCCGGTCGGCCAGCACCCGGGTCCGGGTGGCGTGGCCGAAGGGCGGCACGCCGCCGATGGCGTACCCGGTGGTCTCCCGGACCAGGTCCGCGTCCGCCCGCTTGACCTTCTGCGCGTCCAGTTCGCGCCGCACCAGCTCGACGTCCACCCGCGAGGAGCCGTCCATCAGGACCAGCACGGGCACGCCGTCCGCCGTGAAGACCAGGGACTTGACGATCTCGCTCAGGGAGCAGCCGACGGCGGCGGCGGCCTCCGCCGCCGTACGGGTCGCGTCCGGGAAACGCCGCACCTCGACCTGGAGGCCCAGTCCTGCCAGCGCCTCGGCGAACCGGGGGTGGGCGTCGGAGACGGGGGCGGCGGGTGTGGTCGCGAGAGGTTCGGATGCGCTCATGGCTGCACGCTAGCGGTCGGCGCGGCACGCATGCGAGGGGGTTCCGGGCGGTGGACGCGAGGCGGTCCTAAGGGCTGTCCCGGTGGGAGCCCGGGGTGTGGCCGAACGTGCGGCGGAAGACCTCGATGAACGCGCTCGTGGACGACCAGCCGCACTGGTGTGCCACCGACGTCACCGGCGTCCGCCCGGTCAGCAGGATCAGGGCGTGATGGAGGCGGAGCTGGGTGCGCCACTGCGGGAAGGTCATGCCGAGGTCGCTGCGGAACAGCCGGGACAGGGTCCGGTCACTCGCCCCGACCCGGCGGCCGAGCTCGGCGAGCGTACGGCTGTCGCCCGGGTCGGCCTGGAGGATGTCGCACAGGGCGCGCAGCAGCGGGGCGGTGGGCATGGGCAGGTGCAAGGACTGCTGCGCGGACGCCCGCAACTGGTCGAGGAGCACGGCGCGGAGGCGGGCCCGTTCGGGGCGGTCGTCGCCCTCGGCGCGGGTGTAGGCGATGAGCAGTTCGCGCAGCAGCGGGCTGACGGCCAGCACGGTCGGCGTGTCGAGGCCGAGCGGATTCTCGGTGACGGGCAGCCCCACCAGGTGCAGATCGAGTTCGCCGTAGGCCCGGTGCGCGTGCACGGTGCCGGCGGGTACCCAGATCGCGCGCGTGGCCGGGGCGACCCAGGACCCCGCGCCGGTCGTGACGGTCAGTACGCCGCGGCCCGCGTAGACGATCTGGTGGTCGTCGTGCCGGTGGGCATCGATCGAGCCGCCGGGCGCCAGCCGCCGGGTGCGGGTCGGCGCCACCGTCGCGGGCGTGGTGTGGGCGCCCGGTCCGGCCGTCTTCCTGTTCCTGGCGCTGACCTCGGCCGGCCTGTACGTGCCGTTCTCGTTGCAGGTGACGCTCGGTCAGGACTACCTGCCCTCCCGCGTCGGCACCGCCAGCGGGATCACCCTCGGGCTGACCGTCAGCGTCGGCGGCCTGGCCAGCCCCGCCATCGGCGCACTCGCCGACGCCACGTCCCTGCGGACAGCCCTGGCGCCTCTCGTGGCGATGCCGCTGCTGAGCTGGCTGCTCTTTCGCACCCTGCGCGAACCGGCAGTGCAAGGGCCTCGGTTCGCGCAGGGCGTGGAAGGGGACGAGGCCGTCGTCGGGGCGGGGAAGTAGCCCCGATGACGGAGGCTGGGCGGCGGAGTAGGCGTCCTCCGCGTCGCGTGGTCCGCCTCACGCGTCACGTAGCCCCGGGTCACGCGGCCCGCGTCACGCCGGGCTGCCGCGGCGGTCTCAGCCGCCCGCGCGCAGCACCTCCGCGACGACCGGCCCCGCCGCGTCACCGCCGTGGCCGCCGGTCTGCACGACCGCCGCGGCGGCGAGGTCATTGCTGAAGCCGGTGAACCAGCTGTTGGAGGTCTCCTGTCCGTCGACCTCCGCCGAACCGGTCTTGGCGCCCTTGTCTCCGCCCACCGAGGCCATCGCCTTCGCACCGGTGCCCCAGGCAGCCGTGGCGCGCATCATCGTCGTGAGCTGCTGGGTGACGGACGGCGACAGCGAGCGCGAGGCGGTCGCCAACTGCCGGTTGTCCAGGGACTGCGGGACGATGACCGGCTGACGGAACGTGCCGGTGCGGGCGGTGGCGGTGATGGACGCCATGTTGAGGGCGTTCATCTGGACCGTGCCCTGACCGATGTACTGGGCGGCGGCGACGCCACCGGTCTCCTCCGGCACGCTGCCGTCGGTCGTGACGACACCGGTCTTCCAGTCCAGGCCGATCCCGAAGACGTCCCGCGCCTCCTTGGCCAGTGCGGCGTCGTCCTTCGTGTCGTCGATCAGCTTGATGAAGGCGGTGTTGCACGACCTGGCGAAGCTCTGGGTGAACGTACTGCCGTCCGGCAGCGCGAAGTGGTCCAGGTTGTGGAACGAACGCCCCTGGTACAGCACGTCCTTGGGGCACTCCGCCGCCCCGCCCGCCGTGACCAGGCCCTTCTCCAGCAGCAGCGCCGCCGTCACGATCTTCAGCGTGGAGCCGGGCGCCTGCTTCCCCTGCATCGCCGCGTTGAACCCGGTCGCCGGGTTGTTGGCCACCGCGCGGATCGCCCCGGTGGACGGCTTCACCGCGACCACGGAGGCCTGCGCGTACTTCTTCACCGCCCGCTCCGCCGCCGCCTGCGCGCCCGCGTCCAGCGTCGTCTGCACCTTGCCGGGCTTTCCCTCGGCGAGAGTCACCAGGCTGATGTCCGGCTGGGTCTCGTCGGCGGGCTCGATCCACGTCTCGATGCCGGGCGAACCACCCGCGCTCTCCCCGTACTTCTCGCGCAGCGTGTCCAGGATCGGGCCGAGCGAGGGGTACTTCTCCTTGGTCAGCACCTGCCCGCTGTGGTCGACGGCCTCGATCGCCGGCGTGGAGGACGCGCCCGTCTTCAGCGTCGCGCCCTCCGTCAGCTGCGGGTGCACGACCGTCGGGGCCCAGTCGACCAGGGCCTTGCCCGTCGTCAGGCCGCGCACCACGGTCAGCTCCGAGGCGTACGAGAGGGGCTTGGACTTCCCGTCGTACGAGACGGTCGCCTTGACCGTGTAGGGCACCTTCGTGCCGACGGCCGGGCCCGGGGTGATCTTCACCTCGCCGATGCGGGCGTCCTCGCCGTACGAGGCGAGCACCGGCTCCGCGTCCGCCTCGTTGTTGGTGAGGAGGGACGCGGCCGTCGCGTCCCCCGCCGCCCAGGCGTCGAGGAAGCCCTTCGACGTCTCCGCTGTCTCCTCCGCGCTCGGCGGCCCGGTCTTCACCTTCGACGACTCGGCCGCGCTCCGCGTACCGCCGTCCCCGCCGACGGTGTCGCCGAGCATGCTGTACGCCCCGTAACCGATCCCTCCGGCCATCAGGACGAACGCGCCGCCGATCACGGCGACCTTCGCTCCACTGCGCATCTCGCAGTCCCCCTCCCCAGGAGGCCCCCTGAACACGTTCAAGGGGCAACTGTGAGGAACCCTAAAGGCTTGTGGCAGGTGGTGAGGGCGTTGTTACCGGACCGGAATGCTTGGCCGGAAAGCGCTCTCCGTGGCGTGATGCGGGGTGATGTGGCGTGATCCGGTGCGCGACCCGCTGTTCGACGCGCCGCGCGACGCGGGGTGACCCCGTGCGATGGGGCGTGACACCGCGCGATGCGGGGCCATGCCGCGTGCGGCCGTGTGATGGGGGGCCGGGGTGGGAAGACTGGCCGGTAATGCACGGGGGAGCGAACGTCGGGGGGCGTGCGGCATGGGCGGACGAGGGCGCGCGGCGGTGGTCCGGTGACGGCCTGCCCCATCAAGCATCTGCCGACCGGAATCCTGCCCGAAGGTGCGTCCGACACCTGGACCGTGACCGGAAGCGGTGTCGCCTCCCGGCTGTCCGGCGGCATCTCCCCCTGGGCCGTGCCCGACGCCGAGCGGTGGCGGAAGGCGGCGGTCCCGGCCGTTCTCGCCCCGGCCACGGGCGGCTGGGCCCTGGCCGGCCTGGTCGCGGCGGCGTACGTCCTGCTGTTCGCGCTCTCGTCCGCGTCCCTGGCCTGGCACAGCGGGCCCGGGGACGGGACGGACTGGCTGAGGTACCCGGGGCTCGTCCTGCTGACCGCCCTGCCGCTCTGGTACCGGTACGTTCCGGTCGCCGCCGTCCCGGCGGCCGTGCTCGTCGCCGGGGAGGCGGCGCTGGCCCTGGCCCGGTCCGGCGACCTGGACGGCCCGGCGAGGGCCGGACGGCTGGTGGTCCTCGCCGCCTGCGCCCTCGCGCTCACGGGAAGCTGCCTCCGGCTGCGGGCCCGGCGCCGGCAGCGGGCCCTGGCGCTGGCCGCCGCGGGAGGACGCCGCTTCCCGCTGCCCCACGGCACCCCGGAATCGGACGGGCACCGGGGCCACCAGCAGGTCTACCTCGGGCTGGCCCTCTGCCTGGCCGCCCTCGGCGTCCTCGCCGAGGGCCTGTTCGGGGAACCCTCCGACTCCGGTGCCGCCTACGACGCCGTCGGGCAGCAGCGCATCGCCCTGGTGCTCCTCGTGGCCGGGACGTCCTTCTACGGCCGGGGCCAGCTCGCCCACCTGGCGGCCCGACGGCTGCACCGGGAGGCCCAGCCGGCCCTGATCGTGGGCGTGCGCGCCGGTGCGGACGGACGCCACTGGGTGTGCGCGGACGCCCGCACCCGCTCCGCGGCCCCCCTGATCGCGTACACCCCCCGCAAGGGCGACACCCGCGAACGGACGCGGCTCCTGGGCGGCGGCTCGGCGTACGGGGTGGGGAACGGGCACCACGACATCGACCCGCGGCACGAGCCCTTCGAAGCGGTCCTGTACGGCACCCCCGCGGAGGGCGACGAGGTCGTCCTTGAATACGCCTGCGCCGAGTACCACCGCCACCAGGAGCTGGGGCGGATGTACGCGACCGTGACCACGGTCCCGCTCCGCCCGGACCGCCGCCACGGGCTGGGCCCGTGGGAACCGGCGGACGGCGCCGTCCGGCAGCAGCAGCGGCTGCGCGAGGGCCGGGAGCGGGCGGAGCGCCACCGGCGGGCGGAGCGCGAGGCGGAGGAGCGCCGCACGAACCCGCCGCCCCGCTCGTCGCGCGGGTCGAGCGGGCGTGGCTCCGGCACCCGGCACCACGGGGGCGGCGGCTGCGGCTCCACGTGCGGGTCGAGCTGCGGAGGCGGCTGCGGGGGCGACTGATTCCCCCCGAAGTCATCCCGGGGACCCGCCCACCCTGCTCGGGCGCGGGAACGCGGAGCGCCGGCCCCGCGCCGACGTACGGGGGGCGAGTCCGTTGGGCGGCGAAGTGAACGGGGGCGCTGAGCAATGTGTGAATGCCGAATTGCCGGGCACCAGGACTTTCGCAATGAGGTTCTGGGACTTCCGGAACCGGGCGGTACCGGTGAGGTGCACTGAGGCCGTTGTGAAGCGCAGGCGCATACGCGTCTGAACCGTCTTGACGATGGGAAACGAAATGATCATCCTTGGGCTTATTCTGCTGCTCGTCGGCATGCTTGTCGGTGTCGGACTTCTGACGACCATCGGCGGCATTCTTATTCTGGTGGGTGCCATCCTGTGGATCCTGGGTGCGACCGGCCGTGCTGTGGGCGGGCGAAAGCACTTCTTCTGACCTTCGGGTGGCGGTCGGAAAGAGGAGTCCGGAATGCTGCCGACCGGACGGAAACCTGTGAAATGCGGGCGGCTGTGAAATACGGGCGGGCTGGCGGGCGGGTTGTGAAATGCGGGCGGGCCGCGACGACATGTCGTCGCGGCCCGCCCGCATTTTGGTTTCCCGCCCGTCGAACCGCGGTGCCTACACCCACGTGTCCAGCCACATCCGGTCCCGCCAGAGGTCCTCCGGGATCGACGTCCCCGTGAACAGCGGGTGGAAGTAGATGAAGTTCCAGACGATCAGGAGCACCAGCACGCCCACCGCGATCGCCCCCAGCGTGCGGCGGCGTTCGCCGCCGGGGTCCTGGGCGGCGAGGCCCAGTTCGGCCCGGGTGCCCGTGCCCGCCGCCGGGCCGACGATCGCGCCCAGCATCATCGTCACGGCCAGACACAGGAACGGGACGAACACGACCGCGTAGAAGAGGAAGATCGTCCGTTCCTGGTAGAAGAACCAGGGCAGCCAGCCCGCCACCACACCGCAGGCGATCGCGCCCGCCCGCCAGTCGCGGCGGAAGAACCAGCGCCAGAGCACGTACACGAGGGCGAAGCACGCCAGCCACCACAGCAGCGGGGTGCCGATGGCGAGGACCTCGCTGGCGCACTTGCCGGTGGCCGACTCCTCGCAGCCGGTCCGGTCCTCGTAGAAGTACGACACGGGCCGGCCCAGCACGAGCCAGCTCCACGGGTTGGACTCGTACGTGTGGCCCGAGGTCAGGCCGACGTGGAAGTCGTACACCTGGTTCTCGTAGTGCCACAGGCTGCGCAGCCAGTCGGGCAGCCAACTCCAGGCGGAGTCCTTGCCCTCGGTGGCCGCCCAGTTCCGGAAGTAGCCCTTGTCCGTGACGATCCAGCCGGTCCACGAGGCGACGTACGTGACGATCGCGACCGGCACCGTGGAGAAGAAGGCGGGGATCAGGTCCCGGCGCAGCACCGCCCGGTAGGGGTGGACGGCCCCCGCCGTGCGGCGCGCGCCGACATCCCACAGGACCGTCATCAGGCCGAACGCGGCCAGCACGTAGAGGCCGTTCCACTTCGTGGCGAAGGCCAGGCCCAGCATCACGCCCGCCGCCAGCCGCCACGGCCGCCACCCCAGCCGCAGGGTCTCCGCGATCCGGGCGTCCGGGCGCAGCACCCCCTCCGCGTCCACCGGCAGCGCGTCGGCCCATCGACGGCGGACATGGTCCCGGTCGGCCACCAGGCAGCCGAACGCGGCCAGGACGAAGAACATGACGATCAGGTCGAGCAGCGCGGTCCGGCTCATCACGAAGTGCAGCCCGTCCACCGCGAGCAGCAGGCCCGCCAGACAGCCCAGGAACGTGGAGCGGAACAGCCGCCGGCCGATCCGGCACAGCAGGAGGACGGAGACCGTGCCGAGCACCGCCACCATGAAGCGCCAGCCGAACGGCGTGAAGCCGAACAGCTGCTCACCGAAGCCGATGATCCACTTGCCGGCCGGCGGGTGCACCACATAGCCCGGGTCGGTCGGGATCGGGACGGAGGAGGGGTCGTTCAGGATCTGCTTGTCGACGTCCTTGGGCCAGGACCCCTCGTACCCCTGGTTGACCAGCGCCCAGGCGTCCTTCGCGTAATACGTCTCATCGAATATCACCGCGTGCGGCTGGTCCAGCTTCCAGAAGCGCAGCAGCCCGGCGACCAGCGTCACCAGGAGCGGGCCGCCCCAGCCGGACCACCGCACCAGCCGGTCGGCCACGTGCGGCGGGATCGCGAGCACCGACCACACCTGCCGTCCGGGCCGCGTGTACGGCGGGTCCAGCCGGTCGCGGAGGGAGGTTTCCGGCCGGGGATCATGGCCGAAGCGGCGCAGCCGCCGTTGCCAGGAGGTCGGCTGTTCGCCGGGCGGATCCCCGGCGTCTTGGCCCCGCTGGGTCTCGGGTGCGGTACTCGTCACCGCGCCATCGTAGGGAACGCGTCTGTGCGAAGGGCGCTGCCCGTGCTGCGAGGATGGCTGTTGTGACTGGAATGACTGGAACGCTCGTGCTCGCAGGGACCCCCATCGGTGACGTGGCCGACGCCCCGCCACGCCTGGCCGCCGAACTGGAGCGGGCCGACGTCGTGGCCGCCGAGGACACCCGGCGGCTGCGCCGGCTCACCCAGGCGCTCGGCATCCAGACCTCGGGGCGTGTCGTGTCCTACTTCGAGGGGAACGAGTCCGCCCGCACGCCGGAACTCGTCGAAGCCCTGACCGGCGGCGCGCGTGTCCTGCTCGTCACGGACGCGGGCATGCCGTCCGTCTCCGACCCCGGCTACCGGCTCGTCGCCGCGGCCGTGGAGAAGGACATCCGCGTCACCGCCGTCCCCGGGCCCAGCGCCGTGCTGACCGCGCTCGCCCTCTCCGGACTGCCCGTGGACCGTTTCTGCTTCGAGGGGTTTCTGCCCCGCAAGGCGGGTGAACGGCTCTCCAGGCTCCGGGAGGTCGGGGACGAGCGGCGCACCATGGTCTTCTTCGAGGCCCCTCACCGGCTCGACGACACCCTCGCCGCGATGGCCGAGGTCTTCGGCGACGGGCGGCGCGCCGCCGTGTGCCGGGAGCTGACCAAGACGTACGAGGAGGTCAAGCGCGGTCCGCTCGGCGAGCTGGCGGTGTGGGCCGCCGACGGCGTACGCGGGGAGATCACCGTCGTCGTGGAGGGCGCCACCGACTCCGGCGACGAAGGGCTGGACGCCGAGGAACTGGTGCGGCGCGTGCGGGTGCGCGAGGAGGCGGGGGAGCGGCGCAAGGAGGCGATCGCCGCCGTCGCCGCCGCCGCCGGGCTGCCCAAGCGGGACGTCTTCGACGCGGTGGTGGCCGCCAAGAACGCGGAGAAGGACGCGGCGAAGAGCGCGGGGAACAGCGCGGGGGAGGCCGCCCCGCCGAAGCCGTAGCGCTCAGGGCGTTTCCGTCAGCAGGCCGTACGCCGTCGCGACGAACGTGTCCGCCCGGTGCACCCGCCGCGTCGCCGTCGCCGCCACCGCGAGACCCGTGCCCGGGCAGAAGCCCAGGAACGCCTGCTGGCCCAGGGTCGCCCCGGCGTGGAAGAGGACCGGGCCGTGCGGGGACGGATGGTGGAACCACGTGAGCGTGTGGGTGTGGGTGTGCCGCAGGCCGCGCCGCAGCAGGGGGCGGCACACGTCGGTGAGCGCGGCGCTCAGTGTCGGGTCCCGGGGCGTCGCGTTCCGGGGTGCCGGGTCCCGGGGGTCCGGCCCGCCCACGTGCGCCTCCAGGAACGTCAGCAGGTCCAGCGGGGTCGCCCGGACCGCGCCCGCCGCCGTGAAGCCCCCGGTGTCCAGCACGGGCACCGGCGTCCCGTCGCGGCGGTGGCCGACCGCCTCCGTGCCCTCCGGCCCCGGGCGCACCCGGGTCGCGTCCAGGCGCAGCGGGGCCAGTACCTGCTGGTGCAGCAGGACCTCCCACGGCGTGCCGGTGGCCGCCGCCAGGGTGTGGCCGAGGACCGAGACGGCGAAGTTCGAGTAGTGCCAGCGGGTCCCGGGCCGGTGGCGCGGGCGGGCCCGCAGGAAGGCCCGGACCACCCGGTCGGCCGGGTAGCCGCCGTACGGGTCGGTGGACCAACGGGGCACCGCCTGCGGGTAGAAGTCGGCGGGCAGGCCCGGCAGCCCCGAGGTGTGGGTGAGCAGGTGGCGCAGGGTGATCCGGCGCACCGACGGGTGCACCGGGAAGCCCGGGGCCAGCAGGTCCGCCGCCCGGTCCGCGTACCGCACCCGGCCCTGCGCCACCAGCCGGGCCAGCAGCAGCCCCGCGTACGGCTTCGACGCCGAGCCCAGCTCGTAACCCAGCAGCTCGCGGGGGACCGGGCCCGGCTCCCCGCTCCCCCCGGTGTGGACGGTGCGCACCCCGTTCCGGCTGACCGCGAGCACCAGGTCCGGCGCGTCGACCGCCCGCGCCGCCTCGGCCAGGAGGCGGGCGGTGGCCGGGGCGCCGGGGGTGTCCACGCGGACCGCCGTCACGTCCGTCATGCCGGGGCCGGCGTCGCGCTGAGGTCGGACAGGGCGCGGGACATCGCGAGCGCCGAGGCGAACGCGGCGACCAGCGTCGGGTGGTAGACGAGGTCGAACACCGTCTCCTCGTCCCCCTCGGGCATCCCGCCGAGCGCCGGCATCGCCCCGTCCGGCTGCTGGGCCTGCGCGAACCCCTGCCAGGCCGCCGGGTCCAGCGTCGGCTCGGGGAGGCACGCGTCGACGACCAGCAGTTCGCCCAGCAGGTCCCAGCGCTTCAGGTCCAGCCAGTCGTCCAGCCAGACCGGCAGCCACAGCGCCAGGTACTCCGCGATGTCGGCGGGGAGTCCCGAGGGCCTCTCGCCCCAGTCGGTGAGGTGGAACACCGTGTGCGTGATGTCGTAGGCGGTGTGGCCCTCGACCGTCCACGGCTCGGGCCGGCGCGCCAGCCAGGTGTGGGCCAGCGCCGCCGTCTCCGGGACGCTCGGCTCCACCCCGAAGCGCCGCTCGATCGTGGACAGCCCCAGCCGCCGCACCGGACGCACCTCCAGCGCCGCCCAGCTGGCCAGCCGGTGGTTGAGGCGGATCGCGGACTCCAGGTCCGGCTGCCGGTAGCCCAGCTCCCGGAACGGTACGTAGACCTCCAGCGGCACCGGCGAGAGCGGCTCGCGCCGCTGGCCCTCCAGCAGCCGGGCGCCGGAGTCCAGCAGTTCGTGCCAGGCGTGGTCCAGGAGCTTGTGGGCCAGGGAGGACTGCTGCGAGCCGGCCACGCCCTCGCGGAAGATGACCTTGCCGACCACCGCCAGCTCGCCCAGGGGCTTGAAGCGGTCCAGCATCCCCACCTCCGGGGACGGATCGGGCTCCAGCCGGAAGCCGTCCCGGTGTTCGTACAGCCAGCCCAGGGCCTTCGCCCCCACGTCGTGGATCTGCTGGATGCCGCTGCTCATGCGGTCCGCCTTTCCCGGCCGGGCACGGCCTCGCCGGCCCCGCGCAGCGACCTCAGGGACAGGGCCGCGGCGAAGGCCGTCACGAGCGTGGAGTGATAGCAGTCGATGAAGGGATACGGGTCCGGTGAAAGGTCCCGCACCGGTACGCCGGTCTCCGGGAGACAGCCCGTCGCGTGCTGGACGTCCGCCAGCACCGGCCAGACCGCGTCGAGCAGCTCCGCGGGCGGCGGGCCCGGCAGGGCCGCCGCGACCGCCAGCAGCTCGCCGGTGAGGTCCCACTGGGCGCTCTCCACGCAGCCGTCGGCCCACGCGGGCAGCCAGGTCCGCAGATAGCCGTCGATCCTCGCGGGGACCCGGTCGGGCATCAGCCCCCAGTCCGTGACGTGGAAGACCGCGTGGGTCAGGGCGTAGCCGGAGGGGCCCTCGAACATCCAGGGCTCCGACAGGCCGCCCAGCCAGGTCCGGGACAGGACCGCCCCGGCGTCGGTGTGGGGCACCACGCCGACCCGCCGCTCGGAGTTGACCAGACCGAGCTGCCGGTTGGCGTGCTGCTCGGTGTGGGCCCAGGCGCGGGTCGCGGTGAGCGGGCGGGCCAGGGCCTCGAAGCCCTCGTGGCGCAGCCCGTACCCGGCGAAGGCGGCGTAGATCTCGTACGGGTACGCCGCGAACGGTTCGGCGCGCAGCAGCTCCAGGAGCAGTTCGCCCGCCGCCGTCTGCTCCCAGGCGTACGCGACGAGGTCCCCGGCCAGTTCGTGCTCCGGGGTGCCGGGGGCGGTGGTGCGGCGGATCGTGGAGCCGAGCTGGGCCAGTTCGCCCAGCGGCTTCAGCGTGGCGTTGACCTGGGTGTGGGGTTCCAGGACGTCGTCGGGGAGCGCGAAGCGCGCCCGGTGGGTGTCGGTCCAGGCGAGGGCTTCGCGCAGGACGTCGGGGAGGACGGCGAGCGCGGCGCCGGGGGCCGAGTGCTCCCGGCGGTCCGCGCCCCCCGCCCCCGGCCGACGCCGCGGTCCCCCGGCCGGGCGGTCCTGCGAGGGGCCCTGCGTCGCGGTCGTGGTCACCGTGCCCTCGCTTCGGCCATCAGCCGGGCGGCCCGGACATGGAGGGTGACCCGGGGGTCGTGGCCGCCCATCAGCTCGACGAAGTCCAGGCCGCGTTCCAGGCCCAGCGTCGCCGGTTCGCCGCCGGTGGCCGCGAGCCAGCGGCCCGCGCCCGCCGCCTGGAGCCAGTCGCGCCGCCGGACCGCGCGGACGAAGCCGCGCGCCAGGTCGACGGCCCGGTTCGTCGCGGCCCGCCGCACGGCCGAGGGGGCGGCCGGGACGGCGAGCGGCGCGAGCACCGAGAGCTGGTGGGTGAACCCCTGCCAGGGCGCTCCTTCCAGCCAGGCGGCGTCGGGTTCCGCGTACGTCGCGGGCGCGGCCGCTCCCGGTGGAGGCGGCGTCAGCCGCTGCAGCGTGGAGATCATGTGCCAGTGGCTCCAGGCCGTCGCGGCCGGAGCGTCGGGCTTGGGCGGGAATTCCCGCGCCGCCCGGTCGAGCACGGCGACGTCACCCGGATGCGGATGGCGTCCGTAGAGAACACTGGGCAGCAGAAGGTCGGCCCCGATGACCCGTGCCGCCGCGATTCCGGTCCTATTCTCCTCGTCGATTCCCGCCGCGCCGCACACCGTGGCGAGGTGGTCCCCGCTCCGAAGAGCGAGGACCACCTCTGTTGCCAGGTCATGCACGGCGCCCGCCAGGGGCGACGGAGCATGTGTCTGGTCCATGTGCCGGCGACTAGCCCTTCTTCGGGCGCGGGGTCGGCGGCGAGAGAAGCAGCACGCTGCCGCCCCCGAGAAGCGCGAGGTAGGCGCATTCGCGGGAGTCGCGGTACAGACCTTCGACCTCGCCCGGGTTGAGGGCGGCGTCGAGGTCCATCTCGATGTCGGTGGCAGTGGTGTCCGTGGTGAACATGGGTTGTTCCCCGTCCTGTGGGAAATGGGGTGGACGTAATGAGTGAAAAGGAGGAATGGGGGCGCCGCAAATCGGCGAGCGGGATCCGGGGAAATCGCGTTTTCAATTGAATGATGAATTCATGGGGTGCGGGTGGGGGAAAAGCCCGGGAACGCAAGGGAGGAGGAGGGGGCGGACGGGGGTGGTGCGCGGGCGCGTTCACGGTCGGCGGGCGGCGCGCTGGGGGCGCTCGGTGGCCCGGCGGTCACGCGTTGTTCTCCGTTGGTCCAGTCCAACGCCATGCGTCGGCAAAGGGCGGCCAAAGGAGGCCAAGAACGCACCAACATCGGGCCTGAGCTGGTGCGTCCGTACGGGTGCAGGTGTCCACTGGAAGGGACGGGCCACCCGCTCGAAGAACCCTCGGTCGGGCCGCCCGTCCCCGGAGCGCGTGACCCGCGGCCAAGAGGAGCAGGCATGAGCGAGATCGCAGCCACCACTGTCCACGAGGCGTATGCCTTCGCCTGCATGAAGTGCGGGTACGGCTGGGAGCAGTCCTACGAGATAGAGCACCACGTCGACGTCCACGGCCACGCCTTCGTCGTCTACACGGCGGACGGCGAGCGCGTGCCGTCCCCGCTCTCCACGCCCACCTGCACGAACTGCGGCGGACACGTGGTGCGGATCATGCGGGCGGGGCGGGTCGCGGGCGTCCAGGAGCTCCTGCGCAAGCAGCAGACGCCGCGCGCCGAGGCGACCGCCGCGAAGGACCGGACCGTGTCGACCGCCGCGGCCCCGGCCCGGCACTGGCGGCTGTCCGACCTGCTCCACCCCTTCCACCGCCGGTAACGCCTCCCCTCCTCCACCGCGGGTGACACCGACCCACCACCGCGGGTGACGTGATCCTTCCGGCGCGGATGGGGCGGGCCCTCCGTCGCGGATGACGTACCCGGGTGGCTTCCGCAGCCGACGATCGTACGAGGGTGGGGCCCTCGTACGATCGTCGGCATGAGCCGTACCGAAGCCCCGCCGCTGCCCGAGCCCCTGCGGGTTCCGGTCGCCGACTCCCACACCCACCTGGACATGCAGGACGCCACCGTCGAGGAGGCCCTCGCCCGGGCCGCCGCGGTGAACGTGAGAGCCGTCGTCCAGGTCGGCTGCGACGTGGCCGGCTCCCGCTGGGCCGCCGACACCGCGGCCGCCCACCCCGCCGTCCACGCCTCGGTCGCCCTGCACCCCAACGAGGCCCCGCGCATCGTCCACGGCGATCCGGACGGCACCGCCCGGCAGGGGGCGCGGGAGCCCGGCGGCAGGGCGGCGCTGGACGAGGCGCTGGCGGAGATCGACGCGCTGGCCGCCCTCGACCACGTGCGCGGGGTCGGCGAGACGGGCCTGGACTTCTTCCGCACCGGGCCCGAGGGCGTCGCCGCCCAGGAGGAGTCCTTCCGGGCCCACATCGAGATCGCCAAGCGGCACGGCAAGGCCCTGGTCATCCACGACCGCGACGCGCACGAGGACGTCCTGCGGGTCCTGCGCGACGCGGGCGCGCCCGAGCGGACCGTGTTCCACTGCTACTCCGGCGACGCCGACATGGCCCGGATCTGCGCGCGGGCCGGGTACTTCATGTCCTTCGCGGGCAACGTGACCTTCAAGAACGCCCAGCCGCTGCGGGACGCCCTGGCCGTCGCCCCGGCCGAACTGCTCCTCGTCGAGACGGACGCCCCCTTCCTCACCCCCGCCCCGTACCGCGGGCGGCCCAACGCGCCCTACCTCATCCCGGTCACGCTCCGCGCCATGGCCGAGGTCAAGGGAGTGGACGAGGACGTGCTGGCCGCCGCGGTCGACGACAACACCGCCCGCGCGTTCGATTTCTGACCGCCGGCCGGGCCTGCCCCCGTACGCGCGGCGGGGGGCGGGCCCGTGGCCCCACCGCGGCCGTAGGCTTACCGGGTGAGCAGCACAGAGCCCGACGCCCTCCTGGGCCCCGCAGACATCCGCGACCTGGCCGCGAAGCTGGGCGTACGCCCCACCAAGCAGCGCGGTCAGAACTTCGTCATCGACGCCAACACCGTCCGCCGCATCGTGCGCACGGCCGAGGTCCGCCCGGACGACACCGTCGTCGAGGTCGGCCCCGGGCTCGGCTCGCTGACCCTGGCGCTGCTGGAGGCGGCGGACCGGGTCGTCGCGGTCGAGATCGACGACGTGCTCGCCGCCGCGCTGCCCGCC
Organism: Streptomyces sp. MMBL 11-1; assembly: GCF_028622875.1. Lineage (NCBI taxonomy): Bacteria > Bacillati > Actinomycetota > Actinomycetes > Kitasatosporales > Streptomycetaceae > Streptomyces > Streptomyces sp. MMBL 11-1. The sequence continues at coordinate 3,000,927 of NZ_CP117709.1, read as the reverse complement.
ACGGTCCGGGCCCGGATGCCGGAGCGCGCCGACCGCTTCGCCCTGGTCCACTCGGACGCGATGCTGGTCACCGAGCTGCCCGGACCCGCCCCGACCGCGCTCGTGGCGAACCTCCCGTACAACGTGGCCGTGCCCGTCCTGCTGACCATGCTGGAGCGCTTCCCCAGCATCGAGCGGACCCTCGTCATGGTCCAGGCCGAGGTCGCCGACCGGCTCGCCGCCCGCCCCGGCAACAAGGTGTACGGCGTGCCGTCGGTGAAGGCCAACTGGTACGCCGAGGTCAAGCGCGCCGGGTCCATCGGCCGCACCGTCTTCTGGCCCGCCCCGAACGTCGACTCCGGGCTCGTCTCCCTGGTCCGCCGCACCGAACCCCTCGCCACCACCGCCTCCCGCGCCGAGGTCTTCGCCGTCGTGGACGCCGCCTTCGCCCAGCGCCGCAAGACCCTGCGCGCCGCCCTCTCCGGCTGGGCCGGCTCCGCGCCTGCCGCCGAGGCGGCGCTCGTCGCCGCCGGGATCTCGCCGCAGGCGCGCGGCGAGGCGCTGACGGTGGAGGAGTTCGCGGCGATCGCCGAGAACAAGCCGGAGGCGGCCCTGTGAACCCTGTGGGTACGGCCGTCACCGTCCGCGTCCCCGCCAAGGTCAACGTCCAGCTCGCCGTGGGCGCCGCCCGCCCCGACGGCTTCCACGACCTGGCCAACGTCTTCCTCGCCGTCGGCCTGTACGACGAGGTCACCGCGGCCCCGGCCGACGAGCTGCGCGTCACCTGCTCGGGCCCGGACGCCGCCCAGGTCCCGCTGGACACCACCAACCTCGCCGCCCGCGCCGCCCTCGCGCTCGCCGAGCGGCACGGCGTCGAGCCCGCCGTCCACCTGCACATCGCCAAGGACATCCCGGTCGCGGGCGGCATGGCGGGCGGCAGCGCCGACG